>JAKSQS010000034.1 GCA_024404055.1 Clostridia bacterium | reverse complement strand
GGCCCGGGTGTGCGTGGGTCGATGCGTCCTGCAGCAGGAAGAGCGGCACCGCCCTCATCAACTATACAGTCAAGGTGAACACCCTTTGCCTTAAGGTATTCGCAGATTTTCTGTGCGCCGTTTTCTTTTCCGGCAACAATTTCTTCATTTTCACCGAAGCAAAGATACACATCGCGCTCGGGCTGAAAACCTTCTTCAAGCAGAGACTCAACCGCTTCCATAACGCCGATAAGGTGGTTCTTCATATCAAGAGCGCCTCTGCCCCAGATAAATTCGCCGTCGTCATAGCCTTCCCATGCGTCATGCTCCCAGTCGCCCTCCGTGCCTTCCGTAACGGGAACAACGTCCTGATGCGAAAGCATTGCAATGGGGTCAAGATCGCTTCTCGTGCCCTTCCAGAGATAAACAAGATTTGAAGTGGGAACAATCTCTCTTGTGAGATTCTTTTTGATAAGCGGATAGCGTTCATCAAGGAAATTACGGAAAGCCTCAAACTGTGACCAGTCTGTTTTATCATAGTCGGGATTTGCGATAGTTTTAATTTTTATTGCGTCTGACAGGTTCTTGCGGTATCTGTCAACATTGAGAGGTTCATCTGGAAGAATTTTTCTTTCTTTTTTCTTCGGTACGAATGTGGCGGCATGAACAGCATTGGCAACGCCGAGAGCAGCCGCAGTGCCGAGAGCGGCAATAGTCTTCTTTTTCATTGAAACAACTCCGTTCAAAAATATTTAATACATATTATACACTAATTTTTTGATTTTGCAATAGCGAAAGAATTAAAAAAACTATTGACATAAAGGGTATAAAAACATATAATTATAAACCGTAGTTGATTTTTAAACCGAAAGGATGATTACTGATGGCACAGGAATATCTTCTTACCGCTGAAGGCATCAGAGAGCTTGAACAGGAACTCGAGCATCTTAAAGTTGAAGGCAGACAGGAAATCAAGGAAAAGATTCAGGTTGCGCTTTCATTCGGTGACCTTTCAGAAAACAGTGAATATGAAGAAGCGAGAAACGACCAGGGCAAGCTTGAAGCGCGTATAAGCGAGATTGAAGCAATTCTTACAAACGCTAAAATAATTGACGAAACCTCACTTACCACCGATGTTATTCAGATGGGCTCAAAGGTTGTTATTAAGGATATTGAATACGGCGATTCCTATGTATACAAGCTTGCAAACGACAAGTCGGCAAAGGACGGCGCGGATGTTATCGCAAGTGTTGAATCCCCCATTGCCAAGGCACTTTTAGGTCACAAGGCGGGCGAAATAATTGAGGTTGAAGCTCCCTGCGGCTTCATCAAATACGAAATCACCGAAATCCAGAAGTAAAGAACGATAATCCGGCATTATTTGTCGGATTTTGTTTTAGAAAATTTGAAATATGTAAAATTAGGGCTTGAAATATAAAAAAAATGTGCTACAATGGGCTTAACATTATCAAGGAGGTTAGTGGTATGGCATACGTTATTTCCGACGACTGCATCGAATGCGGTGCATGTGAAGCTGAATGTCCTGTAGGCGCTATCAGCCAGGGCGACGGCAAGTTCGTTATTGATGCAGATGCTTGTATCGAATGCGGTGCTTGTGCAGGTACTTGCCCCGTAGGCGCTCCCCAGGAAGGCTAATCGGTAAAAAGAACCGGCATCCGCCATGTCTGGTGGATGCTTTTTCGTATTCTGAAATTTAAAAGGAGAATAAGTATGGTAATGAAATTTCTTGCAGCCGCGGCGAAAGCGGCAGAGGAAACAACCTCTCAAATTGCGCTTACAAACCCGGACGGCAGTATTATTTCCGTAACAAATCCCGACGGAAGTCTTGTGTCCGTCAGCGATGCTGCTGAAACGGTTGTGGAAAATGTTACGCATTGGTGGGATAAGCTTGATTTATTCAACAGGTTTATAAATGTGCTTCCTGCTCTAATTGTCGCTGTTATAACAGTTGTTCTCGGTTTTTTTGTCGCAAAATTCGTTGCTAAATTAGTAAAAAAAGCACTTGTTGCAAAAAATGTTGACCCATCTGTACATACATTTGTTATAAATGTAATAAAAATGCTTATTTATATCGTTTTCTTTGTTTCGGCTCTTTCAAAATTCGGCTTCAATATCACCACATTCATTGCGGCAATCGGCGCAGCCGGAGTTACCGCCGGTCTCGGACTTCAGCAAAGCGTTTCACAGTTTGCAAGCGGAATACAGATACTTATAAACCGCCCGTTCAAGAACGGAGATTATATTGAGGTCGGCGCATATGCAGGCAGTGTTGCGGATATTCATCTTATGTATACTGTCATAATGACGGTAGACAATAAAAGAGTTATCATACCGAACTCAAGTATAACCGCAAGCAGCATAATAAATTACACAGCGGAAGAAAAGCGCAGAGTTGATATTAACTTCAATATCAGCTATTCATCCGATATATCAAAGGCAAGAGCCGTGATACTTAATGTCTGCGATAAAATTCCGTCCGCACTTAAAGACCCGAAGCCTGTGGTTTATGTTCTTTCTCACGAGTCAAGCTCCGTTCAGCTTGTGTGCCGCGCATGGTGCTGCACATCAGATTACTGGGATTTATATTTTGACCTTCAGGAAAAGGTTAAGCTCGCCTTTGATGAAGCAGGCGTTGTTATCCCCTTTGACCAGCTTGATGTTAATATAGTCAATAAATAAGGGCAGTGACAGCATATGACAAATTTTCTTGTAAAGCTTTTTATTAAAAACAGCGAAAACACCTCCGACCCCGAGGTGCGCGAAAAATACGGAACGCTGAGCGGCGGAGTCGGTATAGCCTTAAACCTCATTCTTGCAGGCGCAAAATTTATTATCGGCACATTCGTCGCGCACAGTATTGCCATTTCCGCCGACGCACTGAACAACTTTTCCGATGCGGCAAGCAGTCTGCTTACCGTTATCGGCTTTCGTATTGCCGGAAAAGAGGCAGACCCGGAGCATCCCTTCGGGCACGGCAGGTTTGAATATATAACCGCGCTTGCGGTGGGCGTGCTGGTCGAGCTCATGGGCTTTGAGCTTGTCCGTTCCTCAGTAGATAAAATCCGTTCTCCTGAGCCTGTAAGCTTTTCATATGCCGCGGCGGTTGTGCTGCTGCTTTCCATAGGCGGCAAAATCTGGCTTGCCCTTTTCAACCGTAAATTGGGAAAGAAAATAAATTCACCCGCCATGAGTGCCGTAGTTGCTGACAGTATAAGCGACTCAACCGCCACAGGTGTTGCGCTTATAGCTCTCATAGCCTCTGAATTTACATCCGCCAACATTGACGGCTGGGCGGGAATTATCGTTGCCGGCTTCATTTTATATTCCGGCTTTGGTATCCTTAAAGAAACCGTCGGCATTCTTCTCGGTGCTCCGCCGGAGGATGAGCTTGTTAAGGATGTTACAAGGTACATCCTCAGCCATGATAAGGTTATGGGTATTCACGACCTTGTGGTTCACAGCTACGGCGCAAATTCAATTTTTGCGAGTATTCATGTTGAATTTTCCGCAGATGATGACATGGTTCTCACCCACGACCTTATAGACTGTATGGAACAGGAAATACTGAATAATTTCGGCGTTCACATGACCATGCACCTTGATCCGCTCGTTTTCAATGACAGCAGAATAAACGAGCTGAGAGCGAAAACAAAGAGTGTTATTAAAGACATGGATGAAAGCTTTGAATTTCACGATTTCAGAGTTGTTGACGGACCGACGCACACAAATCTTATTTTCGACCTTGTTATTCCGCATAAATATCCAAAAACACCGGAGGAGATAAAAACGGAAGTCATGCGCAAAATCAAGGAGGTCAGCGAAACCTGTTTTGCTGTTGTAACGGTTGAATATAATTATGTACGAAAATAAATGCACAAATGTTGTAGCATTTAAATAACAATACCAAACAAGGGATTTCAGGCATTTCCGCGTAACGGATAATCTTAAAACCCTTACTTTAATAAATAATTGTTTTTCTTTTCTAAGCGTTTTTTCGCCCCCGGCATAATTTAGTATTGCCCACGGGACGAAGAAAACGCTTTCTGCATCTAAATGCAACAACCCCTTATTGTTATTTGTCAAAAAACCACAAAAAGAGATTTTTTTCTTCCCCTCATTTTTCCACACATATTTTGTATTTTTCCTTGA
Source organism: Clostridia bacterium (assembly GCA_024404055.1). GTDB lineage: Bacteria > Bacillota > Clostridia > Oscillospirales > Acutalibacteraceae > UBA6857. The sequence goes on along the minus strand of JAKSQS010000034.1, from coordinate 12,469 downwards.
AAGCGTCAACAAAGTATTGTACAATAAGTATAAAATATAATATATGTTCGGAGGATGACTGTTATGACTGACTGGAGAGAAGACCTTACCGGAATTCCTTATGGACGCCTCGGCATTATTCCAATGCCCGGCTGTCTTGAATTTGCAAAAAAAATTGACCGCTATATTATCGACTGGAGAAACGCGCAGGATCAGGAATATAAGGATTCGATAATATTTGACGGATACTGGAAGGATTCCTTCCTTATGGATGTTTCTTGCCCCCGTTTCGGCACAGGTGAAGGAAAAGCCACAATCTGTGAATCCGTCAGAGGCGTTGACATTTTCATCATATGCGACTGCTTCAACTACGGCGTAACACACAAAATGTACGGAATAGAATTTCCCACCAGTCCCGACGAGCATTTTGCAAATCTCAAGAGAGTTATCTCCGCAACAGCCGGAAAGGCACGCAGAATAACGGTTATCATGCCCATGCTTTACGAAGGCAGACAGCACAAGCGTTCCAGCCGTGAATCGCTTGACTGTGCGCTCGCCCTTCAGGAGCTCACCTCCCTTGGCGTAAACAACATAATTACATTTGACGCGCATGATGCGCGTGTTCAGAACGCCATTCCTTCAAGCGGCTTTGAAAATGTTTCTCCCGTGTATCAGATGATAAAGGCTCTTGTCAGAAACGCCGACGGATTAAAGGTTGACCCAGAACACCTTATGATAGTTTCTCCCGATGAAGGCGGAATGTCACGCTGCATTTATTATGCAACCGTTCTCGGTGTGGAGCTCGGTATGTTCTACAAGCGCAGAGATTATTCAAAAATCGTTGACGGAAGGAATCCGATACTTGCACACGAATTTCTCGGTGACAATGTTGACGGCAAGGATGTTATTGTTGTTGACGATATGATTTCAAGCGGCGACTCCATGATAGATGTTGCGCGTCAGCTAAAGGCAAGAAACGCAAAGCGTATTTTCATCTGTACAAGCTTCGGACTTTTCTGCAACGGACTCGAAAGATTTGACGAGGCTTATGAAAAGGGTATTTTCGACAAAATTTTCACAACAAACCTTATTTATCAGACGCCCGAGCTGCTCTCGCGTCCGTGGTACGCTTCGGTGCAGATGGAAAAATACTGCGCACACATTATCAACACCGTAAATAACGATCGTTCGCTCAGCCCCCTGCTTGACCCCAAAGGAAAAATTGACGATTATCTTAAAAAATACGGTTTAAGGTAATTTTGCACTTATAATTCCGAAACGCAGACCTTTACAGCCTGCGTTTTAAATTTATATATAAATACTTGCACATTTTTTCCATATGTAGTACAATAATAAACATATATGTGCAAATACCGCAGAAAGAGGAAACGAAATGAAGAAAAGCGAACAAAGCGGCATAAAATATAAAAAATATCTTTGGCTCGCCTTCGGCTGCTCGGCAGCAATAATGGCGCTTGTTTATCTCATGTCAAGAATACTCCCGTTCGGAGAAATAACAATTCTCCGCATGGATCTTTATCATCAGTACGGTCCGCTGTTTGCTGAGCTTTATGAAAGAATCAGAAATGCGGACAGCTTTTTGTATTCATGGTGCTCTGGTCTCGGAAGCTGTTTTTTAGGTAATTACTTCAATTATCTGTCAAGTCCCGTTGCCGCCGTCGTAATGCTGTTCGGGCACGCCAATGTGCCGGAGGCAATCGCGGCAATGATACTGATAAAAGCCGCACTCTCATCAATGAGCTTTACGCATTATATCGGTCAATCACTCGGAAAAATCAATTATACAACCGTTTCATTCGGTGTAATTTATTCATTTTGCGGGTACTTCGTTGCATATTACTGGAATGTAATGTGGATAGACGCGATGGTTTTGCTGCCGCTTGTCGCACTCGGAATTGAAAGAATTATAAATAACGGAAAAATCAGAACATACACTGTCGCTCTTGCGCTCACAATGTTTTCAAATTATTATATGTCATTTATGATGTGTGTGTTCTCCGTGCTTTACTTTTTCCTTTATTTCTATTCAAAATATGAAAACGGAGATGTTCTTTCAGCCGAAGCGGCAAAACGCGGCTTAATTGCAAAAATAAAGAACAGCAGATTTTTCAGAAGCGGCATTAAATTCGCCTGCGGTTCGCTTGCCGCAGCCGGGCTTATTGCTTTCGCACTCATTCCCACATATCTTATATTGCAGTCTTCAAGCGCAACATCAGGCAAAATGCCGGATGAATGGAATCTGTATTTCAACTTCTTTGATTTTCTGACAAACCACCTTTCCGCAATTGAGCCTACGATAAGAAGCAGCGGCGACGATGTTCTTCCGAATGTTTTCTGCTCGGTGCTTACTGTATTGCTCATACCTCTTTTTGTAATGACAAAAAGCATCAGCAAAAAGGAAAAGGCGGCAAGTATAGCCGGACTTGCATTTTTCTATATCGGCTTTGCAAGCAATGTATTAAATTATATCTGGCACGGGCTTCATCTACCAAACGACCTGCCCTACCGTCAGAGCTTTATGTATACCTTCCTTTTGCTTGTAATCGCTTATAAAACATTCATAAGACTAAACGAGCTTTCCTCCCGTCAGATAGCGGCGGCAGGAACGGGACTTATACTGTTCATCATTATAGCCGATAAGGTCGGCTCCAAAAACTTTTCAACGGCAACATTTTATATAAGCGTTATTTTTGCTTTTTTCTACACTCTTCTGCTCATTTTTTTCAAGGACAGAAGATATGCCTCCGGTGCTCTTTCAATACTGATGCTTGTAACAGTATCAAGCGAAATTCTTGTTGCCGACACCGGCAGCTACTCCATAAATCAGTCCAAGGATGCCTATGTATCCGACCTTTCCGATTTTGAGGATTTGAAAAAATATCTCGATACGCTTGAAAACGGTGATTTTTACCGTATGGAGCTGTCATATTTGAGAACAAGAATGGATCCTTGCTGGTATTATTACAACGGCGTTTCAACATTTTCATCCATGGCTTACGAAGCAACATCAAAGCTCATGCACAAAATGGGAATGTATTCAAACGATATAAACAGCTACACATATTATCCGCAGACACCCGTATTTAACAGTATGCTTTCATTGCAGTATATTGTCAACAATGTTGAACCGAATGTACTTGAAAAAAACAAGGATTATTATAAATATTTAAGCAAGCTCGGAAAGTACACGGCATATAAAAACGAGTATTGTCTGCCCATCGGTTTTTGTGTGGATAAGCAGGCGCAAAGCTGGAATCATACAAGCGCAGACCCGTTCGAGGTTCAGGGTTCTCTTTTCGCGCTTTCATCGGGAGAGAAAAACCCGTTTGAGGATGTAAAAATCAGCTATGCGACATACAGTAATATGAACACCATAACGCAGCCGCTTGACAGCCATTATTTCACGCTGACAAAAACAAACACAGGTGCGGAAGCAAGCGTTACATTCTTTATAACTCCCGAAAAGGACGGAAATGTATATCTTTATTTTGATGCCGGTTCATATTATAATTCGTCACAGGGTGAAGGAACAATAACTGTTGAAAGCAGCAGCGGCACGCAGTCGTTCAATCTCAATATCGACACTGTAATTGATACGGGATACCAGGGCAAGGGCGATTTAATGACCGTAAAGCTGTATCTGAACAGCGAATCGAAGGATTCAACCTCCGTCAATGTTTATGCCGTAACGCTCAATGACAGCGTATTCAAAAAAGGCTTTAAAACGCTTCAGGATGGTCAGCTTGAAATAAGCGAGTTTACGGACACGAAAATAACGGGCAATTTCTCGGCAAAGCAGGACGGTCTTTTCTTCACCTCCATTCCTTACGACACAAGCTGGGAAATATATGTTGACGGCAAAAAACTTGATTACGCCGAATATAAAACCGAGGACAATGTAAGAACTCTTGTTGATGAAAATATCGGAAATAAGGTGTTTGCACTCGGAAACGGCTTGATTTCATTCGGAGTTGAAAAAGGCGAGCATCAGCTTGAAATGAAATATTCCCCCGCCGGTCTGTCGGCAGGCATAAAGCTTTCGCTTCTGACCGCAATTGTTATTCTTCTTTATTTCATATTAAAACGCTTCAACATTATTCACAGGCTGCCCGTAATAAGAAGCTGTCCGGAATATCCCGAAATAAAGCAGAATATAACAAACGATATATTCATATGCGGAAACGAGCCGTATATCGACCCGCCTGCCGAAAACAAAGCGAATAAAAAAATTGAGGTTGATTATCCTGTCAGAGAAATTATTGTTCCTCCCGTAATTGCCGTTAAAGCAACTGAAAATATTGTTCTTAACCCGGAAGATACAATAACACTTGAACAGGCAGTAAATGAAAATGAATCGTCGGAAAAAGCAGACGGTGAAAATAACAATATATAATTTTAAGGAGACATTTTATGGCTATCGCAGAAAAAATCAAGAATGCAAAATATTTTAAAGAAAATCAGCTTAAAACCATTAAAACGCTGAAAAAAATTGATGATAACATTTACGCTCTCGATTACAAATACGATTATGATTTAGACACACTTCTTGAAACGGGCGTAAGCAATACGGCAGAGCTTCTTGCATATGCCGAAAAGACGGTACTTTTCGGCTCAAAAAAGCTGCATCTCGGGGACGGTGAAATGGGCTGCGCGGCATTTAATGCCCGCAATGAAAACGGAGAACACATTCTCGGCAGAAACTTTGACTACAAGGCTGCTCCCGTTCTCGCCTGCTGGACACATCCCGAAAACGGTTACAGCAGCGTTTCGTTTGTTGACTGCAACTTCATGCTTTACGGACCGAAGAGAAATCCTCTTGCAAAGCAGAAGAGATTGCAGACGCTTATTGCTCCCTACTGCCCTGTTGACGGCATGAACGAAAAAGGGCTTACCATTATCGTTTTACAGATAAAGGGCGAGTGTACCCGTCAGGAAACAGGCAAAAAGAAAATTACGCCTACCGTTATGATTAGAACCGTACTCGATAAATGCGCAACCGTTGACGAAGCAATTGAATATTATAAAAAATATGATATGCATGACGCTCTCGGTGTTTCCTATCATTATTTAATCGGTGACGCAAACGGAAACAGTGTAATAATCGAATACATAAACAATGAATTGAGAATAATCAACCCTGTTAATCGCGATGGCTGGAGCTGCGACAGCCAGTATCTCACAAACTTCTTCGTTTCCGAGGACGGAAACAATACACACGGAGACGGTTGGGATCGCTACCGTAAAATCGGTCTTACGCTTGAACACGGCAACGGAACATTGACCGAAGCTGAAGCGATGAACCTGCTTTCAAGCATTAATCTCCATTACCGTCACAAGCTCGGCTGGGAGGTTATAACCCTTTGGAGTGCCGTTTATAACTGCGATAAGGCAACAGTTAAGCTGTGCGCCGGCATGGATTACAGCAAGGCATACAGCTTAAGCGTTGAAAAGCCCTGCGAGGTTACGGCATGGGATAAATAAATCAAATACAGCAAATCGCGTGAACCGGAAGCATCCGATTCACGCGATTATTATTTATGAAATCATCATAGTATACACGGATAAAACTGAAAACTTTCAGGTAAGGTGTAGAAAATGGGCTTCGCCGGCAAATAACGCCGTCAAAAACGGGAGCATATTATTATATTACCCGTCGCGGCGAGCTGTGTTCGCTTTCTCCGTCACTTTGTGACATTTTTTGCTCCGCTATTTCAAATCAGAAAACATAAACGCAAATTTCTCTATGATGTCCGCCGCATACGACGGCTCCGGCAGACCGTGAGGATGGTGGTCGCATCCCGGCTTTATATGCACGGAAATGTCAACTCCCGCGTTTTTGTATGCCCGTTCAATAAACAGTCCGTTTTCATCATAAGGCACTGTCTTGTCACTGTCCCCTGCCACAAGCAAGGCGGGGATTTTGTTTTCAGTAAGCCGCGGCAAATAATCAAGCGGCATATCACGGTATGCCATCAGCTCTCCGATACTGCCGAGTGAAAGAGCCGACATTATTTCGCTGTTGTCCGCATTCAGGCTGTTCCCGTTTCCGAAGCCGCACGGACAGCTCATATAATTCACCACGGGAGCATCAAGATATATGCAGGAAATCAGCTCCGGATAAAGCGCGGCAAGCTTTACGGCAAAAATTCCGCCGCAGCTCATGCCCACGGGGACACAGGAGCAAAGGTTATATTCTTCGGTGAGAAATTTAATAAAACCGGCTTTCCTGTCAATATCCTCTTTCGTTCCCCAACGGTTGATATTTTTAATGAACGCAAGATGATGACCGCGCCTCAGCAGTTCAAGCTCCGTTTCGGGAAAAGCGTTCCAATATTCCGTTTTGAGAATAAGCAAAGATTCTTCCGCGCGTTTATCCGGAAAAACAAGCTCCGCGCTCTGCCCGTCAAATTCAAAAATTTCGGACTTGAAGCCGTGAAAATCGTCGTTTTTCATCATATCAGCTTTTTCAGCTCCTCCGTATCAGCCGTAAGGTCAATTCTTTCAAAATTTCTGTCCTTATCAAGCAGAAAGCATCTTGCGTCCGTGCGCTTTTTCGATGTGAGGATATATCTCTCATCATCAATAAAGCATATCGCCGCATCGTTTTCAAGTGCAAGACCCGAAACGCTTCTCGTTTTTATATCTTCCGTAAAGCTGTGCCAGAAATCGCTGTCATAATGCGGAGCGCAGCAATACGGATGAAGTCCGAGGCATTTTACAAACATCATTTCTCCGTTTTTGCCGCAGTCATCATAGCCCTCCTCAAACCAGCACATTGCGCCGCTTGAGGTACCGAAAAGCAGCTTTCCCTGTGCGAATGCCTCTTTCAGATATTTATCGGTATGCGTTTTTTCCCACACCGTCATAACATAACGCAGGTTTCCGCCCGGAACATGGATAATATCCGCACGGCGGATTTTTTCTGCAATTTTATCCTCGCTTATATCCGTGCCGGTGAGCTGTAATAAATCAACATTACAGCCGTTATTGAAAAAGCATGACATTGTTCCCGCGTCGCGGTTGTCAAAGCTCGTTGTCGGTATCTGTAAAAAATTCGGGTTTTCCTTGCCCGTAAGTCCTATAATATGATTTGCAAGCATATAGTTGTCCTCACCGGGAAAGCCGCCGCCTATTGCAATAATTCCGCCCATATTACGAATATCTCCAATCGTTTTCTTTTGATTATATCACATAACTGCAAATAAATCAAAACATATTGTAAAAAAACAAAAAAAGTAATATAATAAACGCAAAAAGGAGGTTGGAAAATGACAGCAAAACAACTCGGAATATGCATGATAGCCCACCGCGGTTACAGCGCAAAATATCTGCAAAACACAGAGCTTGCCTTCCGCATGGCGGCAAAGCACGGCTCAGGCGGCGCAGAAACAGACATAAGGATGACAAATGACGGCATTTTGGTCTGTTCACATGATGATAAAGCGGTTTTTGAGGATGGGACAGAGCTTATTGTAGCTGACAGCAGCTTTAATCAGCTTACCGCAAAGCCGTTAAAAAACAGGCTGACTGACGACAAATTATATCTCTGCACCTTCCGCCGCTATCTGGAGGTTATGAAGGAAAACGCAATGATTTGCTTTGTTGAGCTTAAGGGCTCGTTCAATGATGAACAGCTTAAAGCGGTTTTCGACATGGTGAGAGAGGTTTATGACCTTTCAAAATGTATTCTTCAATCTTTTGACTTTGATAACCTTGTGCGTACACACGGCATGATACCCGATTTGCCGATTATGTTTACATACGGTTCGGGTGAAAGCGGTTATGAACGGTGCTTTGATTACGGCTTTTCAATTGACGCGGACTACAAAATTGCAACGCCGGAAATGGTTAAGCAGTTTCATGAACGCGGACTTGAATTCGGGGTATGGACGGCAAACAATGATGAAGCGTTTGACAAATGCAAGGCTCTCGGGGTGGATTATATAGAATCGGACTTTTACGGAGGAAACGACTGATGAGCAGATTTCTCCAATATCTTGACGGCATACTGAAAACCTGTGATTTTCCTTTGACAAGGATAACGGAAATACATAACGGCATCAGTGAAACGCTTGAGGTTTCGGCACAAAACCCGTGCCAGAACTGTTATTCCGTTGCAAAAACCTTTACAATGACAGCTATCGGTCTGCTTTACGACAAGGGTTTATTGCGCACAGATGACAGACTGTGCGACATTCTTTCAGATGAACTGCCCGAAAGCGGCATGGACGAACGCTGGCACACCGTAACCGTTGATATGCTGCTGACCCACAGCGCAGGACTGCCCGGCGGCTTTCTTGACATAGACTGCAACAGCTCACTTGATTTTACAGAGGATTTTCTGCGTTATACACTAACTTATCCGCTTGACTACACACCGGGTACCGACAGAAAATATTCCGACGGCGCATATTATCTGCTTTCACGCATTGTTGAAAGGCTTACGGGTATGGGTACAGACAATTTCCTTTGGAAAGAAATTCTTTATAAAATGAATTTTCAGGAAATGGCATGGAGCCACTGCCCCGGCGGCCATGTTATGGGTGCAACGGGACTTTATATCCATTCCTCCGACATGGCAAAATTGGGACAGCTTTATCTTGACAGCGGAATGTGGAACGGCGAAAGACTGCTTTCCGCACAATGGATTGAGCTTGCAAAAAAACGCTGCTACGGGTTGGATTGGAACGAGGACGGAACAATTTATTATAAAGGCGGTATGTGCGGACAAAAGCTGATGGTTATACCGGCGCAAAACAGGGTTGTCGCGGTGCAGTCCTTCGGCGGCAACACAGCAGTAATTGAGCACGCCGCAAGAGATTATAAAGAATAAAAAAGGCAGAGCTGTGATGAATGAAAAAGCTTCATCACAGCCCTGTTGTTTTATTTAAAGTATATCCTCCCACTTGTGCTCGTGGAGCTGACCGAAATTGCTTAATTTCGGATAATCCCACTGCCGCAGTGCTTCATAAACGCCAACGGCAACGGAATTTGAAAGATTCAGACTTCTTGCGTCGCTTATCATAGGTATTCTGACGCATGAATCCGGGTATTTCATCAAAAGCTCCTCCGGCAAGCCCTTTGTCTCCTTGCCGAAAAACAGATAACATCCGTCAGAATATTTCACATCTGAATGAGACTGCCGCGCCTTTGTGGTAAAGAAATAATATTCTCCGTCCGGATTTTTTTCAAAAAATTCGTTCAGATTTTCATAATATGTGATGTCAAGCAGATACCAATAGTCAAGACCTGCCCGTTTCAGCTTTCTGTCGTCCACAGTAAAGCCGCACGGCTTCACTATATGAAGTCTCGCGCCGGTGGCGGCGCAGGTACGGGCAATATTACCCGTATTCTGCGGTATTTCCGGCTCAACAAGAACAATGTTTAATGTGCTCATGCTTCCTCTTTCATCAGTGCTTCAAACTGCGCACCGTCAAGCTTTTCGTGCTCTATAAGCGCCGCCGCAACGGTATGAAGCTTCTCCATGTTGTTATTGAGAATTTCCACGCAGCGTTCATACTGCGTTTTGACAATGGAGTCAACCTCCTCGTCAATAAGCGCGGCAACCTTTTCCGAATAATTTCTTGTATGGCTGTAATCCTTGCCCAGGAAAACCTCATCGTTCGACGAACCGAAGGTCACGGGACCGAGCTTTTCGCTCATACCGTATTTTGTCACCATGCTGCGTGCCTTTTCGGTTGCCCTTTCAATATCGTTGGACGCACCTGTGGAAATATCACCGAGAATAAGTGCCTCGGCAACTCTGCCGCCCATAAGCACAACAATATCATCAAGTATATCTGTCTTTGAGGTATAGGATTTATCTTCAAGCGGCAGATTCATCGTAAACCCGCCTGCCATTCCTCTCGGTATAATGGAAATCTGATGAACAGGGTCCTGTCCCTCAAGGCTGAATGAAGCAATGGCATGACCCGCCTCGTGGTAAGCGGTAAGCTTCTTTTCCTTGTCGCTTATCTTGCGCGATTTCTTTTCTGTTCCGACAACAACCTTAATCGTCGCTTCCTCAATCTCACTCATGGTTATCGCCTTCTTTTTGCGTCTTGCGGCAAGAAGAGCAGCTTCATTAAGCAGATTTTCAAGGTCTGCGCCTGTAAAGCCTGCCGTGGATTTTGCAATAACGGAAAGGTCAACATCGGGTGCCAGAGGCTTGCCCTTGGAATGCACCTTCAAAATGTCCTCTCTGCCCTTAACATCGGGGGCACCGACTGTTATCTGCCTGTCAAAGCGTCCCGGTCTTAAAAGTGCCGGGTCAAGAATATCGGGACGGTTTGTGGCAGCCATAACGATAACGCCCTCATTTTTGCCGAAGCCGTCCATTTCAACAAGGAGCTGGTTGAGCGTCTGCTCGCGTTCATCGTGTCCGCCGCCCATGCCTGCGCCTCTGTGTCTGCCCACTGCGTCAATTTCATCAATGAAGATGATGGAGGGCTTTTCTTTTTTTGCCTGATGAAACAAGTCTCTTACACGGGACGCGCCCACGCCGACATACATTTCAACAAAGTCCGAGCCGGAAATTGAAAGGAACGGCGCACCCGCCTCACCTGCAACAGCCCTTGCAAGCAGAGTTTTACCCGTACCGGGAGGGCCTACAAGCAGAACACCCTTTGGTATACGCGCACCCAGCTCGTTAAACTTCTGCGGTTCCTTCAGAAATTCAACGATTTCCGCAAGCTCCTCTTTTTCCTCGTCTGCGCCTGCAACATCCTCAAATGTGGTTTTATCCTTCTCGGTTTTTGTTGCGATACGCGCCTTGCCGAAGCTCAGGGTTCTGTTATTTTCGTTTCCTATGGTTTGTCCCACTCTGCGGAACATTATCCACATAAATATCGCCATTGCAACGGACAGCAGCAGCATCGGAGCCATGCTTGCCCACCACGAGCCCGCACTGCCCGTAATATAATTGAATTTAACGGGTGAATCCGGGTGTTCGGCATTATACTGTGTAATGCCCTTGTGAACATCGTCAATAAACATATTGACGCTCGGCACAACATAGTTGACCTTTTCCTTTTCACCGGAAAGCTTGAACTCCAGCTTTCCGCTGCCGAGGTTGAGTGAATATTCCTCAACCTTTCCGCCGTTGAAAAGGGCGACTATTTCATAATACTTGTACTCTTTCTTATCCTTATCACCGGGCAGGAAAAACGATATTGCAAGAATAAGTGCAACCGGGATAACAATATAAGGCAGAAGGGTCAGCAGACCGCCTTTTCTTTCTTTTTTCAAGCCTTGTTTTCACTCCTTTTCTTCTCTTCCTCAAGCATTGCGGGAATTTCCGGCTTTATAATGCCTATGTACGGAAGATTTCTGTATTTCTGTGCATAATCAAGTCCGTAACCGATAACAAACAGGTCGGGAACCTGCATACCGATATAATCAGCCTTTATTTTAACATTGGGGTCGCGGCGGTCGGGCTTGTCAAGCAGTGTGCAAAGCCGGATGCTGTTGGGATGGCGCAGCTCAAGCACATCTGTAAGATGCTGAAGCGTTCTGCCGCTGTCAAAAATATCCTCAACTATCAGCAGGTCATAGCCCTTAAGGTCAATGTCAAGGTCCTTTCTTATCTGCACATTGCCGGTTGAAACCGTGCCGTCCTTATAGCTTGAAACAGCCATAAAGTCAATGCTGCACGGAACCGTGATATGTCTCATCAGGTCAGCCATGAACACAATTGAGCCCTTAAGAACGCTTACAAGAAGAAGATTTTTATCCTTATAATACTCGCTTATCTCTTTGCCGAGCTCCGACACTCTCTGTTCTATTTCCTCCTCGCTGAAAAGAACTCTTTCAACATCATTCACAAGGTCATACTTCACTTTACAACATCCTTTCAATACTTATATATATTATTTCCCGTGTATTTTCATCAACGGAATATTTTTTATCCGTGCAAAAGCCCTCCGCAAAAACAACCTCTTCCCCGTCGCACAGCACGGCATAGCTGTCGCGCTTTTCGGACGGTATCTTTTTTTCTGTGAAAAGCTTTTTAAGCGTTTTCGTGTTTCCTCTGTGGGCATCAGTCAGCCTGTCCCCCGCTTTTCTTGAGCGCAAAACAAGTCCGCTTTTTACCTTATTCAAATCGAAACAGCAGCAGCCCTTCTGCCGGTTGGAAAGAGATGAATAGAAAATTCTGTTCACCCTCATCAGCCTGACAACCGAATACGGAGTGATGTTTTCGCCTGTGACAGCAGTCATACTCCACGGCTCACTGCCCTGCGGCACGCCGAAATGCAGCAAGCCGCCCGAGCATCTGCATATAATGCCGCCGCCGAGCTGACAGTTTTTCCTGTCGCGCATGGCTTGCACAAGAAGCTCTATATGCTTTCTTTCCGGCATAACACCGCAATTTTCATAAAGAAGCCTGTACAGCGCCCGTCTTAATATTGAAATGTGCGCCGAAAGAAGAACGGCAATGCTGTATGCGTTTTCATCCTTCGCTTTTTTTATA
>JAKSQS010000033.1 GCA_024404055.1 Clostridia bacterium | reverse complement strand
GAGGCAGCTTTTAATCTCACCGAAAAATGCCTCAACCGCTTTTTTGTCCTCCGGCGTGCCCTTTACGGTAGATGAAACAAGCATATTTCCGTTCAGAGACATCACATTGATAAGGAAATACGGCTTGTCCTTTGCGGGACCGGCAACAAATATATCCGACGGTTCTCTGCCGTCAAGAACAAATTCAGAAGGCTTGATAACGCCGACATTGCTTACGCACAGACGGGGATTTTTATACAGTGCCGACACAATCAGCGATGCCTGAGCGTATATCATGGCATTCCAGCCCAGATTAAGCAGCGGAAGACCGTGCAGTCCCACAAACGGGTCTGCCTTTGTGATACCGTTTTCACGGCATACATCCGATAAGGTCTGCTCAAAGCTTTTTTCCCGGCTTTCAACAAAGCAGGTAAACGGTGTTGAAAAATTGGTATATCCCAGCTTCTCCGGGTTTTTGAGGTATCGTCTTAAATCCACCGTACACATAATATCTATCATGCCCTTGCGTTCAAAGCCCGGTGTTCTGCCCAGAGCATATACAAACGCGGCAACGGCAAGGTCGTTTACCGTTGCACCGGACTGTTTGGCTTTAGCCTTTGCCTTGAGCATAATATCCGCGTCGATTTTCAGCGCGGTGATAAAGGTGCTGTCTGCCGCGCAGGCGGATTTATTAAAAGGGAAAACACATTCGCCGGACATGGCCTTGTAGTTATAAAGCAGCTTTGCTTTTAAACGGGTTTTTCCGTCCATATCGGAATATACATTTGAAAATTTTCTGCTGCCTGTTTTAAATGAACCGCCGTAGCCCATGCCGCTCACACGCCGGTCATATTCGGAACATATATCGCAAAGCATGATTTTCGCCGCGCTGCCGTCCATACACATATGGTTCCACAGCATACATATATCCGTGCTTTCGCCGCTGTATATCAGAGCAATGCGGAGCTGAATATTTCCGTTTATCGGTATTTCTTCACTGAGAAAATCAATTTTTGCCTTATACGGGTCATCCGTTTCAATTATATATACAATGTCGTTGATGTTATAGTCTTCCGTCTGCCAGTACAGTCTGAAAAGACTGCTGTGAATACCCGAACGGAACATACGCACATTTTCAAGCAAATCGGTTATTACCTGCCTGAAAATATCCGCATCCACCCTGAAAGCATATGTAAGACCCATCCTCGCCATACGGTCGGAATACCTGCGGCATATGTAATTCATTTTGTCGAAAAGCTCACAGGTCACCTTTTCTTTTTTTGTTTTCGCGGTGCGTGACATTTTCCCTCCGTTGCTTTTAACTTCCATACTGTTTTCCGGTATTTTTTAATAAGCAACGGTGTAGTTGTGCTCAAAGCACATACCTATCTGCGCATCCAGCTCACTGAAAAGTATCTTTGCGGTCAGACCGAGAATCATCGGCATGGTATAGGTGGACTCAACAACTCTGCCGGTTGCTTTATCAACCGTTGCCTTTATAATGCCGTCATGATACTGAATTTTGATGTTTGAAATGGAAAGTCCCGGATAATCAAGAACAACCTGCTCTTCAAGCATCAGGTTGAAGGCAGTACCGTAGCCGACGCCGAAAACGGGATTGATGTTTGTCTCGTCATTTATGAAGGTAAGCGTAATTTCATATGTATCACCGTTGTCGGTTACTGTGGCGGAAGCCACAAGGTCGGGAGTGATTTTACTTACATAATCCTGTGTGCGGACAGGATAATTATCCTTTATTTCAGCCGCTCCGTTGTATTCGACAGGCTCATCGGTTCTTTTAAGGAAGGTATTCATGGCAAATTCGCCTATTGCCTTAAGCGAATCCGGAACAACAAGATATTCGTTCTGCGCCTTGAGGTCTTCATAAACTCTCGTGACCTTTGTCGCTTCCGTTTTGACCTTGTTTGATGCGGTGTTGAAATATTCAATGATTTCCTCCTTTGAGGATGAAGCGGAAAGCTCTCCGCCCGAAGCGGAAGGAGTGTCGTTCGCGGGCTGAGTTGTATTTTCATTTGCGGGAGCGGCAGTTGTGCTCTCCTGTGCAGGCGCGGTTGTTGTGTTCTCCTGCGCGGGCGCGGTGGAGGGAGCCTGTGTTACGGGCGCAACAACCTCTGTCGCAGGTGCAGCGGGTGCCGCCTGCTGCGGCTGACCGATTATGCCTGCAATGCTTAAAAAGTTTTCCCCCACGGGACCCGTTATCTGTATATTGCTTGTAAGACCTGCCGTTGCACCGCAGAAAAGGGAGACACCTGCGATAACAATGCCGAAAACAGTTCTTGTTTTGGAGCGTGATACAATAGGGGCAGAGGTGCCTTTGGCTATACGGCGGTCTCTTTCACGCTTGAGCTCTCTGTTTGATTTAGGTGCTTTCTGCTTCTTTTCGGATTTACTCATATATAACATCCTTTCCAAAATGAATACGCACTGTTCCATAATTATAAATATTATAATATATTGTTTTTAAACTTGCAAGTATTTTTTTGTTTTTATAATATTAAAATTTTTTATTTTTACTATTGACTTTTCGTGGATTTTATTACATCATATATGATGTATATTAATATAGCGAAAGGACGGGGAAGGATTTCTCCGTTAGTGGCAGTATTGAAAAGACTCAACAGAATACCTCCCGTGCCCAAGGGCGTTGAAATTACATGGTGGGTATGCAGGCTCATTCTTTTTGTGTGGGGAACCGCCGGAATGATGTACGGGTACACCTATCAGTTTGTTCAGGGACTGTTTGCCATAGCGTTCACGCATCTGTGGGATATGTTTCAGCTTTTCGGCGGCAAATCCTTTATAACAAGGGTGTCTTACAGGCTGCCCACAATGCTGAATATTTTCATCACCTTCGGCGTTGCGGTGGGTTCAACGGTCAACCTTCACACAAGCTTTACGGGCATTGATATTCCGGAGCATATTTTTGCCGGTTATCTTGCCGGCAGCTTCGGCTTTGAGCTGTGCGTGCTCATGCAGGGAACGAAAAGACCGATAAAGCCGTCGGTTCAGGCAATGTTTGCGCTGTGCTTTGCGGTTGCCCTGCTTGTCGGCTGGGAATTTTACGAATTTACCATGGACAGGCTGTACGGCTTTGATATGCAGCACGGAACAGAGCTTTATTCGGGCGGACTTACGGATACAATGGTTGACCTGATACTCGGCTCGGCAGGGGCTCTTGCCTCCATGTTCATTGAGTCGTTTTACAAAAACGGCATAATCGGCAAAAACAGGAAAGAGATACGCGCAAAAATAAAGGCGGAGCGCGAGGCATTTAAAAAGGAAAAGAAAGCCGCCTATGAAAACGGTAATTTTGAAGATTTCAAATATTGATAAGGAGAAAAACAAATGGATAACAGTAAAAAAACCATGGACAAAATAGTTGCTCTTTGCAAGGGCAGAGGCTTTATTTTTGCCGGCAGCGAGATTTACGGCGGACTTGCCAACACATGGGACTACGGTCCTCTCGGCACAAGACTGAAAAACAATGTCAAGGACACATGGAGAAAGCGTTTTATTCAGGAGCGCGTGAACAGCTATGAGCTTGACGCGGATATTCTCATGCATCCGAGAGTATGGGAGGCATCAGGTCATGTTGCCAGCTTTTCAGACCCGCTGCTTGACTGCAAGGAATGTAAAATGCGCCACAGGGCCGACAATCTGATTGAGGCATTTGACCCGGAGGCTCATCCCGATTCAATGAGCAAGCAGGAAATGTTTGAATATATCCAGTCCCACGGCATCACCTGCCCCAACTGCGGAAAGGCGAATTTCACGGAGATACGCGAGTTCAACCTGATGTTCCAGACCTTCAGGGGTGTTACAAACGACAGCAAGAGCGTTATATATCTGCGCCCGGAAAACGCGCAGGGCGAATATGTCAATTTCCTTAATGTTCAGCGCACCATGAGAGCAAAGCTGCCGTTCAGCATCGGTCAGATAGGCAAGGCGTTCAGAAACGAAATCACCCCCGGCAATTTCACCTTCAGAACCATAGAGTTTGAGCAAATGGAGTTCCAGACCTTCTGCAAGGAGGGTACGGACAGCGAGCTTTACGAATACTTCAAGCAGTACGGCAAAAAGTATTATATGGATTTGGGCATACCCGAGGAGCATCTGCGTTATCACGACCATGAAAAGCTGGCGCATTACGCAAAGGCAGCCTGTGATATAGAGTTCCTTTTCCCGTTCGGCTGGGGCGAAATAAACGGCACGCACAACAGGACAGACTTTGACCTTAAGCGTCATCAGGAATACAGCGGTCAGAAGATTGAATATATGGACCCTGTTACCAACGAAAAGTTTGTACCTTATATTATAGAGTCAACCTACGGACTTGACAGAACCGTGCTTGCGCTTCTGTGCGAGGCATATGACGAAGAGGTTATTGACGAGGAAAAGAACGATGTAAGAGTTGTTCTTCACCTCAATCCGGCGATTGCGCCCATTAAGGCGGCGGTTCTTCCGCTTTCCAAAAAGCTTTCCGAGGATGCAATGAAGGTTTATGACGAGCTGAGCAAATATTTCATGGTAGACTTTGATGAAACCGGCTCCATAGGCAAGAGATACCGCAGAGAGGACGAAATCGGCACCCCGTTCTGCATTACCTATGACTTTGACAGTGTCGAGGACGGCTGCGTTACCGTGCGTGACAGAGACACCATGGAACAGGTAAGACTTCCCATAGCGGAGCTTAAGGATTATATCGGGAAAAAAATAACATTCTGAACATAATAACAAAATGACAAAGGTCTGTCACATTCTGAAGCTGAATGTGACAGACCTTTCTTAAAAACTAAAAAATTAAAAAAACTAAAACACTAAACACTAAAAACTAAAAACTAAAAACTAAAAACACCCCCTGCTGAATGCACAGAACCAGTAAAAACGGACAATAGAAAAAACCACCCCCTTATGGTAGAATGAAATTAATCAACTACCGTAAGGGGGAATTTTTGTGGCAAGAGAATATAGACACCTTAAAATGTACGAAAAAGAGATATTAGAACTGCGAGAACAAGGTTTAACGCAACGAGAAATAGCTTCAAGAATTGGAGTATCGTATGAGAAAATGCACGACTTTTTCAGAAGGTACAACAGAAATCAGCGAAAACTTGCTTCCGGAATAGAACTCAAGCCGAAAGGCAGACCGAGAAAAGACGGAACAGCCTTGCCGCCGTCAATTCAGCAATTAAGCAAATTAACTCAGCTAAAGTATGAACTTGCAAGCAAAGAAAGACAAATTAAACGATTGGAAATGGAAAATGAACTGATGCGGGATTTTCTCTCGCTCACAGAAAGGAAGTGAAGACAAGCGTAAAATACAGAGTAATATATCGTCACAAAGACAAGTATTCAATTAGTGAAATGTGCAAATTCTTCGGCGTATCACGTAGCGGATATTACCGTTTTGTATCTCATATGGATATGCCTGATAGAGATTTACTCCTTGCCGAAAAGATTCGTGAATGTCAAACGGAAAGTAAGCAAACATACGGTTATCGCAGAGTGGTAATATGGCTTGAAAATGAAGGAATACACCGTAATCCGAAAACAGTGCTCCGAGTAATGCAGAAATACAATCTGCTTTCGGTTGTCAGAAGAAAGAAATATCGCAATTACGGACAAGCACTGCACAAATACCCTAATCTGCTAAATAGAGACTTCCATGCAGACAGACCAAATCAAAAATGGGTAACGGATATTTCATATATCCATACAAATCAAGGTGTGTTGTATCTCTCTGTGATCAGAGATCTGTACGATAACAGTATCGTGGCATACAAGACCGGCACCGTGCAAAACATTAATCTTGTGTTATCAACAATCCGTGCAGCCAAGAGAAAGGAAAAGGTCACTGCAGAGTTGCAGCTCCACAGTGACCAAGGCTTTCAATACACATCTCATCAGTATTTCAAGCTAACTAAATCATACGGCATTACGCCGTCAATGTCAAGACGCGGGAATCCGTATGACAATGCTTTAGCCGAAAATTTCTTTTCAATCCTGAAAACAGAGTGTATTTACCGTCAAAAGTTAAAAACCTATGAGGAGGCGCGCCTCCTCATAGATGAGTACATACACTTTTACAACTACCAAAGAATCCAACTAAAAACTAAACTGACTCCGATGGAATACCGAAGTCAGTTCGTTGCTTGAAAATTTAATATTTTTCTGCCATAGGGGTGTTTTTGTACTGTCCGCACAAATTGGAGCAGTCCAGAACTGTAATTTTCCCTGCGAATGTGTTTTAATATCCTTGAATAATTTTTTATCGGAGGAACAAAAACATGACACAGGAAAAGAAATATTATTGGTTGAGGCTTTGTAACGATTTTTTCAGCGACAAGGTAATGAAAAAGCTGAGAAAGTCAGAACGGGGCGACACCTGCATAGTAATATATCTCAAAATTTTACTTACAGCAATTCAAAGCGGCGGCGTAATCGAATTTATACACCTTGAAAACAGCTTTGCCGAGGAGCTTGCGCTTGAGCTGGACGAAGCTGTTGACGATGTGAACGCAACGCTTGACTTTCTTTTTTCCGTCGGTCTTGTGCAGACTGAGGACAATATATCTTTCTTTTTCCCCGAGGCATTGGATTGCACAGGCAGCGAAAGCGCGGCAACGAAAAGGTCAAGAGAAAGCCGTGAACGCAGAAAAGCGCAGCAGTGTAACGCAAATGAAACAGCAGTGCCGCAAAGCTGTAACAGTGAAACGCGGCAATGCAGCACGAGTGCCGCGCCGGTGCAACAAAAATGCCGCACAGAGATAGAGATAGAGAAAGAGATAGAGAAAGAGATAGAGAAAGATATAGAGATAGAGATAGAGAAAGAGAATAGAGAAAGATACAGAGAAAAAGACAGAGAAAGATATATTAAGCTCAGTTCGCCGAAACAAATCGGAGAACAGCCCCTCTTGTCTTCACTCAAACAATCATGTCCGTAATTCGCTGCATGATAATTACAGCGGTGACTTTGAGCCGATAGTAATGCACGCCTTGTTATTTTACATTCCGCACTTTCAGTCAAAACCGGGCTTTTTGTAAACTTTTTGCGCTTTTTTACAAAAAATGCTTGAATTATACTGTGATTTAGTTTAAATTAATAGTTAATAACGAAAAAAAGGCGGTGAAAGGCTTGATTTGTCCGAAATGCGGCGCGGAAATAAAGAGATTTGATCTTGCGCCGAACTGTAAGGTGTGCGGAGTGAATATGTTCTATTACTCCCAGGAAATAGAGCTTGCCCGCGATGCAAAGCGTACCGAGCTTGAGTTTGCGGGCGCGAGGGCGCTTGTGGCAAAGCTGAAGGGCAACTTTGTGGGCGGAAGGATTCAGATTTCCAGAATGGTATTTTTTATTCTGTCAATAGCGGTGATGTGTATTCCGTATTTCAGCATCCGTATCTCCCTGCCCATGTCGGAAATAGGATTTTCAACGGGACTTGTCGGCGCGTATCAGATATACAGCTCCTCGGTGTATAAATCATTTCTGCCCCTGCTTAAGCTGAAAATCGGCGGAACGGTAACAACGGCGGCGTTTGCGAATATGGCGTTGTTTCTTATTACCGCGCTTATCGTTGTTGCAATGCTTGTTGTCTACCTTCTGTCATTTATCAATATCAGAAAATCGGCAAAGGCACTCACGGTGCTGTCTTTTTGCGCTGCTGCGGCAGATGCCGGCGCGTTTGCGGCAATGCTTGCGGCAAAAATGTCTGCCGCCGGAACGGAAGGACTTTCTGTTTCGTTCTGCTTCGGTTCCCTTGTCAGCGCCGCCATGCTTGTTGTAAACGCACTGCTGAATATCAATATGGCGAAAAACGGTGCTCCGGCACCACTGAAAGCGGTTGACATCAAACGGCTGGAGCTGTACAGACAGTATAAAAACAAAGAGCTTGACCTCGACACTCTTCCGCTTCCGATTTTTGAAACGCCGGAGGAACGCCAAAAAAGAGAAAACGCAATAGCAGGCGCAAAGAAAGAGAAAGAGAAAAAAGGAAAGGAGGCGGGCAAAAATGGCTGATACCGAAAACGCGAAGACCGAATCTGCAGCCGAAAACCGGTTTATGTCAACGGGAAAAAACAAAATCGGCGTAAAACAGCTTGTTATTATCCTTGTTTCCTGTCCGCTGATAGTAATCCTTTTATGCTCGGCAGCCATTGTCTATACGGTGCATCATCTTGAGCCTGAAAAAACCGAAGAGGTTGTTGACCCCCTTGCCGGCACGGTGCTGCCCGAAGGCACGGATATGAGCATAGCGCAGTTTTGCGCATATATCACCGGGCAGACCGCAAAATCGACCGATATTAAGGCAAGTACGGGTACGGATGTTTCTTTCCGTGATTTTTCCGGCGATTTCCCGGACAGCGTATTTTCGCTTATCAATCATGTCGGCGGTCAGCTCAACGGCGGCGCGAACGGGAAATATGAATCGCAGTCGGTAGGCTACGGTGAGCCGTGCACCGAGCTTCTTGATATTTCAGCATTTGCCGAAGAAGCTGACGACGCGCAGGGCGAATATAATGCGGATAATCACAAATACAGATATACATTCAATATTCCTTTAAACGCAAAATGCATTGTGCCGTTTTTTGATGCTGATGAAGAAATGCTTGAAAAATGCAAAAAAGACTGTGCCGCCTATGCTGATTTTACGGACGGCAGGCATACGCCGACATCGGCAACGGCATATTACGAATATGACAGCGTAAACGAACAGTTTACATATTTTGAGCTTGTCAGAGAGTACGAAATTTCCGTGAACGCGGCGTTCAAAAACTATCTTGATGTGTTCGGCAGCGGCACGCTTTCGTTTGTCTGCCGCGTCAGCACAAGATACAATATCACACACGCAGGCATTTTCATCAAAGAGGATGAGCTGAGACTGACAAAGCACGGCTTCCAGACGCTTTCGGTGAGTGCGAATGTTGCGGATGAAGCGCAGGAGGGCACCGACTTTACGGTGGAGTTTTTCTCATCCGATGAATCAATCGCAAAAGCCGATGCCAACGGAATGGTTGAGGCGGTCAGAGTTTCCGAAACGCCGGTTACGGTTACCGCAAGACTGACTTACCTCGGAAAGATGTATGAGGACAGCTGCACGGTATACATAACCGATGAAGACTGACGGGAGGTGCTGTAATGGATAACGAAAACAAACAGGATACAGCGGTTGAAGCAGCTTCTGCCGCAGGCACAGGCAAAAACGGTGAAACAAACATATACGAAAATTTCAACTATGTCGGCACGAAGGAAACAGCCGCTTACATACTCAACGATGTGTCAAACACATTTGCCGTGGGCGGCGGTGAAAGATATATATGGGATGTTGTTAAAATCGACTTCACCGTTTCGGCGGTGGTCAACCTTTTCACAAGCGCGTGGGATATAATCAACGACCTGATTCTTGCAACGATTGTGGACAACACCCGCACAAGGCTCGGCAAATTCCGTCCGTATCTGCTGGGTATGCAGATACCGCTGACGCTTCTCGGCACATTATACTGGTTTTTGCCGATATTCTTCCCGAACACCTCCGGCACATTTATACCGAAGCTGATATTCTATTTCACATTCAACATCATACAGGAAACGGCAAGCACCGCAATAGGCATCGCAAAGGGCGGATATATGTCCACCATAACGCCCAACCCGAATGAGCGGGTGCGGCTGATAACGCTTGCGGAGCTGCTTTCCGGGTATCTGGGCGAGGATGTACCGGGCTACATTTTCGGCATATTATACGACCTTATCAACAATGATAAGATAAAAATGAAGCTGTCGTCCCTTTTTATCGGCATGGGACTTACGACAAGCCTCATTTCGTCGGCAATGACAATGTATTTCTTCTTCAAATCAAGAGAGCGTGTTCCGCAGTCCATAGAACAGCCGAACATAAAGGAAGGCTTAAAGGCGATATTCACAAACTATCCCGTTTTCCTGATGTGCCTGTCGGATTTCCTCGGCGGCTTCTCCGTAGGCTCCGGCATGAACAATTACTTTATAGATGTTTTCAAATACGGCTCGCTTATTCCGCTTGCAAACCTCCCCTCGTCCTTTAACGGCAGTATATCATATGCATTTGTCGCGCCGCTGAGAAGGAGATTTTCCTCCAAGGCTATCTGGGTCGGAACTGATATATTCGGTGATATAATGTCTCTCGGATATTTCATTTTCGGAATGATAAACCGCAACTATACAAAATGGCTGCCGATGACCATCGCGCTCGGCGTGAGGGAATTTATATCAAAATTCACATGGGGCGCAAGCAAGGTAATAAATGCCGACCTGTGGAACGAGGCTATGGACTACTGCGAATGGAAAAACGGCTACCGCATGGAGGCGACAACCTCCGTGGCAAAGGGGCTTGTGCTTAAAATTCAGGGCGCATTTATGAGCTCTGTAAGAAGCCTTGTGCTTAAGAAGATAGGCTATGTTCAGGGACTTAAAATCGGCACTCAATCCGACAGAACAAAGTTCTGGGAATTTGCGCTGTGCACCGCAGTGCCGACGATTACCGGTGCTCTCGGCATAATCCCGAAATTCTTATGGCCGCTTTCAAAGCAGAAGAGAGCCCTTATGTATAAGGAGCTTGCCGAACGCAGAAACGAGCTTGTGACAGCGGCGGCGGAAGGCTGAAAATTCAGCGTAATACGCTAAAATGAGCCGCCGGGAGAGTTCAGGCTTCAAAATGAAAGGTGAATCAGATAATCCCGACTTTGACAGTTAAAAGAAGCAACAGACCCCGCAAGCGTTGATATTACAGCGTTTGCGGGGTCTTAGTGATGTTTCAAAAGTTGCACAATGTTTCGTTGCCTTTAGTGCGTAGACAAGGGACGGTTTTGCATCCTGCAAAGTTGTTCCCTCTTTATATGGACAACGCGTAAACGCGGTGCTTCATTCACGGGCGAATGCAGTTCGCCCATACTATGCTGTATCAATTTAAACTTTATTTTCGTACTGCCGTGTTTCGCTTTAATGTTTGCAACCGTAAAAAAATAACAGTAATTCGTAGGGAAGCTGCTTGCTGCTTCCGTTTTGCTTGTTATATCAATATACCACCCGTTTAAGCGGCTTCGGTTATTCCGTAAACGGATATTATTTCGGCAATTCTCCCCTGTCCTGCCCGGCTTCTTTTATACAGTTGACAAACTGTAAATATATGTGCATAATAAACCCAAAATAATTGTCCGGACGGAGATTTATTTATGAAATTTAAAGGCGGATATTGGCTTGACCGTCCCGAAGCCGAATGTACAAACGCGGTTCGGCTTCGGGAAATCAGAAACGAAGGTGACAGAATATATATATTCCGTACCGTACAGTCAGGATTCACGCGCTATGGGCGGTCCTTTGATTGAAATATATATTTCCTCTCCGCGCCCGGATATTTTTCGTGTGCAGGCGCGGCACTTTGCCGGCTCCCGTGCGAAAATGCCTGTTTTTGAGCTGAATGAAGAGCCTGCACAGCTTGAAACGCAGGAAAACGGCGATATTTTCACCGTAAAAAGCGGAAAAGCGCGACTTGAGATACGCAAAAATCCGGCAAATTTCTCTTTCTATTATAAAGACAGGCTGCTTACATCAATAAGCAGCAGCTTCGGGCAGACGATACTCGGTTATTGCGGCTCGTTCATGCACGCGCAGCTTGACCTCAAACAGAGAACCGTCCCCTGTTTGTGAGTAAAATGTAACCAAAAATGCAGGTTTTATTTTGTGCCATTCGACAAAATAAAACCTGCATTATTGACACACTATTGTAATTTTGATACAATAACTGCAACTATAAATTGGGTAAGCGTTTTCATGTAAGTGAGCGCTTGCTCACTAAAGGAAGGAAGATTTCATATGACAGATGCAAGAACCTTGGCGTACATAAACCTTTACGGTATCCTCGGCTCACTTGAAAATCTTTGTGAGCTCGATCCGAAAGCAAGTGAACTTGCCAAGGTAAAAAAGCCTGTAACCATCGGTATTGATGTAACAGGCGGACCCTCAGCCACTCTTATTTTTAAGAACGGTCACTGCCGCATGGAGCAGGGTATCGAAAACTGCCAGGTTTTACTGCCCTTCGGCTCATGCGAAAAGTTCAACGGACTTATTGACGGCACCGTTACTCCTCTCCCCGTAAAGGGCTTTTCAAAGATTGGCTTCCTGCTCAAGAATTTCACAAAGCTTACGGACATCCTCAGCGGTTATCTCCAGCCTGCGGATCCCACGCTTCTTGACGACCCCACCTTCTTTGAAATCAGCACAAAGCTCATGTTCAACCTTATCACCGTTGCTATTTCACAGATAGCAAACAACGATAATATCGGTATGTTCTCCGCAAGCAACACTCCCGACGGTATTGTTGAAATGTCCATTAAGGGCGTTTGTTCTTCAACCATCCGCGTAAGAGATCATCACTTCGTAACCATTAAACAGGCTCCCGAATCATACAGAGCCAAAATGGAATTCGGTGACATTCACCTTGCACGCGACCTGTTTGACGGCAAGGTAAACGCGCTTGCCTGCATCGGCATGGGTACTATTACCATGAGCGGTCTTTGCAGTATGCTTGATAATGTTAACAGAATACTTGACCGTGTAGGTCTGTATTTGGCATAAGGAGGAAACAGAAATGAGCTATCCTATTTATAAACATGAAAAGAGCCAGGCTCTCTTTGCGAAAGCCGCAGAAATAATCCCCTCGGGCGTTTACGGACATCTCGGCCCGGCAGAAGGTCAGTTCATCCCCGTATCAAACTGGCCCCTTTTCTCCGAAAAGGCACAGGGCTCCTACTTCTGGGATGTTGACGGCAACAAGTATATTGACTATATGTGCGCATACGGTCCCAATGTACTCGGCTACAATGACCCCGATGTTGACGCTGCGGCATTGAAGCAGCTCAAGCTCGGCAACTGCACCACCTCGCCCTCCAAGGTTATGGTTGAGTGCGCAGAGCTTCTTGTGGACACGGTTAACTGCGCTGACTGGGCTTTCTTTGCAAAGAACGGCAACGATGTTACACAGTGCGCCATTATGACGGCAAGAAATTACAACCACAGAAAGAAAGTTATTTTCTTCAAGGGTTATTATCACGGCGTTTCACCGTGGCAGATGAAGAAGGACTATCCGGGCGTTCTGGAAGAAGAAGTTCAGAACAACATTATCGTTGAATGGAACGATATTCCGGCTCTTGAAAGAGTTATCGCGGAAAACAAGGGCGAAATCACCGCCATCATCGGTCAGCCCTATGACCACGGCAATTTCTATGACAACAGCTTCCCCGAGGCAGGCTTCTGGCAGAAGGTTCGTGAAATCTGCGACAGAGAAGACATCGTTCTTATCGTAGACGATGTTCGTGCAGGCTTCCGTCTTGACCTTGCCGGTTCAGACCATTTCTTCGGCTTCAAGGCAGACCTTATCTGCTTCTGCAAGGCTCTCGCAAACGGCTACAATATGTCGGCTCTCTGCGGACAGAAGAAGTTCCAGAGTGCGGTAAGCGGACTGAGCTACACCGGAAGCTACTGGATGAGCGCGGTTCCCTTTGCGGCGTGCATAGCCTGTATCAACAAGATGAAGAAGCTTGACACACCCACTCTCTTCAGAGAGCTCGGCACAAAGCTTACCGACGGACTTGTTGCGGCAGGTAAGAACAACGGCTTCGACCTTGTGTTCTCCGGTGCTCCCGCACTGTTCTATCTGAGAATTGCCAATGATGACAGACTTGTTCTTCATCAGGAATGGATTTCCGAATGCGTTTCAAGAGGTATATTCTTCGCAAGCCACCACAACCACTTTATCAATGCGTCACTGACAGAGGATGACATAAAGCTTACCGTTGACATCGCTGATGAAGCGTTCAAGGCAGTAGCAAAGAATCATCCTGAGCTGTTCTGATAATAACTTAATACAGGAGGAAAAACTAAATGTCACTCAAAAAAGATGAATGGCTTGCCCTTGAAAAAAAGGCACACGAGCTTCGTAAGCTTACCCTTCAGACAACTTCATGGGCAGGCAGCGGCCACATCGGCGGCGGCATGAGCGTATTGGATCTTCTCACCGTACTTTACCACAAGTACCTCAACATCAAGGTTGAGGATCCCCAGTGGGACGACAGAGACCGTTTTATCCTTTCAAAGGGTCACGCGGCAATAGCATATGCTCCCGTACTTTGCGATAAGGGCTTCAACGATCCCGAAATGCTCAAGACCTTCAACCTTTCCGGCTCCAAGATGGGTATGCATCTCGACTCCAACAAGGTAGTAGGCGTTGACGCTTCCACAGGTTCTCTCGGTCACGGCGTTTCCATCGCCGCAGGTACCGCTCTTGCCGCAAGAATCCTCGGCAAGGATTATCTTACATATGTTGTAACGGGCGACGGCGAATTAGGCGAAGGCTCCAACTGGGAAGGCTTTATGACAATCAACCATTATCAGCTTTCCAACTGCATCACCTTCATCGACAGAAACAAATGCATGATAGACGGTCCGACGGAAGAGGTTATGAAGCTTGAGCCTCTTGCGGACAAGATGACTGCATTCGGCTTCAACACCGTGGTTATCAACGGCAACCACATTGACGAGCTTTGCGACGCTATTGACGCGGCTATCGAACGCTCCAAGGAAAAATGCGCTCCCACCTGCATCATTCTTGATACTCTCAAGGGCGCAGGCATTAAGGATATAGCGGGCGACTATCATTGCCATTACATGGCGCTTGACGATGAAACATTTGATAAATACAACAAGCAGCTTGACGAAGACTATGCTGAAAGAGTTGCTCGCGCAGAAAAGGAGGGCAAATAATAATGGCAGGCGGATTTGTTTATAACGCAATTGACCAGACAGAAGTTGCTACCGCTGAAATTTACGGTAAGGCACTTGCTGACATTATCATGAAGGACCCCAAGGTTGTGGCTATCACTGCCGACCTTGCAAAGTCAACAAAGCTGGGTGATGTTCTTAAGGTTTGCCCCGAAAGAGTTATCAATGTAGGTATTGCAGAGCAGGATATGTTCGGTGTTGCCGCAGGTATGGCAAGAGCAGGCTGCATCCCCTTCCTTTCCGGCTTCTCCGCATTTACATCAATGAGAGCGTGCGACCAGCTTCATACCGACATCTGCTATCAGAATGTCAATGCGAAGATTATCGCCACTCACGCAGGCACATCCTTCGGTCAGGCAGGTTCAACCCACCATGCAATTACCGACCTTGCGATTACCAGAGCAATGCCCAACCTGACGGTTATCGTTCCCGCTGACGGATATGAAACCGCAAACGCCGTTAATGCGGCATATGAAAATGTAGGTCCCTACTACATCAGAATCAACCGCGGATTTGACCGTGTTCTTTATGATACACAGGATTACGGCTTTGAAGTAGGCAAGGCAGTTGAAGTACATTCAGGTACCGACATTACCGTTATCGCCTGCGGTTCATGCGTATTCCAGGCAAGAGAAGCGGCAAAGTTCCTCGAAAATTCAGACGGACTTTCAGTTCGCGTTCTCAATATGCACACCATTAAACCCATCGACAAGGACGCTATCATAAAGGCTGTTCTTGACACAAGAAGAATTATCACAGTGGAAGACCACAGCACCATCGGCGGTCTCGGCTCGGCAGTAGCAGAGGTTGTTGTTGAAGCCGGTAAGGGCTGCGCATTCAAGAAGCTCGGTCATCCCGATAAGTTCGCTCCCATCGGTCTGCAGGAGGATATTATGGCAGAGGTCGGCATAGATTCCAACGGCATCATCGCTGCTGTTCGTGAAGTTATGAAGGCTGACTTTGAAGAAGACGACAACTGGGACGACGAATTCTAATACAGGAAAGGAGAGCAAATCATCATGGCAGTAGCACAGGACGAATTATATTCAAACAAGATATTTTTGAATGCTGCTCTTCCCCTTGTAAAGGTTCTTGCAACAGATGTTCCTTCACTTAAAAAGAAGTTTGAACACGCACACGCCGTTATTCAGGTCAGTGCTCTTTATCCGGACTGTCCCGACGGCAAGGTCGGTATGCACTTTGTTGTTAACGACGGTGAATGGCTTGTTCACACCTGTCTTACAGAAGACCCCCATATCGAGCTTCAGTTCAAGAGCATTGAAAAGCTCAACGCGTTCTTCAAGGGCAATATCACCCTTGACGCCATTCCGAAAATTAAGGGTATCAAGCACGCCGGCACACTTGTTGCTTTCGTTATGACCCTTCTTAAAATGGCAAATGTTCTCGGCGCGACAGAGCCTCCCAAGGACGAAGAAACCAAGGCACTCATGGTAAAATGTATGTTCTATCTTCTGACAAGCGGTATAAGCCAGCTTAACAAGATGGAGCATCCCGAAATCCACGAATGGACCTCAAAATCTCCCGACCGTGTTTACGCACTTGCGGTAAACGACCATCCCGAGGCTTCCGCGTTTATCAGAATTAAAGCCGGCAAGTCAAGAGCGGGCAGAGGCGAATATAAGAGAGCAATGCCTTTCTTCACCCTCCGTTTCGATTCTTATGACAGCGCACTGGGCATCCTTCTGGGCACAATGGATATGCTTGACGCAACCAAGACCGGAAAGCTTATCATGGACGGCGGTCCCGAATTCGGCGCACAGTTCGGCGGATTCCTGCTTACAATCGGCGCATTGGCAAAATAATTTCTTATATTAAATCAGCGGAGGGAAACCGGCTTGAGCCTGTTTCCCTCTGCGTTTCGTTTATTTTTTTAAAATAGAAAATGCTCTGTGACACAGCGTTTCGTCAACCGCACTTTATTCTTTTTAATTGATTTTTTTGACTTATTATGTTATTATAGTATTTAATATTTAAGAC
>JAKSQS010000032.1 GCA_024404055.1 Clostridia bacterium | reverse complement strand
TTTTTGCCATTTTCTTTTCCTCCTGACTTATTTATATATTATCCTGCCGTCACAGACGGTAAGAAGACATCTGCCGTATAGCCTTTCGTTTTCAAAGGGCGTTGCCCTGCCCATTGATAAAAATTCATCCGTATTGACCGTATAGCTTTCGTCAAGCGACCACACGGAATAATCCTGTCCTATCGGAATATTGAACCTTTCGCGCGGATTTACCGCCATAAGCCGTATAAGCTTTTCAAGACTTATAATGTTTTCCCTCACAAGCTTTGTATATAAAACGGAAAAAGCCGTTTCAAGCCCTACAATACCGAACGCGCTGTTTTGCAGCCCCTTCGCCTTTTCCCCGGCACTGTGCGGCGCATGGTCGGTGGCTATCATATCAATTGTGCCGTCCTTTATGCCTTCAAGCAATGCCTGCCTGTCCTCACTGCTTCTCAGTGGCGGATTCATTTTAAATCTGCCTTCCTCCTTCAAGCAGGAGTCGTCAAGTGTCAGATAATGCGGAGCTGTCTCACAGGTTACATCCGCTCCGTCCGCTTTTGCTTTTCTTATCAGCTCCACCGTTTCCTTGCAGGAAATGTGGCAGACATGATATTTACAGCCCGTCATTTTCGCGAGAGCCAAATCGCGTTCCACAGGCTTCCACTCACTTTCACGGCATATGCCGCGGTGTCCGTGCTTTTTCGCGTATTCCCCGTCATGGATATATCCGCCGTGAAGCAGGGAATTATCTTCACAGTGCGCGGCAATGATTTTTCCGAGGCGTTTTGCTTCTTTCATGGCTCTCAGCATCATTTCTTCGCTCTGGACGCCCTTTCCGTCATCGGAAAAAGCAATTACATCTGCTGCCATAGCCTCCATATCCGAAAGCTGCTCTCCGCGCTGACCCTTTGTTATCGCGGCATACGGAAAAATGCGGATCGGGCTGTCGGAGCGGATGATATCCGTTTGCACCTTAAGGTGTGCCGCGCTGTCGGGTACGGGGTTGAGATTCGGCATGGTGCAAACGGCGGTATAGCCTCCGTGGGCGGCGGCAAGCGCGCCGGTTCTGACGGTTTCCTTATATGAAAAACCCGGCTGACGAAAATGCACATGCACATCGCAAAAGCCGGGGAAAACAACATAACTCATTTTATCACGCAGATGCGCGGAAAGAATAACGCTTTCATCAACAACAGAGCCGGTAATATTGTTTATTATGCTCATATCAACATTTTTCATCAGAAACGCTCCTTTCCGGCAAAACAAAAAGCCTCACCGATTACGGCAAGGCAGATACGCTGAAAATAATATAATACACCCGTACTATATTCCCGTATTGCATCTTGCCGATATCCCGTATCGTTTTAAAGATTTTTGTTGGGTAGATTATATCACAGCATATTTTATATGTCAATACAGAAAAACATACCCCGTACACGGAAAAATTTATACATTTTGTATTTTATTTTTTGCAATTGTTGACTGTGAATTTTTACAGTGGTATAATTTGTGTTTGTTTACAAATATTGTCAAAGAAAGAAGTAATAAAATGAGTATTGAGCAAACCCTGTTAAGCGTTGCCGTCAGTCTTTTTTTCGGACTGATGATGACCCGTGTCTTAAAGCCGTTCAAGCTTCCCGATGTTACGGCTTATCTCATTGCCGGAACTCTTGTCGGCACATTCTGTATAGGCAGATTTGTTATCAACGGCTATGTTGTCGGCTTTAACAACAGCGTGGCTCCTGTTGAAGCGTTCAACATCATTTCCAATGTTGCGCTCGGCTTTATCGCTTTCGATATAGGAAACGAATTTCGTCTCAACGACCTGAAAAAAACGGGAAAGCAGGCAACGGTTATCGGCATCATACAGGCAGTTATCGCAACCGTTCTTGTAGATATTGCCCTCATTGCTTCTCATTTCATAATAATCAAAGCCACGGGAAGGGATTATCTGCCCGTTCCGGCGTGTGTCATTCTCGGTGCGATAGCCTCCGCCACTGCCCCCGCCGCAACGCTTATGGTTGTAAGACAGTATAAGGCAAAGGGTGCGCTGACTGATTTACTGCTTCCCATTGTCGCGCTTGACGATGCTGTGGGACTTGTTCTTTTCGCCGTTTCCTTCGGCATTTCAAAGGCACTTTACGGCGGAAGCGTTGACATAATTTCCGTTGCGGTTGAGCCGCTGCTTGAAATCGTCCTTTCGCTCATCCTCGGCGCGGCGGCAGGCTTTATACTTTCCTTTATCGAAAAGTTTTTCCATTCCCGTTCCAACCGTCTGACGCTTATCATCAGCTTTGTTTTTCTCACGGTGGTTGTCACTCAGCTTAAAATTCCGGCAGGAAAAATCAATATCGGCTTTTCCCCTCTTCTCACCTGTATGATGTTCGGCACGGTTTTCTGCAATGTCTGTCCCACAAGCGAGGAAATGATGGAGAGGACGGAGCGCTGGACAAAGCCGCTGTTCATGCTTTTCTTCGTCATCAGCGGCGCAAGCCTTGACCTTTCCGTTTTCACAAAGCCCGTGTTTATAGTTATCGGCGTTGTGTACATACTTTTCCGTTCTCTCGGCAAATACACGGGTGCTATGGGCAGCGCGAAAGCGGTACACTGCGAGAACAACACGGTAAAATATCTCGGCATCACGCTGCTTCCGCAGGCGGGTGTCGCGCTCGGCATGGTCAGCACCGTATGCTCAGACAGCATTTTCGGAGACACGGAAATCGCAGGAACCGTGCGCTTTGTTGTGCTTTTCGCCGTTCTTATCTATGAAATTGCCGGACCCGTACTCACGAAATGGGCACTGACAAAATCGGGAGATATAACCGAAAAGCCGGAAGGAAAAACCGCAAGAAGAATTAATAAATTATAACAGCACCTATACAAAACCGATTTTTATGTGTATAATGAATGTATCACAGGAGGAGGTATCAGCATGAAAAAGAATTTAAGCGTTTCAATGAAAGCTTTATCAGTCATCCTCGGCGCACTCGTCGGCGGCTTTATGTGGCGGTGCCGCGGCGAAAGCGGCTTCGGCTCTTCATGGGGTCTTTACAGTGTCGGACTTGTCATAATTCTGCTGATTTATCAGTTTTACGGCAACCGCAAGGGGATGAAAACAGAGCTTATTCCCGTAGGTGCTCTGCTGACGGGGCTCGGCGTAACAGGCTATGCCACGGTAATCGAGCAGATGTCCGGGCTTATAACAAGCGACCTGCCTTACGGCGGTGACGAACCGGTGCTGCTGCCCGTAAATCCATATAGCGGCATGGTAATTATTCTTATTATGGGCTTCACTCTCGTACCTCTGTTTGCGTTTTTCATCGGCACTCTTTTCAGCGAAAAGGAATATAAAATAACTCATTATCTTATTATGATAGGCATTTTCTTTGCCGTGTCGTACATAGCAAAAGCCACCGTTGCCCACTATATATTGAAAGCGATAAACCCCGAACAGGTGGAATATGCCGCCCTCGGACTGAAGGATGCGGGGTTTGAATATTCAAGTCCCATGCAGGCGTATATGAAGCATTTTGCACAACGCCGCTGGACGCAGGAAATACCGTTTTTTGAAAACTACTATATGAGCATTGAGCATATTTCGGATGCCATTGCCGTGCTTGCCATTGCCCTTTATCCGCTTATCGCGTTTAAGGATAAAATCACCTGCGGTGTCTGCCTTATCATAAACACACTTACCGCCGTTTCCACCACCGCGTTTTCACTGATGCTCGCTGTTTGCTATGACACGGGCTTTCTCGGAAATACACCCTGTCCCCGTGCTCTCCAAAACGGTGCCGGATGGGGAATATGGGAATTTTCAACGGGCGCGGCAGTCGGATTTTTCACCATGCTTATCATCGCTCTGCTGCCGAAAAAATATACCGTTCAGAACGGCGCGGACACAAAGCCGGTATTTGAAAACAAAATTCTGCATTTCATATTCAATCTTGCCCTGTTCGTTTTCGTGTTCGGCGTTGTTCCCTCAAGAGTTATCGGCATAAGAACGGGAAAGCTGCTTAAAAATCTCGGCATTATGGATGGCGGCAACACCTTCGGTGACATTATGACCGCCGTGCTGTCCGTTATTGCCGGCGTACTGTTTCTGCTCATGCTCAAGAAAAATATTCTTGACAAGGGCGGAAACGCCGTAAAGCAGACTCCGCGTGAATTTTCATTCATTGTGTTTCCGGCATATCTTGTCATGTGCTGCGTTGCTTATTTCTGTCTGAATCACGGCGTAATCTTTTTCCTGCCGTATAAAGAAATAACCGATTTTAATAATTTTCTGTATCAGCTTACAGGTCCCGAGCACATGACAACAACCCTTATGCTTATCACCTTTATTCTGCTCACACCGATATATTTGCTGACAAGGAAAAAGCTGATAGCGAATTACAAAAAGTAAAGGAATGATGAAAATGAGTTATGCATTCACCGATGTAAGCATACTGAACGGACACAGTGACATGACACCTGTCAAGGGAAAAGCCGTGCTTGTCTGTGAAGATAAAATCGTTGATATTGTTGACGAAAACGCCATACCCGCAAATTACGAAAAAATCAGCCTCGGCGGAAAATATCTTATGCCGGGACTTATCAATCTCCATGTTCACCTGCCCTCGAGCGGAAGACCGATGAAAACGAAGCCGGACTACAGGAAGGTAGAGCTGCTGATGAAGCTTTCCGCGGCACGCGCCATAGTGCGCGTCATGTGCAGAAATTATGCAAAATTACAGCTTTTTTCCGGCACTACCACGGTTCGCGCGGTCGGCGGTATTCTGGATGTTGACTCGTGCCTTCGCGACAGCATAAACGCAGGCAAAGCCGTCGGGCCGAGAATACTCGCCGCAAATTATGCAGTATCCGTAGACGGCGGTCATATGACAGGCTCCGTAGCAAAGGCGGCGCACAGTGCCGGAGAAGCTGCTGCCATGGTGCGCGACATCAGCAAAAGCCACCCGGACTTAATCAAGCTGATGATAACCGGCGGAGTGCTGGACGCGGAGGTTCCCGGAGAACCCGGCGTGCTGAAAATGCCTGCTGAATATGTGAAAGCTGCCTGCGATGAAGCGCACCGCCTCGGCTTTAAGGTCGCCGCCCACGCGGAGGGGAACGAGGGTATGCTTGTCGCCCTGCAAAACGGAGTTGACACCATAGAGCACGGCGGAAAGCCGTCTGAAGAGGTTATCCGCCTGTTCAAAGAAAAGGGAGCAGTGCTTGTCGGCACACTCTCCCCTGCCCTGCCCTTTGTTTTTATGGATAAGAGCGTTACCGGCATGACGGACACCGACCTGATAAACGGAAAGGCGCTTTTTGAAAACATGAAGGAATGCATAAACGAATGCCTGAAAAACGGCATCACCGTCGGTCTGGGCACAGATACGGGCTGTCCTTTCATCACCCACTATGACACATGGCGTGAGCTTTACTGGTTCACAAAATTCTGCGGTGTCGATAACGCGTTCGCACTTCACACCGCAACCGAGATAAACGCCCGAATCGCCGGTATTGACGGCATAACCGGCACAGTTGAAGCAGGAAAAAGCGCGGATTTTCTCATTTCCGACGGCAACCCGCTTGAAGACCTGACAACACTTAAACAGCCTGCCGCCGTGGTATTCCGCGGAAAAATTTATGACAGACCGAAAATAAAGAAATATGATTTTGTTGAAAAACAGCTTGGTAAAATTATGTAACGGAAAAGCCAAAAACAATATTTTTTATATCGAATGTTTTTTGAAACACCCGACACAAACGGGACGATGTGGCATCGTCCCCTACGGAATACCTGCACAGTGATTTTTAAACCATATCGAAAAAGCAAGCCGTTCGCACTGATTTTTCAGTGCTTCGACTCGCTTTTTCTTTTGGGTTGTTGTGTCACAGCCCCTCATAAAAATAATCATGGATGATAAAACAAATTTAAATTTTGTTTTGACCGCCATCTTATATACCGGATCCAAATATCGCTGTTTGCTTTTCTTATTTTGAAACAAGAACAAGTCCCGCCGCACAAACCGCAATTCCGGCAATCTGCCGCAGGCTTATTTTTTCTTTATAAAGCAGGAAGCCGACTAAAAGCAGTGCCACCGCAAGGGCAATGTTGCACACAACGCTGCCCACGCTTACCTTCCATCCGGCGCGATACAAAAACAGATACCCCGCCTCAAGTCCGATTATAGCTATGCCGAGGATGATTGATGTCCAGTTCAGCTTTTTAAGCTCTGCCGCCGCGCCCGAAAAGCCCGCTGTCGCAAAGAAAAGCACGGCGCAGACAACCGCCGCCACAATATAGGTTATCATCAC
The DNA here is from genome assembly GCA_024404055.1 of Clostridia bacterium. Lineage (GTDB taxonomy): Bacteria > Bacillota > Clostridia > Oscillospirales > Acutalibacteraceae > UBA6857. Next base: position 10,760 of record JAKSQS010000032.1, on the reverse strand, counting down.
CGCGCCGAACGGGTTCACTCCCTCAGGCGTGGATTTCTGACAAATGTTATAAACAATATTGGAGCCGAGTACCACAAGCACCGGCCAGACCATAGCCCACATAAATTTAACCTCCGTCATTTGATAAATTCAATTATACAGACTTTGAGGCATTTGTCAAATAAAAACATATATAAGACTGACGGATTTTCATTGATTTATAATTTCCAATATGATATATTAAAAGAAAACAGGAAAGAGGAAGCGTATGTTTCGGGAACTGACAAGAAAAAAGCAGAGTATATCCGATAAAGAATGTGCGGAAATACTTAAAAATGAGCCGCGTGGTGTGCTTTCCGTTCTGGGTGACGGCGGCTATCCGTACGGTATGCCGATGAATTTTTACTATGACGAAGAAAGCGGCAGCATTTTCTTTCACGGCGGCAAAAGCGGACATAAAATTGACGCTGTAAGACGCTGTGACAAGGTCTCCTTCTGCGTTTATGACAGCGGCTTCCGAAAAGAAAACGAATGGGCGCTGAATATAAAAAGCGTTATCGTTTTCGGCAGAATAAGCGAAGTCACGGATTTTCAAAAGGCAATGGCTGTCAGTCGTAAATTAAGCCTGAAATACACCTCCGACACGGAATATATCGACAGAGAAATACAGGGCTTCGGAAATGTTACTCTTTGCCTTGAGCTTAAACCGGAATTTATTACCGGAAAGCTTGTAAATGAATCGTAGGAGAAGCTATATATGACAAAAATAAGATTTGGTATCGTAGGAACGGGAAATATTGCACACCGCTTTGCCGAAGCAATAAAAAATGTAAACGAGGCACAGCTTGTTGCCGTTGCTTCAAGAACACAGGAAAACGCGGATAAATTCGCCGATGAATTTGATATTCCCGTGCGCTTTTCAAGCTATGAGGCAATGGCGCAGTCAAACAAAATCGACGCGGCTTATATCGCCGTCCCCCATTCCGGGCATATGCACTGTTCATGTCTGATGATGAACGGCGGCAAAAATGTATTGTGTGAAAAGCCTTTGGCGGTAAATGCCCGTCAGGCACAGGAAATGTTTGAGTGCGCAAGAAAAAACGGCGTTTTTCTCATGGAAGCAATGTGGGCAAGACTTGTACCCGGCACAATAAAGCTTCTTGAAATTGCAGAAAGCGGCATTCTCGGAAAAATCAAAGGGGCAGAGGGTAAATTCTGCTATACCATGGATGAAGATGAAATGGAGCACCATGTTCTGAAAAACGAGCATGGCGGCGGAGCGTTGCTTGATGTGGGCGTATACGGTCTGCACTTTGCGTCGTGGTATCTCGGTAAGGATGTACTAAAAATCAGCGCGGTATGCGATACATATAACGGCATTGACAGCCATACCTGCGTTTTGCTGAAATACTCTGACGGCGGTATCGCGGATATTTCAAGTGCCGTGCTTTTGAAAAAGCCGAATGAGGGCTATATTTACGGCACGGAGGGTTATGTTCACATGAACCGCTTTTACGCGCCGCAAAAGCTTGAATTAAGGTTGAATAACGGTGAAAGCCGCGATATTGAGCTTCCGTATGAAGGCAACGGATTTGAAGAACAGATACGGCACTTCTGTCTGTGCGTTTCACAGGGATTAAAGCAAAGTCCGGTTGTTACACCGGAGCAGACAATTTATGTTATGAAGCAGATGGACGAAATACGCAAGCAGACAGGTATTATATATCCGCAGGACAATTAAAAAAAAAATTAAAATATAACAAAAGGGTTTAAAAATTGATATTTTTATGATATAATTAAACGAATAAATTCTCGGCAGGTTGTTTATGAGCAATGAAATGACGGCTTTTTTCGATGCGGCGGCAAAAAATTGGGATAAAACCAATTTTATAGATAAAAACATTATTTTAAGCATATTGGAACACGCCTTTGTCGAAAAAGGCAAATCCGTTTTTGACGCAGGGTGCGGCACGGGCGTGCTTATTCCGTTTTATCTTCAAAAGGGTGTTTCCGAAATCGCGGCACTGGATATTTCCGGTGAGATGCTGCGCGTGGCAAAAGAAAAGTATAATGATGATAAAATAGCATATATTTGCGCTGATATTGAGCAATTTGAAACGGATAAAAAATACGACTGCGTTGTGGTGCATAACGCTTTTCCGCATTTTCTCAATCAGAAAGCGGCACTGAAAAACCTTTCGGCTCTCGTTAAGGACGGCGGCACGCTGACCGTTGCCCATTCCATAAGCCGCGAACAGGTTGCCGACTGTCACAGAAATATTCCGCATCTGTCTGTTGAGCTGCCCGAGGCGGGTACGCTTGCACGGATGCTTGAAAATGAATTTACGGATATACAATATCTGTCTGATGACAAAATGTATATTGTAACAGGTATAAAAAGGAGCAAAAATGACTGAACAGGTAAAAATCATCGCAACAACGGGCAAGGGCGGTGTCGGAAAAACCTCCCTTTCAGCCGCGTTTGTGCGTATCCTTTCGGATAAATACCCTGACAGGCGTATTCTTGCCATTGATGCAGATCCTGCCGTGGGGCTTTCCACCGCACTCGGTGTTGAGGTGGGGATTACGCTTGACGACATACGCAAGGGCATTGTAAGCAGCGTGGAAAACGGCAGAAACAGAGAGGCTGTGGAAATGCTCGGCGAGGCGCGCTTTCGCGTGCTTGACGCGCTGACGGAAAAGGACGGATTTTCCTTCATTGCCATCGGCAGACCGGAATCCGCAGGCTGTTACTGCAAGGTAAACGCCTATCTCAAGGAAATTATAGAGCTTATTACGAAGGATTTTGATTATGTTGTCATAGACGGCGAGGCGGGAATTGAACAGATAAACCGCCGCGTTATGGAAAAGGTGAGCCACCTTGTGCTTGTCAGTGACGGCAGCCGCAAGGGCATACAGGTTATCGGCACAATAAAGAATGTGGCAGACAGCCTTGTGATGTATGATGAATACGGCATTGTCATAAACCGCATACCGGCAGGTCTTGCAAATGATTTTCCCGGTGTGGACAGCGAAAAGCTGCTTGCCGTCATTCCCGACGACCCGGTTCAGACAAAAAACGATATGGTCGGGGAAAGCGTGTTTTCTCTGGCTGATAATTCGCCGCTTATGGAGGGCGCGCGCAAAGCCCTTTCAAGGCTCGGCATAATATAAGGTGCACTATGGAACTGTATAATGAATTTATTGATGACATTCTGAAAAAAGCGGAAAACTCCGCATTTTATCCCTATAACCCTTCTGCGGTGTGTGACCGCACAGACAGCGGTACGCTGATTCTCTCAAAGGAGGCGGCGTTTGAGCTCGGCGGCATGGGACTTCCCGCCGTGAACAGCACCCTGTTCTGCACAAACAGAGATATAAAAGACGGCGTTTTTGTTCTCGGAAAGGATATTGGCTCACTGACTGCTGACACGCCTTACGCAAGGGCGGCAATAATCGCTCTTGACGAAAAAGCTGTAGAAGACGATGACGGCGTATACAGGCAGCTCAAGGACATTGAATTTGCGAAATACCATGTTTTTCCGAAGGGATGTCTGATAAGGCTGTCACCCGAAAGCAGGCGCGAGCAGATAAGGGTGAGCAAAAAAGCGGTGAAGGACGGTCTTTCACTTAAAAGCATCGGCTTCACATTTATTGAGGAATACAAAAAGAACCCGTCTGTAAAAGCGGTGACGGTGGTTTTCATCACTGACCCGTCCTTTGACTACAAAAAGCTGAAGGCGGACAGCGAAAAGGCATTCGCCGTCACGGAATCTCTCAACAAAATTTTTGACGGACTTGAAATAAGCTGTGACACCTGCGAGCTGAAAGCAATATGCGACGAGGTCGAGGGGCTCAGGCAATTACATTTCGGAAAGGAAAAATAATTATGTGCGAACATGAACATGAACACTCTCATACACATGAACACAGCCATTGTGCCGCCTGCGGCGGTACGGATGAAGAAACAGTGGCGCTGCTTGCGTATATGTTAAATCACAACCGTCACCATGCGGACGAGCTGCATGAGCTGGCGCACGGACTTGACGGACAGGCGAGAGAGCTTGTACACGCGGCAGTCATTGACATTGAAAAAAGCAATGACAGCCTGCAAAAGGCGCTTAAGCTGCTGAAAAAGGAGGAAGAATGATGTGCCTTTCCTCCGTTTATAAAAAAAGCGGCACGGAAAATATATTCATGCTCAAAAACATTGCCCGGGTTGAGCCGGACGGTGAAAAAATCACCTTTACCGATCTCATGGGCGTGCGTACCGAAATCAAAGGAAAAATCCTTGATATAGACCTTATGGAAAATATTATTATTATAGAAGGGAAAGAAAGCTGATGAAATTCTTTGCAGGCTGCGATGTGGGCTCAACCTACACCAAGGCAGTCATAATCGATGAAAACGGAAAAATCTGCGCCTCAACCATTCTGCGCAGCAAGATGAACGCCGAGCAGTCATCGCGCATGGCGATGGACGAGGTCGTTTCACAGGTGCCGGGTCTCGGAAGTGTTGAAAACATTTCATACCTTATCGGCACGGGCTACGGCAGAAACCGCGTACCCTTTGCGGATGAAAACATTTCCGAAATTTCATGTCACGCCATGGGCGTTCATGTGACCGACCCCGCCGTGAAGGCAATTATCGACATCGGCGGACAGGATGTAAAGGGCATTGCCGTTGCGCCTGACGGAACAGTAAAAAACTTTGCCATGAACGACAAATGCGCCGCCGGAACCGGCAGATTTTACGAGGCGATAGCAAGAAGCTTTGAAATGAGCCTCGAGGAATTTTCCTCTCTTTCGCTGAAAGCAAAAAATGTAATTCCCGTCACGGCACAATGCACGGTTTTCGCTGAAAGCGAGGTCATAGCCCTTGTCGGAGAAGGAAAAGCACCCGAGGAAATCGCAGCAGGAATACAGATGGCGGTTGCAAAGCGCTGCTTTGTTATGGCAAAAAAGGCAGGTGCCGTCAATGATATAACCCTCACAGGCGGCTGTGCCAAAAACGAAGGACTGAAAAAAGCCATTGAAAAGGTGCTTAAAATCAAGGTGACGGAGCTGAAAACCGACCCGCAGCTTATGGGTGCTCTCGGAGCTGCAGAATACGCAAGAAGAAAAGGAGCATAACAAATGAAAGACTTAAAATATCGGGTTTATTTTGAAAATCTTCTTTCCGATGTGAAAAATGAGCTTGTGGCACAGGCTCTTGACGACGGGAAACGCGCACTCGGCTTTTCGTGCTATTTCATCCCGGCGGTACTGCTGAATTTAGACGGCTGCTTTTCGTTGAGACTTCGCGCCCCCGGCACCACCGACACGGGAATAGCAACCTATTATATGTCTGAAAAAACCTGTATGTTTTCAAGGAGCATACTTGAAAGAGCCATTGAAGGCGGATATAATTTCCTTTCCGCGCTTATGGGTACGGAAACGTGCAGCATGATGAATCGCTCACAGGAGCATTTTGAAATGCTTAATCTTGTTAAGGATGTCAACGACAAATTTTATGTAACCCATGTAGACCCGCCCTTTGTTATGAAGGATTATGCGTTTACGCATTACGAAAAACAGCTTCGCATACACATTCTCGACAAGCTGCGCGATACATACGGCATCGACACATCAGACGAAGCGCTGATGAAAGCGATTGACGAGCACAACGAGGTCTGCGATGTGATAACCGAAATCGGCAATTTCAGAAAGCAGGAAAATCCGCCGATAACAGGCTATGAGTTCCACCTGATAGAGCTTGTCAGCGAGGTATGTCCGCAAAAGCTTATACTGCCTTATCTCAAAGAAACACTTGAAGAAATCAAGGCGAGGAAAGCGGACGAAAAGCCGTGGTACCGCGTGAGAGTTGTGCTTGCGGGCGGCGAAAACGATGACCCGTATTTCACAAAGCTTATCGAAGACAGCGGTGCTTTTGTCGTTGCCGACCGTTATTGCTACGGTTCCCTGCCGGGCAGAGAAAGAATTGAGGTAAAGCCCGGTGAAACACCCCTTGCCGCCATAGCAAGGCACTATATGTACACAAGTCAGTGTCCGCGGTTTATGAGCCAGGATAAGGTTCACGGCAGAAAGCAGTATTTCAAGCAGCTTGCCGAGGAATACAAAGCCGACGGACTTATTGTCGAACAGATGAAGTTCTGCGAATATTGGGAATATGAGCGTATGTACTGCATGAATGTTATGGAAAGCGAATACGGTCTGCCCTGTCTCGGAATAGAAAAGGAATATGTTACCGCCGCTTCCGGACAGCTCCGTACAAGATTCCAGGCATTTGTTGAGGCACTTGAGCTTAAAAAAATCAAAAACGGCGCGGAGGTGAAATAAAATGGCGGAAAAGAAACAGGACAGAGGAACAAGAAAACGCTTTTATGACGGCTACGAGCTTGCGAAATACCGCAAGTGGAGAGGCTTTAAGGATTCATGGGTAGATTATGTTGAATGGATTAAGGACAGAGGCGTAAGCGGCGAGCTTATCAAAAGTGACCCGATCAGAGCGTTCAAGGCGTTCACAACCTACCGCTGGATGGCTCCGTATCTTGCAAGCGGTGCCATGGTAGACCGTACTCTGGAGGATGCCGAAGGCGTTTCACTGAAGATCGGTCACGAATTTATGCGCGTTATTCTCAAAAGCAATGTTAAAGCCCTCGTTAAAATCATCAAGGCGGACAAGCGCTTCGGTGACAATGAGCTTGCGGACAAAATGGTGCTTTTTGAACAGATAACCTCCCCCATTCTTATAGGCGGCTTCCCCAACCTTGTTCATTCCGTGCAGGAGCCGTATCACACAATACTGCCCACGGCTAACGACCAGCACGGCGGATATTATTTCACGGATGTAATTGACAGCTACGGTCTGCCATCAGACTCCTGCCGTGTCAGCTCCTCCATATGCGGCGTTGCGATTGACGACCAGCTTCCCATTGAGGGCGCGTGCATTGTTACAAGCAACGCGCCGTGCGACTCCAGTGTTATGAATTCCTCCGTTGTGGCAAGAAGATTGCAGATTCCCGCCATTGAGGGCTGCACCCCCATGCGCTGGAGAGATGAGAGCACGAACGAATACGCTGTTGCCCATGTAAAGGAAATCATTAAATTCATTGAGGACACCACGGGTGAAAAGTTCGACTGGGACGCATTTTTCAAGGTTGTCGAACGGTACAACGAGGAAACGAGAATACAGCTCGAATTGTGGGAGCTTGCAAAAACGCCGTATTATCCCGTTCCTGCCGTGCCTAATCTGCTTTTCCGTTCCTTCCAGCTTTCCTTCTCAAGCGGACTTGCCGATGAGGTTGTTGAGGTCAGCCGTGAAATGCTTAAGCTGTGCGAGGAATGTTACGAAAAGAAAATCAATATGCGCCCGAAAACGCGCCACCGTATTCTCGTGTGCGGTGCACCCGCTTCATATTATATGCATTTCTCCACATGGATGTATGAATGCTGGGGCGTAAACACCGTTGCTGTTATGAATAACCTTTCCCACCATGAATTTATCAGCACCACTGACAAGGAAGAAGCTCTTCTCGGTGTGGCAAAGCTGTGGGAGCAGGCAATCATGCGCCGTCATCTGGTCGGCGGTTATCAGAATATGCTTGAAATGTTTGAGGAATACGAGCGGTTCAACTGCGACATGATTATGTATTACGATGACATCACCTGCAAGGGCAGCAAATCCATGACAGGTATTATTCAGGACACTGCCAACGAAAGAAATATTCCGCTTATGTGGGTGTCTCACGATGTTATCGACCCGAGAACCATATCGAGAAACGAAATGAGACGCCAGTTCAACGAGTTCATGTTCACAGTAATGAACGAAAAGCCGCTTGATGAATCACTGCTTGACTTTGACGACAGCAAGGGCTGGTAAGGAGGACATTATGAAGGTATTGAAAATAATTAAAAAAATAATTATCGGTATATTCGCCCTTGCCTTCGGCGCATTTGCCGCAACGCAGGCGGTTTACTGGCTGAATCTTGATAACAAGGCAATATTTATCCTGCACAGGGTGCTTAATAAGCACTATGACAAGGTACCGCGCGACAGACATTTTTAAGGTTTAAGCGGTAAGAGATTATGATGAGAACGGCTTATTACGGTCGGTATCAGAAATGATTTATCGGAAAAAATCAAAATTGATTTTCCAAAGCCGCACAGTTATAAGCCTGTTTTGCGTGATGTACTTCAAAATGTTCCCGCAAGTATAGGAGCAGAATATTCAGAAAAAAAACAGGAAATTTTCAAGCTTGTTCCTCCGGGCGGATATTGGCGTGACATTCCGGCAGATATTGCAAAATCTTATATGAAAAGCTGCCGGAATATGGGCGGAGGCAGAACAGGTATACTCAGACGCATGAGTATGGATGAACCGTCATTAACGGTTTTAACTTCACCGTCTCAAAAGCAGACAGACAGGTGTCACCCGTCAGAAGCCCGTCCGTTTACCGTGAGAGAAAATGCCCGTATTCAATCCTTTCCCGAATAGGATTTAATTGTTGAGCCTTAGTTTAATTAAAAAGAATACAGGACACTCAATGTCATTTAGTTAAGACTTTCAGTAAAAAGAGCTTCTCTCAAAAGCGGGAGAAGCTCTTTTTTAAAAGCCTTGGTTAAATAACATAGAATTTTTTATTTGCATTGCAAATAGTGATAATTTATATTATACTTTATTTGTAAAAAACCATTAAAAATGAGGACGGAACGGTCAGTATGAATTATCAGAATACCTATTGCAACCCGTTATCTTTACCTGATATTCCACGCGGAAAAGATGATTGGTATCGCTTTGAAAAAGAGATGTTCAGCCATGAAAATAAACCGGATTCGGTTACCGGACCGGACTATCGCTCAATAAGCGATCCGACGGTAATGTACTATGATAACAAATGGTATTTATATCCGAGTTACGGCATGGCGTGGGTAACTGAGGACTTTCAGCACTGGAAGCATATTCGTACCGAGCCGTACTGTCCGAAATACAGCCCGGCAATTATCCCGTGGAAAAACCGGTTTCTGCTCACCTCTTGGTGCTGTCCGCTTTATGTGTCGAACAATCCTTTAGGTCCGTTTGAACTGCTCGGAGATTTTATTGATACAGACGCAAACACCTTTACCCCCTGCGACCCCTGTTTGTTTGCGGACGATGACGGATGCATATATTTGTACGCATTCAGATTTAAGCCGCTGCCGGATAAAGAATATGATTGCTGTCAGATAGTCGGTTATGAACTGGATCGTGATAATCCCCGGCAGATAATTGACGGTCCGAATGTAATTGTGGAAATGAACCCGCGCAGCCGACCGTGGGAAAGGCAGGGTTATCACTATCAGCACAAGGATTTCGGCTGGGTGGAAGGTCCGCATCTTCTTAAGCACAACGGACGGTACTACATGATTTATGCTTCGGCGGAAACGGAAGACCCGTCATATTGTATGGCTGTGTTCGTTTCAGACGAAGGACCGCTTCACGGATTTCGCTGTCAGAAAAATAATCCGCTGACTACTCATCGGCACGGCATTGTCGGCGGCGCGGGACACGGTTGTGTTGAGCACGGACCGAATAACAGCCTGTGGGCGTTTTATACAATCGCCGCGCCTTATGCGCATATGTATGAAAGGCGAATAGGTATGGATCCCGTGGAGGTAGATGAAAACGGTGAGCTGTTTTGTCCGCGCGGAATCAGCGACACGCCGCAGTATATACCCGGATATAAATCCGGCAATACAGACGCCCCGGACTATGTCAATCTGACAGGATGGCTTCGCCCGGAAGCATCAAGCGAAAAAAGCGGACGGGATGCGCTCTATGCAACGGATGAGAGCTGTCTGACATTCTGGCAGGCAGATGATGATGACCCGCAGCCGACTCTGACCTGTGACCTGATGGGCAGCTTCACGGTTGGTGCCGTCCGTCTGTTCTGGCGTGAGGTCGGGCTGGATTATAGCAGCGGTGCGGTTCCGGGACCCATTCATTATCGGGTGGAAGGTCTTGTAAACGGTGAATGGAAAATTCTTATTGACCGTTTAGATTCGCAAGAGGAATATAATATAGATTACCGCACATTTGATGAACAAAGCTGCACTCATGTGCGGCTGGTAATACCGGAGTGGCCTGAGCGAATCAGACCCGCTGTGATTGATTTCAGCGTTTTCGGTGTGCGGCGATAAATGTAAGAAGCATGGAAAATAAGAATATGACAAAGTATGTCAGGTACTGCTATTCCGTCCGGAACAGAATGGAAAAAAGCAGCATTGACACAACGCACTGTAACTTTTATACTTCCGAATAACATCCGTTAAAAAATTTTTTCCTGTTTCATTTTTTCAATAAACTCGGAAATTCTGCCGGAGACCTCGTTCACCTCGGCAGAAAATTCCTGTGCCGACATACGCAGCACGCCGAAGCGCACCGCTGAAAGCTGTATCAGTCTGTCTGAGGACACTACCCTCACCTTGTCGTTTTTGCCGATTTCGCTGACCAGCTTTTCAATATAAACATCTCCCAGCTCCCGTTCCTTTGTATATACAATATGTATATTGTTATAATCAAACCGTCTGCCGCTGTTGCCGGGAACTCTGTAAGCATCGAAAACAAGCACGACATTATTTTTCGTAAACGCGCTGTAATTGCACAGAATATCCATAAGGGCTTTTCTTGCGTCCTCAAGATTATCATCGGCAAGAGCCTTCAGGTCGTCCCACGCAAAAATCACATTATAGCCGTCAACGATTACATATTGCTTTCTTTCAACAAGCACGACGGGGTCGGG
>JAKSQS010000031.1 GCA_024404055.1 Clostridia bacterium | reverse complement strand
GCGCAGAAATCGGGAAATATATTTGATGTTTCGGGTGAACTTCCGAAATCCTTTGTTGTATGCAGTGAAAACGGAAAAATCACCGTTTATATATCTCAATTATCCCCCGCAACGCTTTTAAAACGAAGTGAAACGGTTATATAACAGGCAAAAGCAATAAACAGGAGGTAAAATCCTTTGGAAAATCAGGAAATATTTGAAAAAGATGAATTAGTTGAGGTTGAGCTTACGGGCGAAATGGATACATCCGTAACGCAGGAATATACTGCCGAACAGATTCAGGTTCTTGAAGGACTTGAGGCTGTAAGAAAGCGTCCCGGTATGTATATAGGTTCTACAAGCTCATCGGGACTTCATCATCTTGTATATGAAATAGTGGATAACTCCATAGACGAAGCACTTGCGGGGTACTGTAACCATATTGAGGTTGTTATTGAGCCCGGTAATATCATTTCCGTCACCGATAACGGAAGAGGTATACCCGTAGGCATACAGGAGCAGACGGGGAAAAGTGCGCTTGAGGTTGTTTTCACGGTTCTGCACGCGGGCGGCAAATTCGGCGGCGGCGGATATAAGGTATCAGGCGGTCTGCACGGCGTTGGTGCGTCTGTTGTTAACGCGCTTTCCGAATGGCTTGAGGTTACGGTGCATCAAAACGGAAAAATGCATCATATGAGCTTTTCAAGAGGATATATAACCGAGGAAATGAAAATTATCGGTGATACCGACAAAACGGGTACCTGCGTCCGCTTTAAGCCCGACCCGGAAATGTTTACCGATACCACGGTATACGATTTTGAAATTCTTCATAAAAGACTCAGAGAAGAAGCATTTCTTAATGCGGGACTTGAAATAACCATAGAAGACAAGCGCGAGGAATCTGCCGAGAAGCCCGAAAAAGAACGGTATGATGTTATGTGTTACGAGGGCGGTATCAGAGAATTTGTTACCTTCCTCAACAAAAACAAACCCCCTGTTCATGAGGATGTTATATATATGTCCGGAAAAAAGGGCGACAGCATGGCAGAGGTCGCTTTGCAGTATACTGATAACTATAACGAGGTTATTGTTTCCTTTGCCAATAATGTACACACTCCCGAGGGAGGTATGCATGAGGACGGATTTAAGAGAGCACTTACAAACGCGCTGAACAAATACGGCAAGAGAATGAATATTCTCAAGGGTGACGACAAGGTTTCCGGCGAGGATTGCAGAGAGGGTATTACCTGCATAATTTCCGTAAAGCTGACTGAGGCACAGTTTGAAGGACAGACAAAAGCAAAGCTCGGAAACAGCGAAATAAGGGTGCTTGTTAACAATATGGTTTCCGAAGCACTTGAAACATATCTTGAAGAAAATCCGGCAACTGGTAAAGCAATACTTGAAAAAGCACTTACCGCAAACCGCGCAAGAGAAGCGGCAAGAAAAGCGAGAGAATCTGTCAGAAGAAAGACCGGGCTTGAATCCGGACAGATGCCCGACAAGCTTCAGGACTGCAACGAAAGAGACCCGAGCCTTTGTGAAATTTACATCGTAGAGGGTGACTCCGCCGCAGGCTCCGCCATACAGGGCAGAGATTCCCGTTTTCAGGCAATCCTTGCCATGTGGGGTAAAATGCTCAATGTTGAAAAGGCGAGAGCAGACAAGATTTACGGCAATGACAAGCTTTATCCGATGATTGTTGCCCTCGGTGCCGGCATAGGCGATGAATTTAATATTGAAAAGCTGCGTTATCATAAGATAATCATTATGGCGGATGCCGATGTGGACGGTGCTCATATCCGTACACTTCTGCTTACCTTCTTTTTCAGATATATGCGTCCGCTTATAGACAACGGATATGTATATTCGGCTGTTCCTCCGCTTTACAAGCTGACGAGAGGAAAAACTCAGAGAGTAGCATATTCAGATGAGGAAAGAGACAGAATTTCCGCGGAGCTGCGCGGTGACAACCCGAATGTAAAGGTTGACATAAACCGCTTCAAGGGTCTTGGCGAAATGGATCCGCATGAGCTTTGGGAAACCACTATGGATCCCGAAAAGAGGTCTTTAAGAAGGATAACACTTGAAGACGCGGTTGCAGCAGATCAGGTGTTCAGCGTGCTTATGGGCGAAGAGGTTGAGCCCAGACGCGAATGGATAGAAAGCAACGCAAAATATGTTGTAAATCTTGATATATAAGGAAGTGGCGCAAATTGGCACATAACAGAGATTACAAGCCGGAAGATATTATGTTTCCGAACCAGGTTATAACCCAGTCGGAGCTTATAAACGAAATGCAGTCAAGCTACATTGAGTACGCCATGTCGGTCATAGTCAGCCGTGCGCTGCCGGATGTAAGGGACGGACTTAAGCCGGTTCACCGCCGCATACTTTATGCTATGTATGAGGACGGTCTGACCTCGGACAAGCCCTTTAAAAAATCGGCAACCTGTGTAGGCGATGTTTTGGGACGGTATCATCCCCACGGTGATGCCTCCGTCTACGATGCTATGGTGCGTCTTGCACAGAATTTCTCAATGAGATATATGCTTGTTGACGGACACGGAAACTTCGGTTCTGTTGACGGCGACCCGCCCGCCGCTTACCGATATACGGAAGCGAGAATGAGCAAAATCAGCGATGAAATGCTGCGCGACATAAATAAAGAAACCGTTGACTGGGACCCTAACTTTGATGAAACGAGAAAAGAACCGAGAGTTCTTCCATCCCGTTTTCCGAATCTTCTTGTCAACGGTTCACAGGGTGTTGCCGTAGGTATGGCAACAAGCATACCTCCGCATAATCTCGGCGAGGTTATTGATGCGTGTATATGTATTCTCGATAATCCGGATGCAGGTCTTGAAGACCTTATGCAGTATATAAAGGGTCCTGATTTTCCGACAAAGGGAATTATTATGGGCAGAGCAGGCATCAGGCAGGCATATGCCACGGGAAAAGGAAAAATAACGGTTCGTGCAAATGTTGAATTTGAAGAATTCGGTAAAGATAACCGCACGAGAATTGTTGTTACAGAGCTTCCCTACATGGTGAAAAAGCGTGCGCTGATAAAGCTTATCGCGGATCAGGTTAAAGAAAAAAGAATAGAAGGTATTTCCGACCTGCGTGATGAAACTGACAGAAACGGTATGCGCATGGTTATAGAGCTCAAGCGTGACGCAAATCCTCAGGTGGTACTCAATAAGCTTTATTCCCAGACTCCTATGCAGTCAACATTTTCAATTATCATGCTTGCCCTTGTTGACAATCAGAAGCAGCCGAAAATTCTTTCGTTAAGGCATATGCTTGACGAATATCTGACATTCCAGAAGGAAGTTATCAGAAGAAGAACTCAGTATGACCTTAAAAAAGCTCTTGAAAGGGCGCATCTTCTGGAAGGTCTTATCATAGCGCAGGATAATATTGATGAGGTTATCCATATCATCCGCACAAGCTATGACAATGCCAAGGAAAGACTGATGGAGCGTTTCGGGCTTGACGATGTTCAGGCGCAGGCAATACTTGACATGAGACTTAAGGCTTTACAGGGTCTTGACAGAGAAAAGCTTGAAAAGGAATATAAGGAGCTTGAAGAAAAAATAGCTTATTACAGAGAGCTGCTTGCAAGCGAGGAAATGCTGTGCGGTGTTCTGAAGGATGAGCTTACCGCAATAAAGGATAAATTCTCGGACGAAAGAAAGACAAGAATTGAAGAAGTGAGCGGAGAGGTCGATATTGAAGACCTTATTGAAGACACCGAAAGTGTTTTCACGCTTACAAATATGGGATATATAAAGCGTCAGCCTGTTGATGTGTATTCAATTCAGCGCAGAGGCGGCAAGGGAATAAAGGGTATGACCAGACGCGAGGATGACATTGTTGACACGATGTTTACCTGCAACACCCATTCATATATTATGTTCTTTACTACAAAGGGTAAGGCATACCGTCTCAAGGGCTATGAAATTCCCGAAAGCGGCAGAACAAGCAAGGGTATAAACATAGTGAATATTCTTCCTCTTGAACAGGATGAAAGGGTATCCGCCATGATAAAGGTACCTGATTTCGGAACTGAGGAAGCTTTCCTGTGTATGGTAACAAGAAACGGCGTTATCAAGAGGACGGAGCTTGACGCGTTCAAAAATATCAGAAAATCGGGAGTTATTGCCGTCAATCTTGATGATGATGACGAGCTTGCATGGGTTAAGCTGACAGCCGGAAATGACCAGATTGTCGTTGCTACAAAAAAGGGTATGAGTATACGCTTTGATGAAAACGATGCGAGAAGCATGGGCAGAACCGCAAGAGGTGTCAGAGCCATTATGCTCGGTGAGGATGATGCGGTTGTCGGTATGAGCGTTGTGCATGAAGGAGATATGCTGCTTACAGTGAGCGAAACAGGATACGGCAGAATTTCCGATGAATCGGATTACCGTCTGCAATCAAGAGGCGGTAAGGGCGTTATAAATTACAGAACCGAGAAATACGGCGATGTCGCGTTTATCGGCAGCGTTGAAAATGATGATGACCTTATTCTTATTTCTTCGGACGGAATTATTATCCGTATTCCGGCTCAGGAAATAAGCCATGCGTCCCGTCCTGCAAAGGGCGTCAGAGTTATGAGAGTGGGCGAAGCAGATAAGGTTGTCAGTGTTACATCTTTGAAGCATATTGATGAAGAAGATGACGGGGAAAACAGTGAAAACGCGGCAGAAGGTGAACAAGAGGGTGTTGCCGAAGCCGAAAATGAGGCAGATGCAGTAAATTCACAGACGGAAGAAACCGATTTTGAATAATTATCGGATTTATATTTCTGACTTAAGGAGTGATTATTCTTGGATTCAGAGGATAAAACAAAAGCAGGCGAAACACCCGGGGAAATGTCTGAAACAAAAGAAAACGCTGAAAAAGTGATTGATGAAACCGCAGCACAGCCGCAGGATGAGCAGAAGACGGAAGAACCCGTGAATGAAGAAGCGGAAGATAAAAAAGAAACTGTTCAGGATTCCGATAACAGTCCTATAAAAGTACCAGAGGCGATAGAACAGGGTGATTTTGAGGATGATGAATATGTAATTCCGGCTCTTCTGGTTCAGGCACAGGAGGAAAAGCAGCAGCAGGAAAAAACAGAGATAGATGCTGCCATGGAGGATGAAGAATTTCGTAAATATTACGAAAAGTATTACAACCGCAAAACCTTCGGTGAGGTTTTTTGGAAAAACCGCGGAAAAGGCACGAGGGCATTGATTGTCATTCTCATTATTCTTATCGCCGCGATAGGCAGCGCAGCTATATATATCAATGCAAAGCTGAACACCTTACAGGATGCTCCCCCGGAAAATAATATTACTGTTGATGAGCAGATTATTTATGACGAAGAAGAAATAAAGATGATGAATTGCATCAACAGTGCCGAATCGCTCAAGGATTATCTTTTTCAGTGGGCAAATAATGATGGTGAGTTGATGTCAAGCCCCAATGTTATTAATGTACTTCTTCTCGGTATTGACGGTGAGGACGGGCTGGAAAACGGCGGCAGAAGTGATGTTATAATGCTTTTGTCACTTAATAAAAAGACAGAGAAGATAAATATTTCATCTATTTATCGCGACACGTGGCTTTACATGGATGTAGACGATTCGGATAAATATACAAAGCTGAATGCCGCATATTTTTACGGCGGAGCCGAGGGTGCGGTTAAAACCTTTGAAGAAAACTTTAAAATAAAGATTGATTTTTACGCCACTGTTGATTTTTCATCCTTTACAGATATAATTAACGCTTTGGGCGGAATTACAATTGAAGTTGAAGAATATGAGGCAAATTATATAAACAGGACAACAGTACATGAAATTGAGTACGGTCCGGCAGTTACGCTTGACGGCTGGGAGGCGCTTGTTTATGCCCGTATACGCCATTGCGATGCCGACAGTGATGTGAGCAGAACGAGAAGACAGCGCAAGGTCATAACAACTCTTATTCAGGATCTTAAAAACGCAAGCTATACGGAAATGTATAAAGCTCTTTCATCTCTGTTCGGTTATGTAAAAACAAATCTCTCTAAGTCCGAGATGATTTCCTATATGATACAGGCTTTGAAATACAAGTGGATGAATTATGAAATAACCGAAACCGTTTTCAATGACGGAGAGGTTTTCGGCACCGGCTATGTCGGAGATTATTCCACTGTATTTATGGATATGCCGATGGTAGCATACAGATTGCAGGAGGCAATATACGGAAACTCAAATATTGTTCTGTCGGATGACAGAGCCACAGTGTTTGACACCGTGAACGCGAGCAGAGCACCGATGCCGGAGGAAACAACTGCACAGGAAGAAACCACCGCAGCACAGGAAACAGCTTCTCAAGAAGAAACCACTGCGGCACAGGAAACAATTTCTCAGGAAGAAACTACCTTGAAGGAAGAAACCACTGCGGATAAAGAGAAAAAAGATAAGCAGAAAACAACTTCATCCGCTGAAATTGTTACCGATATAAACGGAGCAGTTATATAATTTTATTACAACAGGGCTGTTGCTGATGTGACAGCCCGATTTACATAAAAGGAATATTTGATATGAAATATAAGCTTATTGTTTTTGATTTTGACGGAACTGTGGTTGATACAGGGGACGGTATTATAAAAAGTCTTGTTTATGCGCTAAAAAAACATTCAGTACCCGTACCTGATGAAAAATTTTTGCGCCGCTTTATCGGTCCTCCGATTTATGACAGCTTTATCAATGATTACGGTGCGACACAGGAAAATGTGCACGATTTTATAAAAAGCTACCGGGAAAGATATTTTGTAAAGGGTATATATGAATGTGAAGTATATGAAGGCGTTATTCATATGCTTGAAGAAATTAAAAAAGCGGGCTGTCTTATCGGAATTGCATCCTCAAAGCCGGAAAAGCTGATTTATGATGTTATGAATTATACCGGAATAACTCCGCTTTTTGATGCAATATGCGGTGTTGACCTTGACGAGAGCAAAAAAAAGAGCAAGGCAGAGCTTATTATGTTATGCGCCGAAAAGCTCGGCGTAGAGGACGCAAAAGAAATTCTTATGGTCGGTGACAGGTTTTATGACATTGACGGCGCAAAAAAAGCCGGTGCCGACAGTGCGGGTATGCTTTACGGTTACGGAAGTCGAGAGGAATTTGAAGAGCATAAGGCAGACTATATTTTCAGTTCAGCGGCGCAGCTTGAAGCTTTTCTTCTGTCATAAAGAACAGATTATTGCAGCGGCAGCAGCTCCGAGTGCGGCACATAAGCAGCAGATAAGCACCTTTTTTATTATATTTCTGTTTTGTCTTGTGGGCGGCGGCAGAGTACCGCTGTTTGCGATAAGTCCGGCCCTTTCTCTGATTTTTCCTTCGCTTACGGAAGCATACTCCGGGCGGACAAAGAAAATTATTTTTTCAAAATATTCACTTCCTGTGTCGTTGACTTCAACGACCTTGCGGTTAACGCCTTTTATCACGGTTGAACAGCTCCTTTCGTTTTCACAGATATTTTTGTCAGTAAGAGAGAAAATAAACCGTGAAAAATATAGGTAACTATATAAAAAGAGTTTTTAATACAGGCGTGGAAAACTTCGTGGAAAATGTTGAAAACATATCCGAAAAGTCTTGATAATCAAGACTTTTTATATGTTGAAAACATAATGTAACTGTGTGGAAAAAATGTTGAAAAACTGTTGAATAAAAAATAAAATACAGGAAATAATAAACGGAATATGAAAACGGAAATTAAAGGAAACGATATAATTATTACACAGGCGGAATGCTTCAGCGCAGAAATAAGCTGTATGTGCGGACAGGCGTTTCGCTGGAAAAATGAAAACGGTGTGCTTCACGGCATAGCCGGAAACAAGAGTATTGACATTGAAAAAACGGAAAACGGTTATATTTTCAGAAATACGGATGAAAATACATTTAACACATTCTGGCGAAAATATTTTGACCTCGACAGGGACTACGCAAAAATATGCGCCTTGCTTTCGACAGACGAAAATCTGAAACAGGCGTGTGAACAGTATTACGGAATAAGAATACTGAAGCAAGACCCGTGGGAGGCACTTTGCTCATTTATTATTTCGCAAAACAATAACATTCCCCGTATTTCAGGCATAATTTCAAGACTTTGTGAGCTGTACGGAGAACAGATAAACGAAACGCACTATTCATTTCCGTCATATGAAAGGCTTAAAGGCGTTACGGTTGAAGACCTTGCCCCGTTAAGAAGCGGATTCAGAGCCAAATATATTGTTGACGCAGTGGACAGGCTTGTAAACGGAGAAATCGTACTTGATGAAATATATGATATGCCCATAGAGCAGGCACGGCTTACACTTATGAAAATAAAGGGAGTGGGCGCAAAGGTTGCGGAGTGCACCCTGCTTTACGGCTTCGGAAGAACAGAAGCGTTTCCGGTTGATGTATGGGTAAAAAGAATTATGGCAGAGCTCTATCCCGACGGACTTCCTGTCTGTACAGACGGAGTGCAGGGCATAGCCCAGCAATACCTTTTCCATTGGAGAAGAAACAAAGAATAAGGAATGTGAAAAATAATGACGAAAAAGCAAAAGGCACTGCTTGCGGTACAGGCACTTGAAAAGGAATATCCGGGGGCGGTATGCTCTTTAAATGCTCAAAATCCCTTGCAATTGCTTATAGCTACAAGACTTTCGGCTCAATGTACGGACGCAAGAGTTAATCTTGTCACGCCGGAGCTGTTTTCAACCTATCCCACACTTGAGGATTTGTGCAATGCGGATGTGGAAAGCGTGGAAAAAATCATACATTCATGCGGATTTTATCACGGCAAGGCAAGGGATATAATCGGTATGTGCAGAAAAATAAAGGAAGATTTCGGCGGCAAAGTTCCGGATAATATCGAAGAACTGACATCCTTACCCGGCGTTGGCAGAAAAACCGCTAACCTTATTGTCGGAGATGTATACAAAAAACCGGCAATTGTTTGCGATACGCATCTGATACGCATTACAAACCTTCTCGGACTTGTAAACACAAAAGACCCGTACAAGACGGAGCTTGAGCTGAAAAAGCTGCTGCCGCCGGATAAAAGCAATGACTTTTGTCACAGATGTGTGCTGCACGGCAGGGCAGTGTGTGTGGCAAGAAGACCGCAGTGCAGTATATGTGTTATGAAAGACTTTTGTTTATATGCGGAAAAATTGACATAAGTAAATAATAGTGGTATACTCATTAATATATTTTTAAAGTTCATGGATATAATCATAATAAAACGATGAATTTCTGTGAGGGACGTTATGGATAAAATAACAGTTCGTGAAAAAACAGCGTTGTATACCCTTAAGGGTTTTATTACCATCGTGTTCACCGCTTCTCTTTATTATATATGGGTTAAATTTTATAATCCCACTATTCCCACTCCTTTTTACCGTCAGGGCAACTATCTGCTTACTGCCGTTTTTCTTGTGGCGTATCTCGGCTTTACAAAAATATACGGCGCGTTCAACATCGGTTCTGCCCCGTTGGTGGATATTATTTATTCGCAGGTTGTATCAGTGGGCTTTCTGACAGGCGTTGCATATATAACATTTTCGCTTTTGAGCTATAAGATGCTTAATATTTTCCCATTTGCTGCCATATTTCTTTTATTCAGTGTATTTGCCGCACTCTGGAGCTTTGTTACGGACGCAGTGTATTTTAAAATCCACGCGCCGAAAAAAACTCTTGTTGTTTTTAATAATTATGACTCATATCTTTCCTTAAAAGGAATAAGGAGCATGGACAGGCGTTTCAATGTTGTTGAAACAGTTAACTCCGAAAATATAAGTCTTAATGATATTTATGAAAAGGTTGACCGGGTAAAAGCGGTGTTTCTGTGCGGTGTACCTTCCGATTACAGAAATGAAATAGTTAAATACTGCATTGCGACAAACAGGGTGGCATATGTCAAGCCGAAAATATCAGACTGCATACTGCGCGGCGGCAAAACGATTCAGCTTATGAATGTACCCGTTTACCGCTGTAAAAGAAACAGCTCAAGCATTCTTTATCAGGGAATAAAACGCGCTTTTGATGTTATTATTTCCGTTGTCGGAATTATTATAACAAGTCCCGTTACGGCTGCAACGGCAATAGCAATTAAAAAAGAAGACGGCGGCCCTGTTTTCTACCGTCAGAAAAGACTGACTTATAACGGAAAAGAATTTTATGTTTTTAAATTTCGCAGCATGAGGGTGAATGCCGAAAAAGACGGAGTTGCAAGACTTGCAAGCGATAATGATGACAGAATTACAAAGGTTGGCGGCATAATCAGAAAAATGCGCATTGACGAGCTGCCGCAGCTTTTGAATATATTGAAGGGCGATATGTCCTTTGTCGGTCCGAGACCCGAACGGCCGGAAATTGCGGCACAGTATGAAAAAGAAATGCCCGAATTTGCGTTGAGACTGCAAGTAAAGGCAGGTCTTACGGGTTATGCGCAGATATACGGAAAATACAACACTCCGCCATATGACAAGGTGCTTATGGACCTTATGTATATAGCAAATCAGTCTGTTATAGAGGATTTGAGGCTTATTATAATGACGCTGAAAATTGTTTTCACGCCTTCAAGCACGGAGGGCATACAGGACGGACAGATAACTGCCCAGAACCACGAAAATCCGAACGATGAAAACTGAACCGAAGGGGAGCGGCTATGCCGCGTATCTTTATGGAAAACAATTATTACAATACCGCATACGGTTCATATGACCCGTCTGCGGCATTTTGGTTGAGAAAAAATTACGAAAAAAAAGAGCTCGGAATGCTGGGCAAATGCACAGGTATGGCGGTGTGCATTTATATTCTGCTGTCGGAGGTATTTGTCTTTGTTCCTTATGTGTTTAATTTTGAAAAGGAATATTATGACAGAGGTGTGCTGTTTTATTCGCTGACCATGCTGTCATCGGTTTTGTGTCTGCTGCTGCCGTTTGTGCTTATGTCAAGGTATGAGCAGAAAAAGCTGCCTGTCAGGGTTGATTTTATACCGGCTGAAAATCCCGGAAAGCTTTCAACTCTTCTGCTTTGTATTCCCGTCGGCTTCGGCGGCTGTCTGCTGTCCAATTTTATTTCATCATATATTGATATATTTATTCAGGCAACAGGAGTTGAATTAAGCTCACCCGAAATTGACCCCGGAGCAAGTGAGCCGCTGTATCTGCTTATGTATTTTCTGTGCGTTGCGGTCTGTGCGCCCGTATGTGAGGAAACTGCCATGAGAGGTGTTGTGCTGCAGCCGCTGAAAAAGTACGGCGGTGCATTTGCCGTAGGCGCGTCTGCCACGGTTTTCGGGCTCCTGCACTGCAATCTGATACAAACCCCGTGCGCGATTATGGCGGGAATTGCCCTCGGATATATTGCGCTTGTGACGGGAAGCATCTGGGCACCTGTTGTCGTGCATTTTCTAAATAACTTCTATTCGCTGTTTATTGGCGAAATGCAGAACAGAACGGCTGAAAAAAATGTGGTAATTTTTCATTATGCGGTCACAGTAGCCGGAATTTTTATCGGCGCAGTGTGCTTAGCGGTTCTCGTTATTAAAAGAAGAGGTGTCGGAGTGCCCGGGAGAGACACCGTTTTAACAACGGGTGAAAAGATAAAGGCGTATTTCTTTAATGTACCGATGCTTGTAGCTTTTATTTTTATTCTGATTATTACAAAAACATATGTGAGCTTATGACGGAAAATGATTTGATTTTTATGAAAGAAGCACTTTCCCTTGCCGCACAGGCGGCAGAGGAAGGCGAGGTTCCCGTGGGCGCGGTGGTCGTAAAGGACGGAGTTATCGTGGGACGGGGCAGAAATCGCAGAGAAAACGCGAAAAATGCCCTTGCCCATGCGGAAATTGAAGCAATAAATGAAGCGTGTAATGCTCTTCACGGCTGGCGGCTTTGGCAGTGTGATTTATATGTTACGCTGGAGCCTTGCCCCATGTGTACCGGCGCGATTATAAATGCAAGGATAAAAAGAGTATTTTTCGGCGCGTATGACAAAAAAGCGGGCTCATGCGGCTCGGTGACAGACCTGACCCTGCTCGGCTACAACCATAAGCCGGAAATCCACGGCGGCATTATGGAGGATGAATGTTCAGCAGTATTAAGCGAATTTTTTAAAAAGCTCAGAAAAAAATAAATTTCACAGATTATTTCTCCTTTGAATAATATGTTTATGAACATATTCAAAGGAGGATTTTTTATGAAAGAAAGCGCGCATTTCTTTTTAGGTTCAAATACACCGCAGGGGTTTTACTCTCTGTTTGACGGATTATATGACCCGTATTCCGGGGGCAGATGCTATATATTAAAGGGCGGTCCCGGAACGGGAAAGTCAACATTTATGAAAAGGGTGGCTGAAAGTGCCGCAAATTGCTCACTTGAAACAGAATGTATAAACTGTGCGTCTGACCCGCATTCTCTTGATGCAGTAATCATAAAAGAAAAAAATGTCTGCGTGGTTGACGGTACCGCACCGCATATCATTGAGCCGGTTTTACCGGGTGTGTCGGAGCAGCTCGTTGATTTGGGCGAATATTGGGACAGCAGGATTCTATTAAAAAACAGAGAAAAAATTACTCAGTTAAACGGAGAATACAGGCAGTGTCACGCGAGAGCCGTCCGTTTTTTAAAGGGTGCGGCGGTGCTTGAAGCAGATACGGCAAGAGTAACGGAGCAATATACCGATATAAGAAAAATTGAAATCTGCGCCGACAGGCTTGTCAGACATGAAACAGGGAAGCGCAGAGACAAAACCGGCACAGAGGTGAGAAAATTTATCAGCGTGATAACGCCGGAGGGTGTTTTCCTCCATGCGGACACGCTGAACAGAATGTGTGATAAAATTATCGGTATAGAAGGTATCGGCAGCGTACCGGGCAGACTGCTCAAAGAAATATGCGGCAGGATAACGGACAGGGGATATGATGTGATAAGCTGTCCGTCGTTTATGCAGCCTGACGCGGAGCTGATGTGCGTTATCGTCCCGTCTGAAAGGCTTGCGTTTATTAAAGCGGATGAAAATACCTTAAGCGTTAAATTTACCCGCATAATCCATACATCAAGGTTTACGGATAATGAAATGCTTTCGCAGTTCAGAAGCCGCATAAAATTCAATAAACGGCTGTATGATGAGCTTACAGGGCAGGCGGCGGATTCTCTTTGCACGGCGAAGCAGATACACGACCGGCTTGAAGAAATATATATGGGCGCGATGAATTTCAAAAAATGCGAAAAACGCTGCGATGCGGTGATAAGTCAAATACTGAAAATGCCGAATTTTAAAACCGAATAACATATATAAAAGATGACTGCATCCGGTATGCCTTGCAGTCATCTTTTAATCAGGTTCTTATTATACAGGTTATTTTTTTACGGTTGTATTTACTGTTTTGCTTGCGGCGGAAATTTTGCCATATGCGTTCACAGCCTTGACCGTGACATATATCTTTTTTCCGCCCGTGAGCCTTGTCAGCGTATAGGAGAGCTTGGTTGTGGTTGTGACCTTCGTCCATTTTTTGCCGTCAGTTGACTTGTAGACTATGTATTTTGAAGCTCCCGTGACATTCTTCCATGAAACAGTTGCCGTTTTACTCTTGGAGGATTTTAATGTAACAGCCGGGGCTTTTGTGAGTGTGCCGGTCTTTAAGACGGTGCTTGCCTTACCGGCAATCTTTTTTGTGGAGTCAAGAGCTGTGACACGAAACTGATATTTCTTTCCGGCGATAAGCCCGGAAACGGTACAGGTATTTTTGTCAACTGTATTGACTGCCGACCATTTTTTAGTTGACGGATTGTATTTTTCAACCTTATAGTATTTAGCTCCCGAAGCTTTAGTCCATGTGAGCTTAACGGAGGAAGCAGTTACCGTTGCTTTTAAGCCTGTGACCTGCTTGGGAAGAATCTTATAGGTGAAGGTTTTGGTGCCGGAATAATTACCCTTAAAGGTAACCTTAACCGTGTAAGAACCCGCTGACTTTGAAGAAGCATTTGACCATACGGCGGTGTAATACTTTGAAGAAATTGTTTTGCCTTTGCTGTCCGTTACAGTGAGAACAGGCTTTTGTACCTTGCCGTTATAGGTAAATGATGAGGCGGAAATTTTAACTCCGCTTGCTTTGTTTATGACGGTCGCTTTACCGGCAGTACCGCAAGCCGTACAGGTTTGTGTAATTTTTCCGTCAGCGGTCATTGTAGCTTTAACGGCAACAGCGGATTTAAAATTATGATTTGTTTTAGGTATGAGCTTCTGCGGCTTGATAACGGTATTGCATACGCTGCAGTGGCTTCCCTCTGTCTTTCCGTTTTTGGTGCATGATTCACTGACTGCCTTATCTGTTACTTTCTTATGTCCGGCAGGTGTGCCGTATTCTGCGTTGCAGACGGTGCACCTTGCTTTTTCCGTACAGGTCGCCTTTCCTCCGCTGTGCAAAGCGACATCCTTGCGGTATCCGCACACACTGCACTCTGTCCAGTGGCTTGTTTCGTCTGTTTTAAATTCCTCTCCGTAGGAATGATACCCGAATTTTTTGTAGCCGCAGTTTATACAGCGGCAGGAATGGGTTGTTACGGCATACTCGTCATACGGACCGAAGGTATGCTCCGTACAGGGAGAAGGAAGCTGTTTAAGGTAAACATAAAAACGGTGATCCGACCCGGGTACTTTATTGGTATTTACAACATCAAAGTAGATTTTATCTTTACCTGCCATTTCAACGCCGGTTACGGTGAAATTCTTTTCTGTTGCTAAATTATCCGCATATTCATAACCCGTGTCGATGCTCATGAATATTCCCATAGAATATTCCTCACAGGTAATGCTTCCCGAGGCTTTATCAGAGCTTCCGTTGTTGTTTCTTATATACCAGAATGTATCGATGATGTTTATTCCATCGGTGTCTGTTGTAATAGTAACATCGTCAAGCGGCTGACCGTATGCAAAATTTTCTACGGTAAAGTGGATTTTATCAATAATTGCCTTTTTGATGGTGAAATACTTGGTAACGGTTCCTACATATTCACCCTTTCCTGTGATAACCGCCGATGCAAGACCCGGAAGTACATTATTTGTATATTCAACATAATAATCTGTTCCGTCTGTGTATTCGTCACTGATTACTGCGGGAGCTTTTGCCATGCCGTCATAAGATGTTTCACCGTATTCCAGTGAAAATTTTTCAGAATCCAGTGTTTTGCCCGTTACAATCTCATAATCGGCGGTCAGGACACCGCTGTATTTATTCCTGAAGGTTACCGTGGCTGTTGCCGTGCCGATGGCTTCATTATTATCATAAGTAACCTCATAGTTATCACCGGGTATCTCCAATCCGTCAATATCATATGCCTTAACGGGCGGAGTTACAGGACTGCCGGAAAAGCCGTATTTATCGGATTCTATTGTGATATATCCCAGCTTCGGAATCTTTTTTTCACTTAAATACTTAATATATCCGCATACGGTACAGGGCATGGCTTCACAGCCCTCCGAGCTGACCGTAGCCGGAGTAATAACACTTAATTCCCCGTATTTACAGGTCTGACTTCTTCTGCATCCGCAGATAAGGCAGGAGCTGTAATGTGTTCCGTTTCCCTGCTCCCACTCACCGTAGGAATGTACGCCACCCTCGCAGGGGGACGGCAGGGTCGGATAATATGCCAGAAAGCGGCGTGTTGAACCCGGCGCAGTATTTATATTTATTTTGTCAAAATATGTCCAATCTGTGATGACACTTCCATTAACGGTTATTTTGCTTGTGTCCAGAGAGCTGTCGAATTCGTATCCGTCGTCATTCTTTATGAACAGCGAGCATGAATAATTCCTTGCAAGAAAATTACCGGTTGCAGGTACACTGGAGCCGAAGTTTCCCATAAGAGACCATTTTGCCGCAACGATGGTCACGCCGGGAGTATTGCAGGCGAAGGTTGCTTCATCAACGGGACTGCCGTAGGTGTAGCCTGTCAGCGTGAACTCAATGGATGTGATTAAAGAAGGCTCCGTCGCGGATGCTATTGCAGGAGCAAGAAACAGACACATAACAATGCACAATATAAGACCTATGATTTTCTTACGCATAGAACAAATCTCCTTTTTTTGTTTATATTCTATAACATTGTCATGCTTTATGTCAATATTATCTGAAAAACATTGTTTAAGACCGATATGCCATACTGCGGTGAAGACTCTTGAAAAAGCCTAATTTCCGAATTATAAACCGCCTTATTTCGTTCTCATATCCATGAGCTCGCTTTCGCCCTTGCAGGCTTTGACGGAAACGGTTATTGAATCTATGATTGCCGCGTCAATATCATCCGGCGTTGCGCCGAAGTGCATGGCTATGTCCGGGTCAATAAAAGTGTTCAGATACATCAGCCTGCCCAGAGATTTCGGGTCTATGCCCATTTCACAGCCGTTCTTTTTAAGCTGCGCGTTCTGTCCGTCTGCGTAAAGATTGAACATGAGCTGCGGAATATGAATAACGGGGCGTTTGGGTTGTCCCATGGCTTTATGCACGATTTTCAGATATTCGTCCCATGTGCGGTTATACATTCCTATGGGGTATCTGTGTGCGCCGGTGTTCTTTTTCAGTGCGCCCTCGATAACCTGACCCACCTGCCGTGCGGTTATCATTGCCGTGCCGCCGGTCGGATAAAATGTGGCAGGTCCCATTTTTAAAATTCTGCTGATAAGCACTGTACATACAGGTCTTCTGCCTGGCTGTGTACCGAAAATATACGGCAGCTCAAGCACACAAACATCAAGCTTTCCTTCTTCTGCAAGCGCGAATGCCGCTTCCTGCTGCTCGCGGCGGCTTCTGATATACGGGCTTGTTTCACAAAGTCTGTATTCGGGATACAGTCTGTCAAAGAATGAAAAGTAAGAACCGAGAATAACAGCTTTTTTGATTCCCGCCTGCTTTGCAATGGAAAGAAACCTTTTGACGGGCGCAACATTGTGCTTATAATAAGCATCATAAATCGGGGCGGGAAATTCACCCCTTTCGTCAACTCCGGCAGCAAAAACAAAGCCGTCGAAGCCGGTCATGTATGAAAGAAGCTGTTCATCACTCATATCATGGTAGTTACCCTCAATAATCTTCATTTCCTGCGGAAAATTTGCGCCTTTGGGAAGACCGGGCAGTGAAATAGTAGTTACCTCATCGCCTTTTTTGCAGAATTCAAATGCTGCCATCGAGCCTAAAAGTCCGGTTCCGCCGATAATAAATATCTTCATGTGCCCCTCCTGCTTTTAAATCAAATTTTTATCAAAATCATGCAAATGTTACAGAATTGTTAATAAACTGTTATGTATTAATACTATTATATCATGTTTTAAAGAAAGAAGCAAG
>JAKSQS010000030.1 GCA_024404055.1 Clostridia bacterium | reverse complement strand
TTCGTCCATGCCGTTTGAAAATTGCCTTTCACGCTGGCTTTCCGTGTGCAGCACAGATAAACTTGCCGTAGGTCTTGCCCTGTATAAGCAGGGCAAAACCGATGTATACGCCGGAGACGGTGCCGACGAATGGATAAACGATTCATCCGTTATTGAAAAGCAATTGAAGCTGTGCAGTCAGAACGGCTGCGGAGTATGCCTGTTTTCTTACAGCTTTTTTGATGAAAATTCATAAATAAGTATTGTAGATACGATGTGTAATGTGTTATAATATTTTCTAATCTGAAAAACAGGAATGATAATATTGTCAAGAAAAATAAAAATTATTTCCGTGCTTTTGTGCGCCCTTGTTTTTGCGGGCTGCATTGCAGGTGCGGCATCATACAGAAAAGCAGCAGAAAAAACAGCTTCCGTTTTGTATCAGAGCGGAAGAGACATGAGTGATATTTTTTCCGCAAAATACGCAAAAAAAGAAGAGCTTACCAAAGCAAAGAAGGCGGTAAACGCAGTGTGGATAAGTGCAAACGGCGGCAAGACTTCTCCTGCCGATGCGGGCGAAGCTTTTTTTGATACTGTTTTCATTGACTGTACGGGTGCGGACACCGAAAAAATCACAACCTGTGTTGACGCGCTTTCTAAAAAAGAGAAGGCATCCGTTTTGAGTCTTTCCGCGTCTGCCGGCGAGGACAGAGTATCAAAGCTTTCGGATATACAGGGTATAAACGGCATAATCCTCACGGGCTTTGACGAAGGCAAAAAGAATGCCGGAAAAATCAAAGCGCTTTACGCCGCGATAAAGCAGAAAAATCCTTCTGTTACCGTATATGCGGATATTCCGTACAAGACAGAAGGCTCTTATGACTATAAATCAATGTGTGACACACTGTATGTTGAAATTCCGAGGGATGTGGAAAGGAAGTCTCCCGTCATCGGAGATTACGGCAAATACACCTATGAGCAGTGTGTGCAAAAGGATGTTTTTGAGGCATGGTGCGCCTTATGGAACGCAAGAAGCAAAAAAGCCGGTCTGCCCCTTTTTATCGGCTATTCCAACACGGAACGCGCCGACACTCTCGTTCTGCAAGCTCTGCTTTCAGATGGCTGCCCCTCACTCAAGGGCAGAGTATACAGAGATTTTGAAAAATTGACCGGCGATAATACCGGCGCATTTGACGCAGTGCAGGCTTATATAACAAGCGGCATAAATACCAAAGCCGCTTTCCGCATACTCTCGTTTTCCGAATATAACGGCGAAACGGCTGCGGCAACATCCTCTGACGGGAAAATCGCGCTTAAATGCTCCACTCTTTTTCCGCTTTATGTAAACGGTCAAAAAACAGAATTACCTTCCACTGAGCTTTACACACTCTCCGTGGGTCTTCACGCCGGAAAAAATGAAATAAAAATCAGTCAGAATAATACTGAAATTATCTATTATGCAGACTATCAGCCTGTCCTTTCCGGCTCACTGATTACATTTGTCATTCCCGACGGGGAAATCAGTGTCAGGGGCGGCTCAGCCATTGATGTCACCGTGGGTGCCCACATACTCTCAGACATAAGCGCAACTTTCTGCGGACAGACCATTCAACTGAAAAAGAACAGTGATGATTACGGCGATTATGCCACATTCAGCGGCAGCTTTATCATGCCGAAGGCGGCAGACGAAGCACAGCACCTCGGCAAAATATATTTTACCGCGTCTGCGCAGGGCACAGAGGATGAAACCTATCAGGGCGCGGATGTAACAGTGCTTGCTTCCGGTGACAGCGCGGATATTCAGCAGCAGGAGGAGCAGGAGCGTACGGCTCCCGTAACGCTTAAAAGCGACAACAACACGGGTAATGATGCGGCTGCCTCCGTAAAGCCCGGTATTGCTGTTACCGAAGCACCGAAGGGCAGCAACTATTACGGCACACCCACCACGGCCCCGTCCGGTGTACAGGCGGAAAAAACGGCAATATCAAAGGTCTGCATGATAAAAAGCGCATCGGCGGAAACAAGACCTGTATCACCGCTTTCAAACACATATGTGCCGACATATAACACCCTGCCTTACGGTACACTTGACACGGTAATCGACACTGCGCAATGCACCGAAAAAGGTGAGACAAACGAATATTATGTTCTTCAAAGCGGGCGCATGGTGCAGGCAGAGGATTGCAGTATACTTGACGGCTGTGTTTTAAATGACAACACACTCACCGTAAATTCATGCACAGCCGATACGGACGGAATCACCCTGAATATTTCCTCCACATGGAGAGTACCTTATACCGTAAGCATTCAGCCGCAAAGCTACAAAAGCGGATATGAGGGAAAGCAGTTCAACATCAGCTCCTTCACCGCAAACAGAATGGATATAACCTTCTTCTATACACCGCAAGCCACAGACAGTTCAAATATTTGCTCAAACGATATAATCAGCTATTCATCACTTAACGCAGACCCGTCATCAAGGCTTACCACCCTTTCCTTCTTTTTCAAAACCACCGGCAAATTCTATGGCTACAGCATCGGATATAACAATGACGGAACGATGTATATTAAAATCAGCGACAATGTAAAGCTGCTGTCCGGCAGTGTTATTCTGCTTGACCCGGGTCACGGCGGCAGTGACGCGGGTGCTCTGGGCATGAACGGCAGCATTTACGAGTCCAATGTAAATCTGCAGATTGCCGCAATGACCGCACAGAAGCTCATACAGTCGGGTGCAACGGTATATATGACAAGAAACGACAATTCCAACATTTCGCTTGAAGAGAGAAAATTGCAGACTGATTATCTCAAGCCCGATGTTTTCGTCAGCATACACTGCAACGCGTCTTCCTCATCATCCTCACACGGTACAGCGGCTTATTATTATCAGCCGTGGTCAAAGGCTCTCGCCTCATGCATAAACACAAGACTTGTCAACACATTTGACACCCGTCTTTCTCCCGGAAACAGCAGCGGACTGGGCACATCCTTCTATCCCTTCAGTGTATGCAGAACCACCTGCTGTCCCGCTGTGCTGATAGAAACCGCATTTATCACCAATGCCGACGACTGTTATGCGCTTGCTTCCTTGGAGGGCGAAGACGCTGTCGCGCAGGCAATTTGCGACGGAATATCGGATTATCTGTTCTCACAGGCATAACACCTTTAACGCAAGCAGCATAATCACACCGGGTACGCCCCCTGCCGCGCTGACACAGACGGTATACGGGTTCACACCGAGGCTGACCCCGCTGAGTATTCCCGTCACATTCACCGCAAACAGGGCGGCAATTCCGCTTATAACCGAAAAAAAGAAATTTTTCACGGCACTGCCGCTTTTTGCGCAGCCGATAAGCACCGCCAATAAGCACACACCCTGTGCCGCATAAAATACAGTTGTTCTCAAATCCATGGTTTAAATCCTTTCAATGTAATCATAACTTTTCATAAATAAATATGAAGAAAGGCGGACAATATATGTATCCATTTTTACTGACAGCACCCACAAAGGATTATGTTTGGGGCGGCACAAGGCTCAGCCGCGAATACGGACTTGACAGCTCAAAGGAAAGACAGGCTGAGGGCTGGATGCTTTCATGCCATAAGGACGGCGAAAGCACCGTTGCAAACGGAGAAAACAAGGGCAAAGCTCTTTCAGCCGTGCTTGCCGCACACCCGGAATATACGGGCAGCAAGGGCGAAGGAAAAGCGTTTCCCGTGCTGATAAAGCTGATTGACGCAAAGCAGAACCTTTCCGTTCAGGTTCATCCCGATGATGAATATGCCATGCGCGTTGAGGGCGAAAGCGGCAAAACCGAGGCATGGTATATCGTGGACTGTGACGAGGGTGCTCAGCTTATTTACGGCTTTAAAAAAGAAATAAGCCGCGATGAATTTGAACAGGCGATAAAAAACAACACCCTGCTTGATGTTGTAAACAGGGTGAGCGTAAAAAAGGGCGACCTTTTTTTCATTGAATCCGGCACACTTCACGCCATAGGCGAGGGCATACTGCTTGCGGAAATTCAGCAAAGCTCCAACACAACCTACCGTGTTTACGATTACGGCAGGATTGTAGACGGCAAGCCCCGTGAGCTGCATATTGAAAAAGCACTTGATGTAACGAACCGCAAAATGCCCAAAAGCACCGGAAAGCCCATGGGCGAAAAGGAATGCTTTGAAGGCTTCTGCATGACATTGCTTACAAAATGCGAATTTTTCACTTCAACGGATATTGAAATTTCCACGCAGTATACAGACAGTGCAGACAACACCTCTTTTGTTTCCCTGCTTGTGCTCGACGGTGAGGGCACGCTTGAAGGGTGCGGCGAAAGCCTTGAAATAAAAAAAGGCGACAGCGTTTTCATCCCCGCTTCATCGGGAAAATTCACTGTAAGTGGAAAGCTTGACATTATCAAAACCGTGCTTTGAGCTTCGGAGTTTAAAAGATGAATAAAGAAAAATACGACATTAAAAAGCTTGCGGCAATATCCATGATGACGGCGCTTGCCTTCGTCAGTGTGGCGATTATCAGAATACCGGTTGTATCGTTTCTGAAATATGAACCGAAGGACTGTATTATTGCAATTCTCGCGTTTCTTTACGGGCCCGCTGCGGCGGCATTGAGCACCGTTGCGGTGTCTCTCATAGAAATGATAACCGTCAGTGACACGGGACTTATCGGTTTTTTTATGAATATAACAGCCTCTCTGCTGTTCGTTATGCCTGCGGCACTGATGTACCGCCGCGCCAAAAGCCTTAAAATTGCCGTTATCGGGCTGGCAGCCGGAGCACTGCTTATGACCGGCGGCATGATACTGTGGAATTATGTTGTAACCCCGTTTTATATGGGTACGCCACGCGCCGATGTTGTTAAAATGCTTGTTCCCGTTTTTCTGCCGTTTAACCTTTTCAAGGGCAGTCTGAATGCGGCAATAACCCTGCTGCTTTATAAGCGTGTGGCAGGTATACTGCGCAAAACCGGCGCGGTACAATCATCACAGACAGACGGCTCATCGAAAAAAAGCATTGCTGTTGCCGCCATATGTGCCGCGGTTATTGTCATGCTGATTTTAGTACTTCTTGCCTGGCGCGGAATAATTTAATAAATAAACCTCATATTGCATATAATACCTCCGTGATACATTTTGCGGAGGTATTTTTATGTGCGGAATAATAGGCTATACCGGCACAAACGCCGTGCCATATCTGATAAAAGGACTTGAAATGCTTGAATACAGAGGCTACGACTCCGCCGGAATTGCCGTAACCGCAAAGGGTGCGATACAATGCGTTAAGCGTGAGGGCAGAGTGAGCCGACTGCGAAAGGCGGTGGATGCACTGCCTTTTTCCTCAACGGGAATTGCGCACACGCGCTGGGCAACACACGGAAAACCGGATGAAACCAACGCCCATCCGCACATAAGCAAAAGCGGCATTTTTGCTGTTGTCCATAACGGAATAATAGAAAACTTTTCTGTTTTGCGCACACAGCTTGAAAAGGAGGGCTATGCATTCACCTCACAGACCGACACAGAGGTTATAGCCCATCTGCTTGAAAAGAATTACAGCGGAAGCGTTACAGACGCAATGAGGGAAACACTGCCCTTGCTGGAGGGCTCCTATGCGCTCGGCATACTATGCAGTGAATACCCGGAAAATATATATTTCGCCGTCCGTTCAAGTCCTCTCACGGCGTCTGTTACGCCCGACGGAGCTTTCATTTCATCAGATCCGTCCGTTTTAACATCGTATACCAAAAAGGCTTACAGGCTAAAAAGCGGCGATTTCGGACGGATAACAAAAACAGCGGTTGAGATATTTTCCGCAGACGGCAAAAGGGTCAAAAGAGATGAAGCAGAGCTTTCCGAGTCCGATATAAACGCGGAAAAGGGAGAGTTTCCGCACTATATGCTAAAGGAAATTTATGAGCAGCCCGAGGCAGTGTTAAACACCTGCCGCGCCTATATCCGCTCCGGTGAGGTCTTTTTCAATTCTTTTCCGTTTGACAAAAAAAGCATAAAAAAAATAAGCCGCCTGTACCTTGTCGGCTGCGGCTCCGCATACCATGCGGCGCTTACCGGAAAATATGTCTTTGAGCTTCTCACAGACATACCGTGCGAAGCTGCTTTCGCCTCGGAATTCAGATACTCTCCGCCTCCGCTTGACAGCTCGACCCCGGTTATACTGATTTCGCAAAGCGGCGAAACGGCAGACACCATTGCCGCGCTGCGCCTTGCCAAAGAAAAATCCGCCCATACCCTGTCCGTACTGAATGTGCGCGGCTGTACCATGGAAAGTGAAAGCGACTGCTGTTTTTTCACCCTTGCCGGAAAAGAAACAGCCGTTGCAACCACAAAAGCATACAGTGCGCAGCTTTCGCTGATATATCTGCTTGCCCTGCATATGGGAAAGCTGACCGGTAAGCTTAACGGCTCCGAATACGGCATAATACTTGAAAGCGTTATGTCGCTGCCGGACAGAATACGCTCTGCCACAGGTGTGCTTGACGCGCAGATGAGAAATCTGGCAAAAAGCATAAAGGATGCCGGGAATGTTTTTTTCATCGGCAGAGGTACCGACTATCCTGCCGCAATGGAAGCCGCACTTAAGCTAAAGGAGGTAAGCTATATAAAAAGCGATGCCGTTGCCGCAGGCGAGCTCAAGCACGGCAGTATTTCGCTGATCGAAAAGGATACGCCCGTTATCGCGCTTTGCTGCGGCGGCAAAACCTTTTTTAAAACCCTTTCCAATGTACGGGAGGTAATATCACGCGGTGCAAGGGTCATTTGCGTTACCGACAGCTCACATAAAAAAGAATGCAGCGCATTCGGTGAGGTGATAACCGTTCCCGTATCGCATCCCGTAACCGCGCCATCTCTTGAAATTATTCCAATGCAGCTTTTAAGCTATTATACCGCGCTTTTAAAGGGCTGTGACATTGACAAGCCGCGCAACCTTGCCAAAAGCGTTACCGTTGAGTAAAGCAAAATAAAAAAAGCGGCTTCTTTACCGATATTAACAGTAAAGAAACCGTCTTTATTTTATTACAACCCGTTTTAGAATACAAATCGTTATTTTTCTCTGCCGACAAGCCAGTCCATGCTTACCCCGAGAACATCAGAGAGTGCCACAAGCTCGTAATCAGACACACTCCTTAACTGTCCCTCAAGCTTTGAAAGACCCGAAGCAGTAAGCTCTATCCCCTTAATCTGAAGCTGTGCCAACAACTCAATCTGCTTCATGCACAGTTCTTTGCGGCGCTGCTCTACACGCGCTCCGACAATATTACGGTCTCCAAGCTCCTGATTTCTGATTCTCATATAATGCTTCCTTTCCACTTCAATAATTACCTTTAGTCGGATTTTATCATAAAAATAATAAAATATTATTAATATTATGTAAATTATTGACTAAAAAAGCATTTTTTTATTAAATATTTAATGTAAAAAATTTGTTATATCTTAAAGAAAAGCTATAATAACTATCAATGCGGCAACCGCAACAGCCGCACATATCCCGGCAGCAACGCGAACCTTTTTTGCCCGCCTTGCACTGCTGATGCTTTTACGGTACACACGGTTGGTATCACCCGCAGGATAATATTTTGAAAAGGTATAATAGCTGCGCTTTACGCGCACTCCGTCATATTTCTTTTTTGCCGCGAGCTCCGGCTGATATTTACGAAAAGACATAACCGTTCACCCCTTGCCTATACTATAAAGGCTTCGCCGGAAAAGCTTAAAAAAGCAAGCGAAAGCAGAGCCGTATACGCGAACATGGCAGGCATACCCCTGAATACTCCGGGTATGGCATCATTATTAACAAGTCTTCTCATGCCGCTGTTTATCAGAAAAACAGCAATAACAAAGACACCGCCGGCACCGATGCCATAGCCCGCAAGGTGGTTAACAAGCAGAACCGCAAGAACAAGCGTGTTAAGTGCACAAATTCCCAGTGAATTCATAAATTTTCTGCTCACTCGGAAAACCTTTAAAAGAATAACCGAAGCGATAAGGTACAGCACCGCAAGCACAACGGCAAAAACCGCGATATGCCATCTGTTGCTCAGGTTGTTTACTGCTGATATTCTGTCAAGCAGACCGCATAAAACACTGGTAAGGGTTGCGGAAAGCGTTACAGTGATACCGTACATCATAAGATATTTCGGTCTTCTTGCAATTCTGATAGCCTCACTCAAGCCGTAGCCGGAGCTGAAAACAAGATTCTGTACAAAGGTCGCGTAAATCGCCGCGACAGCGAGCTGCGCAAAAAATCTCATGTCTCGCCGTCCTCCTGTGAAATATTTTCCTCTTCCACGGGAATTGCAATGAACTCAACATCCTCATCCGTGAAATCATAGCCCTCTCTGATAACATATTCCGTTTCAGCCGGAACATAATCGGCAAACGGGTCTTCAAAATCACTGCCGTAAAAAAGAATATCCGCCTCTGTTTTGTTGATTTCTATTCCTCTGATTCTCAGGTTATCCTTTCTTGTAAACGGCTCCTGCGTGAGCTTGCTGCCGCTGTCCCGTGCTCTGATGCCCGGGTCATATACAAGCGGCATTTTCAGCGCGCTTGAAAAATCGAAAACCTCCGTCGGCTCATCGGGAAAGAACTTTTTTATTATCGCCTTATGCACCGCCGCAACAAAACAAAGCACAACAAGTCCTCCGAACGGCGTTGCCATAACAGACAGCGGCGGAAGAACACCTGCCCCGAAGCCTAAAAATTTACCGGCTGAAAGCTGCTGACGGATGAACGCGACAATAATAATTACCGCCGCATAGCCCACGCACGCGCTTGCGCAGTCAATAAGACAGTATAAAAGCTTCTGCGTGTTTTTCATGCCTATGGTGCTCTTGACGGCAAATTTTTCACATCTTATGACAACGAGAGAATTTACGGAAAGCAGCGGCAGATAAACGCCGAGCGCAGAGCTCGTTTCCGGTGAAATTACATCAAGAACAGGCATAACGGCTGAAAGCAACGCCGTTGAAAACGCAAGATAGCACACAACTCTTAACCACCTGGGCAGCTTGTAAAGTACAAACGCAGAAAAATATTCGCAAAGCAGCATAAGCACCGCAAGCGTTCCCGACAGCATAACCGCCGCCTTGACTGTATATGCAACGGCAACAATGGGGCATATGCCTATCGCCTGTGTAAGAACGGGGTTAAAGACGAAAGCACCCTTGAAAATCATCCGGGCAGGACTCATACCGTCCTTTGAAATACGCTTATTCATCCTCCTTGTCCTCCGTTTGTGTCAGATATTTGCGGTAATCAATATCCTCATATTCCCGTTCGCCGTCCTCCTCGGGCGCGTAAGCACGAAATCCGTCATATGAAGTATCCGGCGTATACCCTGAGTTATATTGACTGCTCTGTATATCGGATTGAATATCGGAATAAGTCTTTTTAATTGAGTTGATTTTGCTTCTTTCCTTCACGGGTCTTACAACCTCGTTAAAGAACATTTTCTCAATTTCCTTCAACCGCTGTGCCTCCGCTTCACCTGCCGGGGCAAGCATGGGGTCGTCATCCTCTTCCGGTTCAGCCTCTTTGCCGACGGATAAAACAGGCTCATGCGTTTTTTTAACGCTATACGCCTCATCTTCAATAACGGGCAGACTGTTTTCTTCCCGTGCCCTTATTCTGTCAATATTTTTCTTTTCGGTTTTCGCGTGAATAATATACTGCTTTACATCCTCAACGGCAGGCCACACAACATTCATAATAAGCACGCTGAAGCAGGCGTTATCACTGTACTTTCCGTAATAACTTAATACCATGCACAGCACCCCGGCAAGAGCACCGTAAAGCAGGGAATCAGCTTTCTTTTTCGGACAGGTTACGGGATGATTTACAATAAGCAGCGCAGTAAACAGCAGATTGCCTGCGCAAAGCTCACACACAACTGATGAAAGTCTTCCGCTGGGCACTCTCGGAAAAAGGAACGCCATAACCGCGCAAATTCCGATAAATCCGGCACAGGGAATCAACCGTTTCGGTCTTTTTATCAGCAAAAATATTGCCGTGCCTATAAGCACAAGCACCGATGTTGTACCTGCGGCACCGGGTACTCTGCCTGTAAGGAGAGTATCTGCGCCGAAAATGTTGAGGCTTACGGTTTTGCCCAGCTTCAACATCTGTGAAAGACTTTGCGCCGAAACAAAATTTTCCGTGCCGAACACGGCAGGGCTTGTCCCGGTATTGACGGGAGGGAAAGAAAACACCGCGTCACTGAAGCAAACAGACAGAAAACACCAACCTGCCGCCGCTGACATAAACGGCGTTGCTGCCGTACCGCCGAACGGAATTTCCGCCACCGCAACCGCAAAGGCGGAGCCGAGGGCAGGCAGCCACAACGGACAGCTCGCCGGAAGAAGCAGGGAAATAATCAGTCCGGTTGTTATTGCGCTCAAATCCTTAAGAGAACCCTTGAGCGCAAACAGCTTTCTTCCCGCCGCCTGTGTAAGCATACACGCCAGGCAGGAAACGCCGGCACGCCACAGTGCCGCAGTACCGTTAAGATATGTACCGGCGGCAAGCAGAGGAACCAGCATAATAAGATATTCTATCGAAAAACGGGTAAGTCCGTCCCTTGTTGTAATCAGGTTTTCATTTTTTCTTTTGATAAAAATCACCCCTGTTTTCCATTATTTTTGCATTGAAAACGCTTGCCCGCAGTTATATGATTATTACTGAAATAATAACGAACGGGAGTTAACTTATGAAAATTGATTGTGCCGACAGGCATATGCTCGTGCTTGAGCTTACGGACAACGATATGAAGGAGCTTGAAATTACATACCGCGATATATGTGTTTCGGGCAATGCGCTGAACACGCTGATAAAGCGGCTGCTTAATGACAGCTCCCTGTCATGTCATAAAGGCAGTGAATGCACAATGTACGCTTTTCCGGACTGTCAGGGAGGCTGCATGATGTTTCTGCTTTTCAGCGAAAAGGAAAATCTTTGCGTGTTTGAAACCGACGATACTTCCGCGCTTATAGACTGCTTTAAGGCAGTCGGCGGCAATATCCGCGTTTATTCATGGAACGGCAGATACAGGGTAGTCGTTTCCTCGCCCACGCCGTCCGCGCTTACAGCTGCGGAATTTATGTTGCCGGTCGGCGGCTGCGGCGAGGCACTTTATACCGACGAACACTGGACGCTGCTTTTTGACGGCATCAAGCCCTTGAAGCAAGCTCCCTGAGCGATGTGATCATCGCCTTGCGGTCGTCCGCGCCGAATATGGCACTTCCGGCAACAAAAACATTTGCGCCCGCCTTTGCGGCTTTTTCAACGGTTTTCAGAGAAATTCCGCCGTCAACCTGTATGTCGGTATCGAGAGACAGCCTTTCGCATTCTTTTCTGACGGCTGTCACCTTCTCCATCATATCCTCCATGAAGCTCTGACCGCCGAAGCCGGGCTCCACCGTCATAACAAGCACCATATCAATATCCCCGAGATACGGAAAAACCGCTTCTGCCGGTGTACCGGGCTTGACGGCTATGCCTGCTTTACAGCCTGAAGACTTAATCAGCTTCACTGTTTCGGCAGTGTCGCAGTCGCTTTCAATGTGAAAGGTTATTATATCCGCTCCCGCCTTTACAAAGTCGGGGGCATATTTTATCGGGTCGCTTATCATAAGATGCACATCAAACACAAGGTCGGAGCATTTACGCATACATTTCACAATCGGCGCACCGAGAGTGATGTTCGGCACAAAATGACCGTCCATTACATCAATATGCAGCCAGTCCGCGCCGCATTTTTTCATATCTTCAAATTCTTCACCCATACGGGAATAGTCGCAGGATAAAATTGACGGTGATATAAGGTTCATAACTTCCACTTCCGTAACATAAATTTTGACATTATATTATATCACATTTTTCAAAAAAGTCAAAGCAATTTGATTTTGTATATTTTGGGGGTTATCTTCGTTTTTTTCGTTTATAATAAGGGATTTTAAGGCTATCCGTAATGCGGATATGTCTAAAATCCCTTGTCTTATATTTATTGTTCTTCGGTCTGCACTGTATTCTGTTAATAGGGAGACCTTTTTTACAGTCCCGTTTTAAATTTTTATATTCTTGCCACTCCGCTGTCCTTTGCCGCTTTAGCAACAGCCGCGGCAACTGCATCCTTAACTCTCGGGTCAAACGCCGCGGGAAGAATGTAGTCGGCATTCAGCTCTTCATCACTTACAAGTCCTGCAAGAGCGTAAGCCGCCGCAACCTTCATCTTGTCGTTTATATCACTTGCGCGAACATCAAGCGCACCGCGGAAAATGCCGGGGAACGCAAGCACATTGTTCACCTGATTCGGGAAATCGCTCCTGCCGGTGGAAACAACCGCTGCGCCTGCCGCCTTTGCCTCGTCCGGGAAAATTTCCGGTGTGGGGTTTGCGCACGCAAAAATTATCGGATCCTTTGCCATGGTTTTAACCATATCCTGCGTCAGCGTGCCGGGTGCGGAAACGCCGATAAACACATCAGCACCCTTGATAACATCTGCAAGAGTACCCTTTTCGCAGTTGAGGTTTGTAATTTCAGCCATTTCCTCTTTAATGGGGTTCAGCTTTTCGCGTCCCTTATAAATAGCTCCCGTACGGTCGGTCATAATAACATTTTTAAGACCCATGCTCATAAGCAGCTTGATAATTGCGATACCTGCCGCGCCTGCGCCGCTTGTAACGATTTTAACATCCTCAATTTTCTTGCCGACAAGCTTGAGCGCGTTAATAAGTCCGGCAAGGGTGATGACCGCCGTGCCGTGCTGGTCGTCGTGGAAAATCGGAATATCACAGCATTCCTTAAGCTTCTTTTCTATTTCAAAGCATCTGGGTGCGCTGATGTCCTCAAGATTAACGCCGCCGAAGGAGCCTGCAAGCAGGGCAACGGTTTTCACTATTTCATCAACATCCTTGGAACGAACGCAAAGCGGAATAGCGTCAACACCGCCAAATTCCTTGAAGAGCACGCATTTGCCCTCCATAACCGGCATACCTGCCTCGGGTCCTATATCGCCCAGACCGAGAACCGCCGTACCGTCCGTAACAACCGCAACGGTGTTCCAACGTCTTGTCAGCTCATAGGATTTGTCAACATCCTTCTGTATTTCAAGGCAGGGCTGCGCAACGCCGGGCGTATACGCAAGCGAAAGTGCCTCCTTGCTGTCAACAGCCGCTCTCGCGGTAACTTCAAGCTTACCCTTCCACTGATAGTGGAGCTTTAATGATTCTTCTGCATAGTTCATTGTCTTTACCTCTGTATTAAATTACTTTTCCCACGGGAAAATATAGTTAAGCTTAAGGTCGTCTCTGACCTTGCTCATTTCAGCCTGTACGGATTCATTTATCGGAACGCCCGTTTCCTTGCGTGAACACCAGATGTTATATTCCTTTTCGCCTGCGGAATAAATTCTTTCCGCGCCGGGTGCCTTTTTGGATGCACGTACGGAACGGATAATTTCGCCGGCCTTCTTTCTGCAAAGGTCTTCACCGAGGAAGTGATTCGTGTCAATTGCAATGAAGAAATGACCCAGATGATAGGGAGCCTTGTTGCCGTCCGCATCCTTGCCGTCAAGCGCCTTGCCGTAATTTCCGTCCTGAAGAACGGAGGAAAGAAGCTCAACCACCATTGCGTAGCCGTAGCCCTTGTAGCCACCGAGAGCCTCGCCTATACCGCCGAGCGTGGTAAGCGCAGCCGTGCCGCCTCTTATCTGACTGAGCGCAACACCTGCATCACCCTCCACAGCGTTTCCGTTAATATCAACAACTGTTCCGGGATGAACATCTTCATTTATTCTTGCGTAATATTCGATTTTGCCGTTCTGCGTGATGGATGTCGCGCAGTCAATAAGAAAATCAAATTCTTCATCGGTGGGAATGCCGATGGTAAGCGGATTTGTGCCGAACATACCCTCAACACCGAAGGTGGGGGCAACGGAGGGACGGGCGTTTGTGCCGGTGATGCCTATGCAGCCTTCCTTGCACGCCATAGTCGGATAATATCCGGCGATACCGTAGTGGCAGGAGTTGCGGACAACGACCATGCCCATGCCGTATTTCTTTGCTTTTTCGATTGCAAGCTTCATGGACTTGTAGCCGATGACCTGACCCATGCCGTCATGTCCGTCAACAACAGCGGTGCATTCCGTTTCCTTCACGATTTCAAAATTTGTTACGGGATTCTGGATTCCGTCGTTAATTCTGTCTATATAGATGGGCTTAAAGCGGTTGCAGCCGTGGGATTCAATTCCGCGTCTGTCGGATTCAAGCAGAACATCCGTACAGATTTCAGCGTCCTCGCGCGGTACGCCTACACCGACAAATGCATCGGTTATAAAGCTTTGCGCGGTTTTCCAGTCAAGATTTACCTTTGCCATAAAAAACATCTCCTATATATTCAGTCTTTCGACCGTTATTTATTGTTTACTGTTTGTCTTCCCAGTTCTTTGCCCTTTCAACAGCCTTTTTCCAGCCTGCATAATAATAATTTCTCTTTTCGAGAGACATTTTCGGCTCGAAAATTC
Source organism: Clostridia bacterium (assembly GCA_024404055.1). Lineage (GTDB taxonomy): Bacteria > Bacillota > Clostridia > Oscillospirales > Acutalibacteraceae > UBA6857. The sequence goes on along the minus strand of JAKSQS010000030.1, from coordinate 4,049 downwards.
TGTCAATCTCACGGTTGCTTTCAATATCGTCAAGGCTGTCCCATACGCCTACGGCAAGACCCGCAAGGTATGCCGCACCGAGTGCCGTGGTCTCAACCGTCTTGGGTCTGTTAACCGTGGTTCTCGTCATATCCGACTGTATCTGCATCATAATATTGCTCACGGAAGCGCCGCCGTCAACTCTGAAATCGGAAATTTCAATGCCGGAGTCCGCCTTCATCGCTTCAAGCAGGTCTGTCATCTGATATGTGATACATTCAATAACCGCCCTTGCAATATGCGCACGGTTAACACCTCTCGTAAGACCGACAAGGCAGCCTCTCGCATACATATCCCAATACGGTGCGCCGAGACCCGTAAACGCCGGAACAAGGTAACAGCCGTTTGCGTCCTCCACGCTTTCGGCAAGCTCGTCACAGCGGCGCGGACTGTCAACAAGCTGAACCTCGTCACGAAGCCACTTGATAACGGAGCCGGCATTGAACGCGCTGCCTTCTATTGAATACACGGTTTTGCCGCCTATGCTCCATGCAACGCCGGTGAGCAGGTTGTTTTTGGAAATAACCCTTTTTTCGCCCGTGTTCATAAGCAGGAAGCAGCCCGTACCGTATGTATTTTTAACCATGCCTTCTTTAAAGCACGCCTGACCGAAAAGGGCGGAGGGCTGGTCGCCTATCGCGCCGCAAATCGGAACACCCTCAAGCTCCTCAAGACCTATTATGCCGCTTGCAACCCAGCCGTATACCTGACTTGAAGGAACGGGTGTCGGCAGCATATTCATCGGTATATCAAGCTTTTCACAAAGATATTTGTCCCAGCAAAGCTTATCAACATCGAACAGCATGGTTCTTGAAGCGTTTGAATAATCTGTGACATGGCATCTGCCGCCCGTAAGATTCCATATAAGCCAGGTTTCCACCGTGCCGAAAAGCAGTCTGCCCTCTGAAGCAAGCTTTCTTGCGCCGTCCACATTGTCAAGTATCCACTTGATTTTTGTTGCGGAAAAATATGCGTCTATAATAAGACCCGTATGAGCCTGAATGTAGTCGCAAAGCTCCTTGTCCTCTTTTATCTTCTCACAGTAATCCGCCGTTCTTCTGCACTGCCATACAATGGCATTATAAATCGGCTTGCCGGTCGCTCTGTCCCATATTATCGTGGTTTCGCGCTGATTTGTGATGCCTATACCCGCGATGTCCTTAACATCAACCTCGCCGGAATTGAGAATCTGCGTGATTGATGAAAACTGGCTGTAAAGTATTTTCATCGGGTCATGCTCAACCCAGCCCGCTTTCGGATATATCTGATCAAATTCGTTTTGTGCCTTTGAAATGATGTTTCCCTTTTTATCGAAAACAATGGCTCTTGAGCTCGTTGTACCCTGGTCAAGAGCAAGAACATATTTTTTGCCCATATCTGTACCCTCCTTCAAATTATACCATTTTATATTTTACTGTAATACCCGGTATTTGTCAACCGCATACGGTTATTTTGCAAATTTTTGTTTCTTCAAGACTTGACCGACGGCTTAATTTATAGTATTATAGTAAGGTGTTGGATTGTATTTTAACGGAAATTGATATAAATAAGGAAGGTTTTAAAGAATGGAAAAGATTTTTTCAGGTGAAATACTGAATATTACCCCGTTTAAAAAGGGATTTATTTTTGCAACAAGAGATATGAGAGAGGACGGAAAGGTCGTTGCGAATTTTTACGGTTACGACGCTGTTAACGACTGTTTTCAGCACATAAAGAAATCCGTCTATCTGAAAATCAAATTCGGCATCGAATATGAGGAAATAGCCAATACACTGGGCGATTATGTTTCCTGTGACACGGGTATTCTTTCCGACGGCAGAATCATGTGTGTTTTCCCGACAGGTGAATATGAAATTTTCAATACCGACGGCACTCTCAATGTGTCTTCAAGCCTTGCTTATCACAATTCCCCCGTTTGCGACATTGCTGTTGATGAGGAAAATGTGTGGTGCGCCGTTCCCATTGAAAACGCCATTATAAAATATGCGCCGAAGGAAGGCAGAGTACTCCTTCGCGTCGGCGGCGGAAAAACCACGGCGTTTGAACGCCCCTGCGCGGTCACGCTGATTGATTCCACTCTGTATATATGCAATCAGGGCTCAAAGAAAATCCGTACGCTCAACACGGTTTCAAATTCCGTGCGCGATTACAGAGTGTTCAACGAAAAGGTGTTCAAATACATCAATGTGGCGGGCAAGGAATTTGTCTGGCTTCAGTCCGGACTTTATTATCTTGATTAAAAGTAAAGAAAATACAAACAGTCCCCGAACATTTTTACCGTTCGGGGACTGTTTGTATTTTTTTTACTGCTCTGCAGGTGTCGGGTCAAAATTGTCAACCGTCACCTTGCTCTGCTCGCCGTATTCCATGCCGAGATTGCTCATGGTCTGTTCAAACGCATAAGCCCTGTTGGAAAGCTCTGACGATGTGCTTCTGACCAGCTCATGGCTTCTTCTGAGAATTTCGGAGGCATAGTCAACCGCACCCTTCTTTATGTCATCGCTCCACGCCTGTGCCTGTGAAGCATAAACATCGCAGGTGTTTTTCGCCTCGTTCATAATTCTTTCCGCTTCCGCACGCGCCGCAGCAATAATGCGCTCGCCCTCCAGAGTGGATTCCTTAACAATATTGCTTTCGCTGACAAGCCTTGCCGCCTCAGTCTGTGCCATCTGCACCGTATCTGCCGCCTGCTGTTCAGCCTGCGCGATTGTAGCAGCCGCCTGTGCGTCCGCACCGGCAATTGTCTGTGCCGCCTTGTCTTCCGCTTCCTTCACAGTCTTGTTGCCTCTCTTAACGGCGGAGTCGAGAATCTTCTCGCGGTCGTTAATGATGCGGCGGCTTACCTCCATATCATCGGGAAGTGTTGACTTTATTTCTTCAATAAGCGCAAGGATGCTTTCATCCTTGACAACTCTTCTGTGGAAAAACGGCAGTGCTATACCGGATGATGCGGCTTCTGCCACCTCGTCTAAAAGGTCAATCGTTTTAAATTCCGTACTCATTGTATTTACATCCTTTCTGTTTTGGTCAATCTTTTAATTACATCCTCGCAAATAGGTGCGGGAAGAAACGGGCTGACATCTCCGCCGAGAGCGCAGACCTGCTTCACAATGCTTGAGCTTAAAAACATATTGCTTGTATCTGCCGTTAAAAACACGGTTTCAACAGCCGGATTCAGGCATTTATTAGTAAGAGCCTGCTGAAATTCATCTTCAAAATCAGACATTGCCCTTAATCCCTTAACAATGGCGACCGCGCCCTTTTGCGCGGCATATTCGGCAAGAAGTCCCGAATAATTGTCCACCTCCACATTGTCCATATCCGCCGTACAGCGTTTTATGAAATCAACGCGTTCCTCAGGGGTAAATACTCCCGAATTGATTTTTTTATAATTCACCATAACCACTACTATAACCTTATCAAAAAGCTTTGCGCTCCTGCGGATAATGTCAAGGTGTCCCACGGTTATGGGGTCAAAGCTTCCGGGACAGACAGCAATTGTATTCGGCAAAATAATCACTCCGATTCCTGCTCGTTTTCCTCTGCACGGTAGGTATACAGCCACACCTTGCCGTATCTGTAGCTTCTTTGAAGAACAAAGTCACCCGCTTTTTCGGGCATCGGGTCGTTTTCCGCCGCCTCGCAGATAACCACACCGGATCTGTTCATAACATTTGTAATATTTTCAAGTGCCGACTGCACAAGACCGGTTTTATACGGCGGGTCAAGAATTGCAATATCATACTTTTCAGCCCTGCTTTTAAGAAAAGCTATGCTGTCCGTATTTACTACCGATGCCTGTTTTGTAAAGCCGACGGTTTCAAGGTTTTCTCTGACAACTTCAACGGATTTTTTGGATGAATCCACAAACACCGCCGAAGCCGCGCCCCTTGAAAGCGCCTCAATTCCGAGCTGACCGCTGCCGGCGAAAAGGTCGAGCACCCGTCTGCCCTCTATTTCAAACTGTATTACGCTGAACAAAGCTTCCTTCACCCTGTCGGTGGTGGGTC
>JAKSQS010000003.1 GCA_024404055.1 Clostridia bacterium | reverse complement strand
TACAGAAAAACGACTTGTGCCATATACTTTATTTTGCTTTTCGTTCTGCGCGAAAGAAGTATTTACGAGCCGGCTTATTTCGATGCAGAAACCGTTTTCTTCGCCCGAAGGCAATACTAAAGTATGCCGAGGGCGAAAAAGCGGTTAGAAAAGCAAGAAATTCGCACTTGAAGTAAGTCGGAAACCTTTCTTTACAAAAATGTTACAGAAAAACGACTTGTGCCATATACTTTATTTTGCTTTTCGTTCTGCGCGAAATAAGACGGTTCGGCTTATTCGGCGAAGGTGCTTTCCGCCTTACCCAGCACCTCAAGCGGGTCTTTATATTCCCCGTCCACAAGTGTTTCAAGGTGCAGATGCGCACCGTCCAGCGTTTCGCACGGTATATTGCCGAGACTGCCTATAACCTCACCTGTGCCTACAACATCCCCTGTTTTTACCGTAGTTCCCTGTTCAAGTCCGCAGTATCTCACAGTGAGTGAAACACCGTAGCTTATTTCCGCAACAGTGCCCCATTTTTCATCGGAGTAAATCTTTTTCACCTTGCCGTTGGAAATACTCAGCACCTCATCGCCTTCTTTTCCGGCAAAGTCAATACCCGGGTGTATGCGCCAGTCGTTCATGGTTTTCGAGTATACCGGTGCTTTGTCCGAATAATCCTTCATAAGCTCCGTGCCGAAGGGCATAACATAATCCGCGCTTTTCTGCGTCTGCGGCTGTGCTTCGGCAGTTGCCGCCGCAGCCGTGGTCGGTGCAGTCGTCGCAGTTGTGACCGTTGTGTTTTCCGTTGTCGTAGCCGCCGTTGTGCGCTCATCCTTAACATCGTTTTTGTTTGCGTCCGCCCTCTGTTCATCGGAAGTATATTCCGCAAGAGGCACAGATATAACTCCCGTCTGATTTTCCGCCGCTTTTTTCTTTTCCGCCGTGTAATAAAGTCCGCCCGCGCTCATAACAAGAGCCAGCGCACATACCGCAACAGCAATGTAGAAGCCCCTGCCTGCCTTTATTTTTTCAAATTGACTGTTACTGCTCATATTCATCCGCCATTCATGTTTTATTTGTCAGTATTGTTGTCAGCCGCACACCGTTTTATACACGGAAAAATAACCGAACAAATTTTTGAAAAATTTCAAACAAATGTTTGCATTTTACAAATTTATGTGTTATAATATGTATATCCCGATACGGAAAGGCAGGTTTTTTATGGAACAGCTCAATGCCACACAGAAAAAAATATACGATTATCTTGTAGAGCGTTCATCAAGCGGCATTCCCCCGTCAGTCAGGGAAATCGGTGCCGCCGTCGGTCTTCGCTCAACCTCCTCGGTGCAGGTCAATCTTGACGCGCTGGAGGAAAAGGGCTATATCATCCGCGACCCGCAGTTGAAACGCTCCGTGCGTATCACCGCCATGTCGCAAAATGTCAATCAGGTGCCTCTGGTTGGCGTTGTCACTGCCGGAATGCCCATTCTTGCCGTGGAACAGATTGAAAGCTATATTCCGTATAACGGTCCTGTTTCACGCGGCAAAAAAATATTCGCCTTGCGTGTTAAAGGCGAAAGTATGCTCAATGCCGGCATACATGACGGTGATATTCTGTTTGTCGAGCAAACGCCGACCGCTGTAAACGGCGATATTGTGGTTGCACTTGTCGGTGAAGAAGCAACGGTTAAAACATTTTATAAAGAAAACGGGCATTTCCGTTTGCAGCCGGAGAATGACGCATATGAACCGATTATTGTTGATGAGGTGGCAATTCTCGGCAAGGCTGTTGCTCTGACAAGATATTTTTAATTTCCGAATTTCTGTATAAATGTGTATATTCTGCATAAAATAGTCGGCGTAAGCCGGCTGTTTTTCTAATTCATACCATATTGCTATGAATTGGAAATCGTGGTATGATTATAGCGGAAAAGAAAGGAGGGCTGTATATGAAGGTATCTACAAAAGGTCGGTACGGGTTAAGGATTATGCTTGACATTGCGCTCAACAGCGAAAACGGCTGCGTGAGCATAAAGGATATTGCCGAGCGTGAGCAGCTTTCGGACAAGTATCTTGAGCAGATTATTTCCACTCTCGTAAAGGCTGACCTTGTTTCTTCTGTGAGAGGGGCAAGAGGCGGATACAAACTCAAAAGAGAAGCAGCCCTTATTTCCGTTGCCGACATACTGAAAGCAACGGAGGGAAGTCTTGCACCTATGAGCTGCGCGGAGGACAACGGAAGCTGTGAAAGGTATTGCGACTGTGTGTTCAGCTTTGTATGGGAGGAAATGTACAAAGCGGTTATGGACACGGCAGGACATATCACCTTAAACGACATCGTTGAAAGAAGCAGAAAGCTCCATACAGTAATCGAAAAAGAGGAGACAGAATTATGAGATATGTATATGCTGATAATGCGGCAACAACAGCGGTTTCCAAAACCGCGCTTGACGCGATGATGCCCTATCTTACAGAGCATTGCGGCAACCCGTCAAGCCTTTATTCAATCGGACAGACGGCTCACAGAGCCATTGAAAAGGCAAGGCAGCAGGTAGCAGCCGCAATAAACGCCGACAAAAGCGAAATTTATTTTACCTCCGGCGGCAGTGAAAGCGACAACTGGGTTATAAGAGGCTGTGCCGAGCTCGGAAAGAAAAAGGGCAAATGCCACATCATCACCACAAAAATAGAGCATCATGCCGTTCTTCACACCACGGCAAAGCTTGAAAAGGAAGGCTTTGAAGTCACATATATCGGCGTTAATGACAAGGGAATCGTTGATGTGAACGATATAGCGGCTGCAATACGCGAGGACACCTGCCTTGTTACGGTTATGTTTGCCAATAACGAGATAGGCTCCGTTCAGCCCATTGAGGAAATCGGAAAGCTGTGCCGCGAAAAGGGCGTATGGTTCCATACAGACGCGGTTCAGGCGGCGGGTCACATTGCAATTGATGTTAAAAAGCAGAACATTGATTTTCTTTCCATGTCCGGTCATAAGTTCCATGCGGTCAAGGGTACAGGTGTTCTTTACTGCAAAAACGGCGTGAAGCTGCCGAACCTTATCGAAGGCGGCGGACAGGAGTCAGGCAAGCGCGCCGGCACGGAAAATGTTCCCGGAATCGTTGCCCTCGGTGCCGCGCTTGAAGAAGCGTGCGCAAATATTGATAAAAACGCCCAAAAGGTTTCCGCACTGCGCGACAGACTTTTTGAGGGTGCTTCAAAAATCTCTCACAGCCGCATAAACGGCGACACGGAAAAGAGACTGCCCGGAAATTTCAGTATGTGCTTTGAGGGTGTTGAGGGTGAAAGCCTGCTGCTCATGCTCGACGCGGTCGGCATCAGTGCGTCAAGCGGCAGTGCCTGCACCTCCGGCTCACTTGACCCGAGCCATGTACTTCTGGCAATCGGTTTAAAGCATGAGGTGGCTCACGGTTCTCTGCGCCTTTCCATTGACGAAAATACATCTGGCGAGGATGTGGAATACATTCTCGAACAGCTCACCCCCATAATTAACAGACTGCGCGATATGTCCCCCCTCTGGGAAAGAATCATCGCGGAAGATAAAGGAGAATAATACTATGGAATATTCACAGAAGGTTATGGAACATTTCGCCGCACCCCACAATGTGGGCGTGCTTGAAAACGCGAACGGCATAGGTGAAATCGGTAATGCCAAATGCGGCGACATTATGAAAATGTATATCCGTGTTGAAAATGATGTGATTGTTGATGTTAAGTTCAAAACCTACGGCTGTGCATCGGCAATCGCCACAAGCTCAATTGCAACGGATATGATTAAGGGACAGCCGTTAAGTGAGGCTCTTAAGCTGACAAACAAAGCGGTTGTTGAAGCACTGGACGGTCTGCCGGCGGTAAAAATTCACTGCTCCGTGCTTGCGGAACAGGCAATCAAGGCGGCTATCGCAGATTATTACAGGAGACAGGGCATTGACCCCACTCCCATTGTCGGCAAAATCGACGATGAGCATTATACGGACGAGGGCTGCCACCTGTAAAGGCGGAGAGTGGAATTTCTGACGAAACGAACACCAAAACAGGTGACAATTCCTGTTCAGCACGGCGTAAAAATATTTTGCATAACTGAAACCATGTTATAAATCAATATATTTCTTCACAAACGCAAGTGATTTTTCAAAGCATATTCTGCCCGGCTTTACAACTGTGGCGATTGCCCAGCCGTGCATACCGATGATGCCGTCCGCCTTGAACTGCTCATACTCCGTGCCGATTTTGTCAAGTCTTTCCATAAGGTCAAATGCCTCATACCGCAGATAATCATTCACCGCCCAGATAACGAACACAGGCGGAAAGCCCCTGTCAACGGGCGGTGTGGCAAGTCTGCCCTCATCCGTATCGAGCCAGTGCAGCAGCTCATCATACTTTTTCCCGGTAAATGAGGTCGTCATCATCTTCATATCCGGGAATTTTGACTGCATCTTGCGCCGGTCGGTGAGGGCTCTTATATTATAGCAGCCGCAGTTGGAAACAAGTGCTTTAACTGAAAATTCATCCGCATGGCGAAAACGCAGATTCAGCTTTTCAAGCAGCATTTTGTCACCGGCAATCGCCGCAAGATATGTTATGTACCAGCCGCCCGCACTCTCGCCCGAAAGAACAATGCGGCTCATATCCGCGCCGTATTTTCCGGCGTTATCGTATATGTAATCAAGCGCGTTTAAAATTTCCTGAAGCTGTGCAGGGAACACCTTCTGCGGAGCATAAGTGTAGCTTAAAGAAAAGGTCGAAAAACCGTTTTTTGCCCACTGTGCCACATAGGTATCGCGCATTTCCGTTATACCCGACACCCAGCCGCCGCCGTGAATATAAATAAACACAGGCTTTTTCCCTTCGGTTTTCGGTGTGCAGATATTCATATACTGCATTTTTTCCTCACCGTAAGGCACCTTTCCCGTATATACAAGACCGGCAGGCGTTTTACGGTGCAGCACGGCATATGCCAGACACTCAGTAAAATTATACCAGTGAGTTCCGGCAGTACCCCGGATATATAACTTTTTATCCATATTATTTCACCCCAATTTAAACACAAAAGGCGGAAAATTCTCAAATTCCGCCTTCTTTTTTTGATATTTCTTATTTAATTACATGAATCCAGCCCTCGGGAGCTTCAAGCCTGCCCATTTGGATGCCGGTAAGCGTATCATACAGCTTTTTGGTAACGGGACCCATATCGCTCATGCCGGAGGGGAAGCAGATTTCCTTGCCGTGGTCGTTGATTTTGCCAACGGGAGAAATAACCGCCGCCGTACCGCAAAGTCCGCATTCGGCAAAGTCCGCAATCTCATCAAGGTAAACCTCTCTCTGTTCAACCTCCATACCGAGATACTTTTCGGCAACAACCATAAGCGAACGCCTTGTAATAGAGGGAAGAATGGAGTCTGACTTCGGTGTTACAAGCTTTCCGTCCTTAGTGATGAAGATGATGTTTGCGCCGCCAGTCTCTTCAATCTTTGTTCTCGTGCCGGGGTCAAGATACACATTCTCGTCAAAGCCGCACTCATGCGCGTCAACAATATTATAAAGGCTCATGGCGTAGTTAAGACCCGCCTTGATGTTGCCGGTGCCTCTCGGTGCGGCACGGTCAAGGTCTGAAATACGAACCGTAAGGGGCTTAACGCCGCCCTTGAAATACGGACCGACGGGTGTGCCGAAAATGCGGAATTCATACTCGTTTGCCGGCTTTACACCGATAATGGAGTCTGAGCCGAACATAAACGGACGCAGATAAAGCGTTGCACCGCTGCCGTAGGGAGGAACAAAGTCAGCATTTGCAGAAACTACCTTTTCAACCGCTTCAATGAATTTTTCCTCAGGGAATACGGGCATACGCAGTCTTCTTGCCGTTTCCGCCATACGCTCGGCGTTGAGGTCAGGACGGAAGCATACAATGTGTCCGTCCTCCGTTTCATATGCCTTCAAGCCCTCAAAGCAGGTCTGCGCATACTGGAAAACGCAGGCACATTCGTTGAGAACGATTTCGCTATCCTCTGTGATAACGCCGTCATCCCATTTACCATCCTTGAATTTTGAAACGAATCTGTAATCGGTCTTCACATAACCGAAGCCGAGCTCGCCCCATTTAATGTCTTTCTTTGCCATTTTATGTCATCTCCTGATTAAAATATAAAGTCAGTATAACTCAGATATTGCCGTAATGTCAATATTATTTATTTATTTTATTTCATTCTGCTTCGCCACAACGCCGTCACCGCCGTAACGCTTTCTTAAAACCGGCTTTTCAATTTTACCGGTGGGATTTCTCGGAATTTCGGCAAAAATAATCTTTTTCGGTCTCTTGTATCTCGGAAGGTCGGCGCAGAAGTCGTTAACCTGCTCTTCGGTGAGCGTGAAGCCTTCTTTCACTTCAATTATCGCCGCCGCAATTTCTCCCAGCCGCTGATCCGCAAGGCCGATAACCGCGCAGTCCTTTACCTGATTCATAGCCCTGATAAAGTCTTCAATCTGCACGGGATAAAGGTTTTCGCCGCCCGTGATGATAACATCCTTTTTGCGGTCAACAAGGTAAATGAAGCCATCCTCGTCCTCACGCGCCATATCGCCCGTTAAAAGCCAGTCGCCGTGCAGCACCGCTGCCGTTGCCTCCGGGTCGTTGAAATAGCGCAGCATAACGCCGGGACCCTTTACGCAAAGCTCACCGACATTGCCTTTTTCAACCTCGTTTTCGTTCGGGTCAACGATTTTGGTCTGCCAGCCGTAGCCCGCCTTGCCGATAGCACCCACCTTGTGTATATTTTCAACACCGAGATGTACACAGCCGGGGCCTATAGATTCGGAAAGTCCGTAGTTTGTATCGTATTCATGGTTGGGGAAATATTTTTTCCACCTTTTGATAAGACTTGGCGGAACAGGCTGTGCGCCTATATGCATAAGTCTCCACTGTGAGAAATTGTAGTCTGAAAGATTGATGTCTCCTCTTTCGATTGAATCAAGAATATCCTGCGCCCACGGCACAAGCAGCCATACTATGGAGCAGCGTTCTTCACTGACGGTGCGCATAATCCACTCCGGCTTTATGCCTTTGAGAAGAACAGCCTTGCCGCCGGAAATAAGAGAACCGAACCAGTGCATTTTCGCGCCGGTGTGATAAAGCGGCGGAATGCAAAGGAAAACATCTTCTTTTGTTTGTCCGTGGTGCGCCTGCTCCGTCTTTGCGGAGTGCATAAGACTTCTGTGCGCATGAATAATCGCTTTCGGGAAGCCTGTTGTGCCGGACGAGAAATAAATTGCCGCCTCGTCATCATCGGTAAGCGGAATTTCCGGGTTTTTTGATGAGCAGTACGCCGTGAATTTATCATAGCTTTCTGCAAAGCTGGGACAGTCCTCACCGACATAAAGCAGCATATTTACACCGTCTATACGGTTGCATATCGCTTCAATTCTGCCCGTAAACTCGGGACCGAAAACCAGAACATCGGACTCCGACAGGGACAGACAGTATTTAATTTCATCCGCTGTATATCTGTAATTGAGCGGAACGGCAAGCGCACCCGTTTTCAGCACGCCGAAATATACAGGCAGCCATTCAAGGCAGTTCATCATCAGTATAGCAACCTTGTCACCCTTTTTGACGCCCCTTGAAAGCAGGAAATTGGCAAAACGGTTTGCTCTCTTGTTGAACTCGCCCCAGGTTATCTCGCTTCTGAATTTATCATAAGGACTTGACTCTATAAGTGAGTATTCCTTCCATGTTACTCTCGGAGAATGTTGGTCGGTAGGATTGATTTCCACAAGAGCCACATCATTTTTATACATTACGGCATTGTTTTCAAGTATGTTTGTAATAGGCATATTATACCGCCCCTTTCTTTTGCTTTTTAGCAGTATACCACTTTAAACCGTAAAAGTCAATATCAAAATACTGTAATTATACGGCATTTTTGTTTTGTCCCCAATTCAGCACCCTGCCGCTGAGTCTTACTTAAAAGCTGATAAAAGCAAGCAAAAACACTGCCGTTTTACCAGCCGGCAGTGTCACAGTTATCAAGATGCGCCGAATAATCCGCCGCATAATAATATATATCCGGGTCTGCCCTGTCCGTCACAAAAAACAGGTAATCCGTCTGTTCGGGCTCAAGTGCCGCGTCAATCGCTTCCATTCCCGGGGAGCATATGGGTCCCTCCGGCAGTGCCGCACACTTATATGTGTTATAGTATTCAGCGTATGCTTCACTGTCCTTATAAGGCTTTACGCTGTTTTCGATATAATCAATCGTAACATCACACTGAAGCTGCATTCCGCTGTCAAGTCTGTTGAAAAGTACACTTGACACCTTTTTCATTTCGGCAGGTATTGCTTCCTCCTGCATAATGGAGGCAACCGTTATTATTTCATCGAGCGTATAGCCTGCGCTTTGCGCTTTCTGCCTGTAGCCGTCAAGCTTTTGCTCCGTATTGTCAAGAAAACGGGCAATTGCGCTCTGTGCTGTTTCATTATAATAAAATTCATAGGTGTCGGGGAAAATATATCCCTCCAGCAGAAAAGCCCTGTGAGAGCTGTTCATTTCAGGCTCATAAAATGAATAAGGAGCAGCGGTTGCCTCATCGTCCGCAAGGCACATAAATTCTTCTGCGGAGCACACGCTGTTTTCTTCAAGCTTTTCGGCAATTTCACAAACGGTCATGCCCTCGGGAAAGGTCAGCATTACAGTCAGCGGCTGTGCTTCGGTGGTTTCGGTCTGTGTTGTTTGCTCATGTGCGGTCTCACCGTCAACACATGAGCACAATATTAATAATACAGTGATAAAAAGGCAGAAAATGCCGGGCAATTTTTTCATTTGACTTCCTCCGTTTTCTTTTCACGCCTATTTTAACACAAAAAATATGAAAAAAACAGGTATATAAAAAAAACACTTGAAAAATTATGCATAATGGTATAGAATAAGGTGTAAACTTTTTATCGGAGGAAAGATATATTATGGTATCAGCAGGCGATTTCAGAAACGGCATCACCTTTGAAATGGAAGGCAATGTGCTTCAGGTAATTGAATTTCAGCACGTTAAGCCCGGCAAGGGTGCTGCATTTGTTCGCACAAAAATCAAAAATGTAATCACGGGTTCAGTGGTTGAGCGTACATTCAGCCCCACCGACAAGTTCCCCACCGCTTATATTGAGCGCAAGGAAATGGAATATTCCTACAATGACGGCGAGCTCTATTATTTCATGGATCCCGAAACCTATGAGCTTGTTCCCATCAATGCGGCTGACCTTACAGACGCTTTCAAGTTTGTAAAAGAAAATATGGTTTGCCGTATTCTCTCCTATAAGGGCAATGTTTTCGGCGTAGAGCCCCCGAACTTTGTTGACCTTATGGTTGCAAAGACCGACCCCGGCTTTGCAGGCAACACCGCAACAAACACCACCAAGCCCGCCACCCTTGAAACAGGCGCAGAGGTTAAGGTTCCCCTTTTCATCAATGAAGGTGAAATGGTTCAGATTGACACCAGAACGGGCGAATACCTCGGCAGAGCAAAGGGCTCAGCAGAATAATTACCGACAAGAAAGGAATTACCGCTATGACATCTTCAGAAAAAGTTGCATATCTCAGAGGCCTTATGGAAGGTCTTGACCTGAAAGAGGACGATAAATACGCAAAGCTGTTCAACGCCGTTATCGACACACTTGACGAGCTTGCAAGTGATGTTGCTGATATAAGCGAGGATTATGTTGACCTGACGGAATATGTTGAGGAGCTCGACGAGGATCTCGGATTTGTAGAGGATATGGTATACGGCGACGATGATGAATGCTGTGACTGTGACTGCTGCGATGATGACTGCGAGTGCTGCGATGATGACGATTTCATCGAGGTTGAATGTCCCGCCTGCGGCGAGCAGATTTGCATTGATTTTGACGCTATTGACGAAGAAGGACAGGTTGAATGTCCCAACTGCGGCGAGCTTCTTGAATTTGATATTGAAGAAGGCTGCGACTGCGATTGCTGTCAGGAAGAAGAATAATTTCGGAATTTACACTGTTAGGCATCTGAAATGAAAATAAGGGACTGTTGCATTAGGCACAGTCCCTTAATATGTAATCGGTGCAGTCATTTGGCTGCACCTTTTCTTTTAAGCAAACCCGAATAGCGTTTAAGGGCTTCATCATTTGGCATTCATGGTTGTTTTCCCCGAGATTTCCACTTAAAATGTCAAGTGTTATTTCATCCGCCGAGAGTAATACGGCGTTGTATTCATTGCAAATCTTTTGTGAATATGCAGTTTTTCCGCAGCAGATTTTTCCGCATACTAAAATTACTTTTGAAACAGTATTATTCTTATTCAAATTTTTCTGTCACCCTTTCTGATACTCCGCAAAGAGGAACAGCGGCAAATCCCGGTTCTTTGTTATTCCGTCATATGAAACGGGCTCATCAATATGTTTCAATATAAAGCCCTGCTCCGAGGCGGAGTTTAAGTAATAAGACAACGGGCGGTGAAAATGCGTTGTTTCGCCCCAAAAGTCAACGGTATAATATCCGTATCCGCAACCTAAATCCAAAACTTTCTGCCCTGATAAATTTCTAAAACGCTCCTTGACTATGCGTTTATTGCTTTCCGCAAATTCAGATTGCTCTTGTTCGTTTGTATATCTTTCAGCAGCGTTATTCCATTGCTGTAACACTTTTTCATAATTCTAAATCCTTAAATACATAATGCTATAGACTTTTACTGTAATACTCAAAAGCATTAAAGAACCTGCTGATTCATTACTACAAGTCTTTGACACAATTTGAAAACAGCGGAGCAACTGTACAGGACATATATGACATGATTGAGGAAATGCCGTGAGCTTTCTTTTTTTAGTTCTGCGCCGTAGAAACCACCCGGCGGACAATGGCAATGGGAGTCTGCTGGTTATTCTGTCCGAGAGGGTTGTCCGCAAAAATCGCCTTGCACATTTCAATGTCAAGCGACGGGTCTGAAACGCCGAGAACCTCTCTGCCTATATCGTTTGCATCCATAACCGCAACAAGGCAGCCGCAATGCTCCTGCAGCTTTTTCGCAACACCGTCCGGATCCTTAGGCGCAAGCTTCGCACAATGATTATAAGGCGGTATGGTGCAGTCGCACGGTCCGTCGATAGCTCTGCCGGCAGTACCGACTATGTTATAAAATACGCCCCTTTTGCCGAACGGCTTTGTAACAGCGGAGCAGAAAGCGGCAAAGAGTATTTTCGGTATACCGATTTCTCTTATGGCAAGCTCCATCGTCCACGGACTTCCCAGCCCTATGCCGTAAGGTGACTTATATACGAATTTACAAAGCAGCTTTGCAAGCGGTGACGGATGTATATCATCAATATCAAAGCATCTGCCCTGACTTATGGCAACAATCTTTTCACTGATGAAAACCATATCCCCGCTTTGAATATAAGGCATAACGGATTCATCAAGTATATCCGTAAGGCTGTCTCCGCTTACAACAAGCTTTGTTTTTATCGGAATACGCAGAAAATCGCCGTATTCCGTTTTTATTTCAAGCTTTTTTCCCTCATTGGGATTTAACATATCTGCCATTTTTGTTTTTCCTTTCCGAAAGCTTTTCTGTGTTATATTACTACATTAACCGTTTTTTTTCAAGTAGCAGTCAAATAATATTCTCCGTCATTTTAATAAATTTATGCCTAATATCTTAAAAATTCTAAAAAATATATAATTTTGTGGAATTACGACAAAATATGTGATAAAGTATAAAAAGCAGTATTATAACTAATGTTTTAAATGAAAGGTCTGTAATTTCAATTATGATTGCAAATACATCAAGCTGTATCGTCTGTTATGAAAAGAATTATGTTAAAGGGGAAATCAGCGAAGCCGAACACAGCCACGAGCATATTGAATTTATATATGTTTATGAAGGCGGAATATGCGCCGTTATCAACGGGAATGAAATAAAAGCCTCCGCCGGTGAGCTTGTTGTCATAAATTCCGGCGCATCGCACGCGCTTAATGCTTCAAAAAAGAAATGCCGGTACACGGTTATTGATTTTCTTCCCGGGCTTGTAACCGATTCCGCTTTTCTTATTTCCGAAATCAAATTTATCATGCCTTTTATTTCTCCTGCGGCAAACGGCAGAGTATTTCCGGCTGACGCTGTGAAAAAGAGCATCGTTCCCCGGCTCGCCGATGAAGCATTGAAGGAATATACCGTCTGCGCACCCGGATACCTTATTGCTTTACACGCCGTTGTAGGAGGCATTTTCTCCTTTGTTTTAAGGCACATGAACAATGACGGATTTTCTTTCAGCACCGTGCCCGACAAAGAGCTTCTGAAGGTGATGGAAAAGGCTGTTTCCTACATAAAAGAGAACCTTGCCGATGTAAATGAAAGAGAAATAGCCGAAATGTGCGGATTAAGCTACAGCTACTTTTCACGCTCATTCAAGCGTATTATTCACATGAGCTTTTCCGAATACTGCAACATGACGCGTATTTCAGAAAGTGAAAGGCTGCTGCTTGAAACAGATAAGCCCGTAAGCGTTATCGCGAATGAACTGGGCTTTTCCTCTGCCAGCCATTTTATTCAGACCTTCCGCAAATTCCGTAACTGCTCACCGAAAAAATACAGAATCATGATACAGGGAAAAATTAATAACGAGCTGTGAAAAACGCCTGTTTTTATCCCCTATGTCCGTTCCACCTGTATTTGTCCATAATTACTTTTCCGTCAGCGTCAAATTCAACGCCCTCACTTTTCAAAAGCGCACGCTGTGCGTCTGTACCGCCGAACACAAAGCCGGGTGCCGGAGTGCCGTCCTTCATCACAACGCGAAAGCATGGAATAATTCCGGGTTCGGGATTGTTATGCAGTGCGTAGCCGACAACCCGTGCCCAGCGCGGGTTTCCCGCAAGTGCAGCCACCTGTCCGTAAGACGCAACCTTGCCGTAAGGTATTCTTTTAACGACTTCATATATTCTTTCAAACACTGTCAACGCTTTATCTTCATCCCCTTGAGATAATTTTTCTGTTCACCGGTTATGCGGTAGCTTTCGCACGCCTTTTGTATGGTTTTGTTATGCACCCATGTATCAAGTCTGTTCTGCTCAATAAACGGCACTGTGCTTTCCCACTGCTTTGCAAGTGCCGTTGCAAAAAGCCACGCAAGCATCATGTTGACATAATATTCCTCACTGCGGATTTCCGCCGCTTTTTCGAGAAAATCCACGCTGAATTTATCGTCAAGAAAATGGCTCATTATCATTTCAAGCCCGAAACGGACAGTATATGTTCTGTCAGAGGATAGCCAGCGGTCAATATCCGCAGAAAGCCTGTCTCTGTTCTTTTTAAATGCCTTCGGGCTCAACAGGTCACAGGTTGCCCAGTTGTCAACATAAGGCAAAATGGCATCCGTATATTTCACCGCCTTTTCATAATCCTTACATTCGGAAATGATAAAGCCGTGAAGATTGTTTTCATCATAATATTTATGGGGAAGCTCCGAAAGGAACTCTCCGATTTTTTCATTTTCGGCATATTCCTTTGCAAGCTTGCGCAGCACAGGTGTTCTGACACCGATAATTCTTTCGATTTCAACACCCGGCATCAGCTTTGCCTGAAAGTCCCGGTATTTTTCGTCGGCATTTTCAAAAAGTCTTTTTTCAATTTCTTCCGTTATCATTTTACAACCTCTCCGCAAGCTCATAAATAAATTTTTCGGTTTTTTCCCAGCCGAGACAGGCATCCGTTATGCTTTTACCGTAAACACCGCCTCCGATTTTCTGGTTTCCGTCTTCAATATAGCTTTCCGTCATAAAGCCCTTGACAAGACGGCGAATGTCAGTGCTGTATTTCATATTCATTGTTACTTCCTGCGCGATTCTCGCCTGCTCAAACGGATTTTTGCCGGAATTGGAATGGTTGGTATCTATTATCACAGCAGGATTCTTCAAGCCGCTTTTCGCGTATTCCCCGCACAGAAGCATAAGGTCTTCATAATGGTAGTTCGGCATAGACTGACCGTGTCCGTTTACATAGCCCCTCAAAATGGCATGGGCATATTCGTTTCCCGTCGAGTGCGCCTCCCATCCCCTGTAAATGAATGTGTGGGGATTCTGCGCCGCCGTAATCGCGTTCATCATCACTGAAATATCGCCGCCCGTGGGATTTTTCATACCCACGGGAATTTCAATTCCGCTTGCTGTAAGCCTGTGCTGCTGATCCTCCACGCTCCTTGCGCCAACGGCAACATAGCCTAAAATATCATCAATATATTTGTAATCCTCCGGGTAAAGCATTTCATCGGCACAAACAAAGCCGGTTTCATTGACCGCCCTCATGTGCAGCTCGCGTATTGCGACTATACCCTTGAACATATCCGGCTTTCTGTCCGGGTCAGGCTGGTGCAGCATACCCTTATATCCCGAGCCCGTTGTTCTCGGCTTGTTGGTGTAAATTCTCGGCACTATGAAAAGCTTTTCGCTGACCTTTTCCTGCACCTTGCGCAGCCTTGATATATAGTCAAGCACGCTGTCATCCCTGTCTGCGGAGCACGGACCTATTATGAGGACAAATTTGTCGCTTTCACCGGAAAAAATGCTTTTAAGCTGTGCACGCCCGTCATTCACCGCCTTTTGGGCTTCGGCGGTAAGCGGATACATCTTTTTTACCTCCTGCGGAATGGTGAGCTTTCTTTCAAATATCATGTTCATAACTGTTTCTCCTGTTCGCTTGTCACGCTGATGCCTGCCTGTTTAATAACTTCAAAATAATCCGGAAAGCTTTTGCTTACAGCCTGCGCCCCGTCAATAATGCCGCCGGTAAAAGTTAACAGATAGGAAAGTGCCATAACAATTCTGTGGTCGTTGTGTCCGTAAAGCTCACCGTCCGGCACGCGCAGCGTGCCGCTCGTGACGGTTACGGTGTTTTCCTCTGCCGAAAGCATAACGCCGAGCTTTGAAAGCTCCTCTTTCATGCAGGAAATTCTGTCGCTCTCTTTAAATCTCAGCCTGTCCGTACCAGTAAACCGTCCCCCGTCATGCGCTGCCGCATAAGCAAACATAATCGGCGCAAGGTCGGGACAGTCTGACAGCTCAAGGGTACAAAAGCCGCTTTTCAGCCTTTTGAAATATTCACGGCATACCCTGTCTCCCTGTACACTGCTTTCGTCAACGCCGTGAACCTTCACTCCGTCAAATGCGTAAAGATATGCCGCGTTTGACCAGTCTCCGCCCACTGCAAATCCGCACGGACGGTAATGCTGACCGCCCTGTATTCTCACGGTGTATTCATCCTCAAAAACAGCTTTAACGCCGAAGTTATCCATAATTTTCGCCGTCAGAAAAACATACGGTCTGCTTTCAAATGGCGGTATGATTTTTATAACGCTGTCGCCCTCTGTAAGCGGCAAAGCAAGCATCAAGCCGCTTATGAACTGACTGCTGACATTTCCGCTCACTTCAAATTCACCGCTGTGAAGTTTGCCGCCGACGGTAACTGAATTTCTCTCTTTAATAAACGGTATATCCTGTTTTCGGCATATTTTCTCATATACCCCGAGGGGTCTTTCAAAAAGTCTTTCACTGCCCGTAAGGGCCGTTTCTTTTTCGCTCAACAGGCAGAGCGGCAGCATAAAACGCAGGGTGCTCCCGCTTTCGCGGCAGTTAAGCACACTTAACGCGCCGATATTTCCACCCGTACCGCTGACAGTGATTTTCCCGTCTTCTGTTTTTATGTCACAGCCTGAAGAAACGGCGCAGCCAACGGTTGCGCTTATATCGTCCGAAAAAGCGATATTTGATATAACGCTTTCACCATTTGCAAGCGCGGCGCAGATAATTGCTCTGTGGGCTTCACTTTTGGACGGCGGTGCTTTTACCGTGCCGCAAGGCGTGCAGGGCTCAATTTTCACCTTCATTTGCCGCCTCCAGAAGAATATCTACCGCTTCATTATACCCTGCAAAGCCCTTCCCTTTTACTGTTGCGATACACGCCGGACGGATATAGCTGATTTTCCTGAACAGTTCTCTTTCGTCCGGGTCTGTAATGTGAACCTCTACTGTCGGCACACCGACAGCCTTCACCGCGTCATAAAGGGCAATGCTTGTATGCGTATAGGCAGCAGGATTTATAACAATACCGTCAAATGTGCCCCGCGCCTGCTGTATTTTGTCAATCAGACAGCCCTCGTGATTGGACTGATATATTTCAACCGAAACGCCTTTTTCTTCACAGTAAGCCTTTACCGTTTCGCAAAGCTCGGCATATGTGCCTTTCCCGTATATTTCCGGCTCTCTGATGCCGAGCATATTGATATTCGGTCCGTTTATCACAAGTATTTTCATCTGAAATGCCGCCTTTCGATTTCTTCCACGGTATCGGCACAGTCTCCGTCCGTTTTCAGTATTTCATCCGCGCAGGATATATATATATCATATCTTTCTTCATATAATTTCCGTATTGCCTGCCGGGTTCCGGCAAGCGGTCTGTCAGCCGCAGGAGCGAGCTCAGACAGGGGACGGTCAATGAAATATATAACGCCGTTCATTTTAAGTCTTTCGACATTTTCCCGTCTTAATACCGCGCCGCCGCCGGTTGCAACTACCGCACCCGATACCGCGCTGACTTTTTTTATCACTTCGCTTTCGGCATCACGAAAGCTTTTTTCGCCGTATTTTCTGAAATATTCCGGTATATCCGTACCCGTCAGCTTTATTATTTCATCATCCGTATCAATAAATTCGCGTCCGAGTCTTTTGGCAAGCACTTGTCCCGCTGTTGTTTTTCCGCTCATGGGCATACCAGTAAGCACAATATTTCTTTTTTCGGAAAGCACCTGTGAATACACTCTTTCGGCAGTATCTTCACCGGCAGTATTTCCCGTAAAAATCTCGTACGCTCTCACCGCCTGCGCCGTAAGCATATACAGTCCGCCCTCTGCCGCGATTCCTTTTTTTCGCGCAGAGCTTATGAGCATTGTTTGAACAGGATTATAAACCGCATCTATGACAAGGGACGGTTGTATGAGCCTGTCCAGCTCAACCGGGCACCTGTAAAGCTCCGGGAACATACCGACAGGCGAAGCGTTGATTATCACCTCCGCATCCTTATGCCTGTCATACATATCGGCATAGGTTATGCAGTCCTCCCTGCCCGTCCTGCTTACTCTGTATACCTCTGCGGCTCCCATGGCTTTCACAACCGCAAGGGCGGTTTTTGATGTGCCGCCTGAGCCTGTAATTAATACTTTTTTGTTTTTAACAGTCCCTGTGCTTCTTTCAATAAGCCTGCTCAAGCCGTAAAAATCCGTATTATAGCCGTACAGCCTGCCGTCACGGTTAACAACCGTATTCACTGCGCCCACAGCTTTCGCCATATCGCTCATTTCATATAAAAACGGTATCACTGCCTGCTTATACGGTATAGTAACATTTATGGCTTTAAAATTCTTTTCCGTCATAAAGTCAGCGAGCTCTGCCGGTGCAAGCTCAATAAGCTCATACGAATACTGTCCGAGCTTTTCATGTATAGATTTTGAAAATGAATGGGAAAGCTTTTCACCGATACAGCCGTATTGCATATAATCACCTCCGAACACGGTTCGGATTATCCGTGTCACGCTAAATAATCCGTTCCGAAACGCAGACAGAGCATATCCGCCGCCGCAAACGCCGTTACCGCCTCATGCACTGCCGCCGCACGGTGAACAATGCACGGGTCGTGTCTGCCCGACAGCTCCAAAGCCGCGTTTTCGCCCTTTATAAAATCCACTGTGTCCTGCTTTATTGCAATGGACGGCGTGGGCTTTACAACCGTTCTGAAAATTACCGGCATACCGTTTGAAATACCGCCGTTTATGCCGCCGTTATTGTTGGTTTTTGCAGATATTTTTCCGTTATCGTATACAAACGGGTCATTTGCGGTGCTGCCTGTCATATCCGAAAAGCCAAAGCCCGCACCGAACTCAATTCCCTTAACTGCCGGAATACCGAATATCCCGTGGGATATAACGCTTTCAAGAGAATCAAACCACGGCTCGCCTATGCCTGCCGGAAGCCCGTATATCACCGTTTCGAGAATACCGCCGATACTGTCGTGATTTTCAGCCGCAAGCGATATTTTTCTTTTCATTTTTTCTCCGGCATTTTCATCAAGAACAGGGAAAATTCTGTCATTAAGGCATATTATATCCGCTTGAGGAGCCGAAAAATCTCTGTCGGTAATTCCGGCACAGCTTTTTATGTGCGTACCGATGAATATCCCCTTTTTTTCAAGTGCATAAAGCACAACTGCACCTGCTCCGACAAGAGGAGCTGTTATTCTGCCGCTGAAATGCCCTCCGCCCCTGTAATCCTCATATCCGTGATATTTGCAGTATGCGGTATAATCCGCGTGACCGGGACGGGCAAGTGAACGAAAAGCGGCATAGTCAGAGCTTCTGACATCGTTATTTTCCATAATCAGTGTCAGCGGAGTACCCGTTGTTCTGCCCTCAAACACTCCGCTTATGATTTTATATTCGTTATTTTCATGTCTTGAAGTGGAAATTCTGCCGTGCGGTGCTCTTTTAAGCAGCTTTTTTCTTATATATTCCCCGTCAATTTCTATTCCCGGCGCAAGTCCGTCAATCACCGCTCCTACGGCAGCACCGTGACTTTCACCGAAGAGAGTGACGCTCAGGCTGTTTCCGAAGGTATTTTTCATCCGTTTTCTCCCTTTAAAACGCAAAGCCGCTGTCTGATTTCCCCTGCGCTCATTTTATTTATCCTGTATTCGCCGACCTTTGAAACCGTGACGGCGTTTATAAGCTCTCCCGTCGTTTTTTTGTCGTGAGCTATTGCCGCCATAACTTTTTCTTCATCAAAATCAAGCCTCGTTGGAAGACCGAGCCTTTCAAGAACAGGGATAAGCCTTTTCCTCACCGCGTCCGAACACATGGGCAGCATTCCGAGAGCAACACATTCGCCATGATACAGCCCGAGCCCGAGACTTTCTATCCCGTGCCCTATTGTGTGCCCGAAATTCAATATCATCCGCAGTCCGTTTTCCTTTTCGTCAAGCTGAACAACATTTTTTTTGATTTCAATTGAACGGAAAATTATTTCATCCGTATTTTCATATATATCTTCTTTTTCAAATTTTTCAAACAGAGATGCGTCCCCCGTCAGGCTCGTTTTCACCGCTTCCGCAAGTCCCGCAGCCGTCTGTCGCCTGCCAAGCGTTTTCAGCACATCCGGGTCAATAACCACTGCGGACGGCTGATAAAACGCGCCCACGGGATTTTTAACCCCGTCAAGATTTACGGCGGTCTTTCCGCCGACAGAGGAATCCACCTGTGCAAGAACCGTGGTTGGAAAATTCCGGAATTTCACGCCGCGCATATAGCTTGCCGCGCAAAAGCCCGCAAGGTCACCGACAACTCCGCCGCCGCAGGCAACCACACTGTCACTGCGGGTAAAATTGTTTTCCAGCATAAAGGATAGAATTTTGCCGAAGCAGTCAAGGCTTTTGCTTTTCTCTCCCTGCTCAACCGTATATATATACGGCTTTTCAAGCTGTGAAGCAATGCGCCGCGCATATGACTGCGGTACGCCCGTATCCGTAACAATAAGTGTCTTTCCCGTTATTCCCGTAAGCAGAGCGAATTTATCAATACTCCCTCTTTCAAGTATTACATTATATCCTCCGTCACGGGTTTTTACAAAAGTTTTCATAATCCGACCTCATATAACCCCGGGGGCGTTAAAACAGCCCGCAACCTTAAGACTTTCACAGCATACGGAAAGGGCATTTATCATCCTTTTTCCGTCTTCGCTGTTTTTGTTTCCCACAGCCTCAACATAAAAATAATATTGCCACGGAATATTTTTTACGGGACGGCTGCGCAGAACGCGCATATTAAAGCCGTGTGCGCCTATGATATTCACTGCCTTTGCCAGTGCACCAACCTCATCGTTTACTGTGAACAGAAGAATAAAACGGTCGTTTTCCACCTCGCCGCTGACAGGCGCACGGGAAAAAACGGCAAATCTCGTTGTATTTTTCGCGCTTTCGTTTATATCCTTCTCCAATATGTCAAGCCCGTAAAGCTCCGCTGTTTCCCCGCTTGCAATTGCCGCCACCGACTTATCGCTTATCAGTGCCGCCTTCTGTGCCGCAGAAGCGGTGCTTTCAGCCTCTTCAGCTTCAAAGCCGTGCACTTTTATATACCCGTCGCACTGCGAAATAGCCTGCGGATGGCTTATCACCCTTTTCACATCCGAAACGGTACAGCCCTTAACACCGACAAGGTTCTGACTGACCGCCATGTCATATATACCGCTGACGGAAAGCTCTCCCGAAAACATAAGGTCAATAACCTGCCCTACCTCACCGGCAAAGCTGTTTTCAACCGGCAGCACACAGCATTCGCACTCCGCGTTAAGCACGGCATTATATGCCTTTTCAAAGCTGTCAAGCTCAACATAACGCGCATACGGAAAAATTCTTTTTGCCGCGATATGTGCAAACGCGCCCTGTGTGCCGCAGAATGCCACACGGAGCCCCGAAAGTAATCTTTCCTGATATTTTTTTGATACATCCATAACGGATTTCTGAAAAATTCCGTAATAACTCCGTATCGCGTCATCGGTTATATACGCCGCGTTTTTTTCTATAACCTGCTTTTCTCTGTCCGCATCATACACGGGCAAGGCGTTTTCCGCCTTATATTTTGCAGCGTTCTCAACTGCTTTCATTCTTTTTTCAAACTGACGGGCAATTTCCCTGTCCGCCTCATCAATAATCCGTCTCGCTTTTTCAAGTTCTGTCACAATATCATCTCCGAAAAAAATACCGCCGCTCATATACTTCAAGCGGCGGAAATTGCGTACGATTTCCGGCACACCTTACAATAGATATACTTCATAAACATTATACGCATTTTCTCTTATAAATTCAATGAATTTTTATTTTTATGCTTTGATTTTGTCTTCACCCATCACTTTTTTCAGCGTTATCATAAACACGGTGAAGCAGCAGACCGCCGAGGTTATATCGCTTATCGGTTCTGCGTAATACAGTCCCATCACGCTATTCAACGCCTTCGGCAGAATGATTGCAAGGGGTGTCAGCAGTATAACCTTTCTGAACAGGGCGAAAAACAGGGATTGCTTTGCTTTACCCAAAGCAAGAAAACAGTTCTGACTGCCGCATTGCGCACCGAAAACCAGCATACCGCAGATGAAAACGGGCATAACCCTTGTACACAGGTCTATCAGCTCTTTGTCGTTTGTAAACAGCTTTGCCACCGCTCCCGGGATAAGTATACCCGTAAGGCTTAAAACAAATGCCGAGGAAAAGGTTATTAAAATCAGCCGCAGACAGGTCTTTTTCATTCTGTCATAATTCTTTGCGCCGTAATTATAACTTATAATCGGCTGTACACCCTGTGTAAATCCGTTCATCGGGGTGCAGATTATCTGCATAACGCTTTGCACCACGGTAATGGAGCCCACATATAAATCGCCGCCGTATTTTTGTGCACCGCTGTTGAAGACAACGCTGATAAGGCTTTCCGTTGCCCCCATAATAAATGCCGATACACCTAAAGAAGTGATTTTTCCGACAATCCGCCCGGACAGCCGCATTTCACTTTTTTTGATGCGCAGCGTCGCTTTTTTTGATGTGAGAAAGCGCAGAATCCATGCAGCACTGCACGACTGTGAAATCACGGTTGCAGCTGCCGCGCCGCGAACACCCATTTTAAAAACAAAAATAAATACCGGGTCAAGTATAAGGTTTATCACCGCACCGATAATGACGGACAGCATAGCCGTAAGCGACGCTCCCTGCACGGTGATATAATAATTCAGCCCTATTGAAATCATCACGAAAACCGTACCGCAAAGGTATACGGTAAGATATTCGCCGCCGTAGGCATATGTTGCGTCACTTGCGCCGAACATATATAAAAACGGTCTTTTAATAATTTGAAATATAACCGTCAGCGCAACGGCGAGAATCAACAGCAGAGTAAAGCTGTTACCGAGAATTTTATCCGCTTTTTTCCTGTCTGCTTTACCGAGGGCAATGCCCGCAAGAGGTGCTCCGCCGCCTCCGACAAGGTTTGCGAAAGCAGTTATCAGCATTATCACCGGGAAGCATACGCCGACACCTGTCAGCGCTGCCGCTCCGCAGCCTTCGATATGCCCGATATATATGCGGTCAACAATATTATAAAGCAGGTTTACAAGCTGCGCGACAAATGTAGGTATACCCATTCTGAACATGGTTTTCAGAATGGGTCCCGACGCTAATTTTTTCTCTCTGTCGTTTTCCATGGAGCTCACTTCTCAAAATATATTGCGCCTGTCTGCGCGTAAATAAATCTCGGTACCGGGTCAGTGAGCCTGCAATGGTTGCGCTTTTTCATAATCAGGTTGTGCCCGAGCCTCACGGGATAAGCCACCTTGTAATCCGAAAGGGCATAAAGGAAGGTGTTGTCACCTACATCAACGGTAAAATCAAGGTCTTCCTTTTTATTCGCGGTATGCTCGTAAATAAGTCCGGTGCTGCCGATAACCTTTAAGGTGTGACCTTTTTTGAGCCCCTTTACGGTAACACGCGCTTTCTCTCCGCCCGTGACCTTCACCGTATCACCGAGCATTTTGTCTCCGCAGAAAATTTCGATAAAGGTTGTGCCGATACCCGCGCAAATGGTGGTTTTTCCTTCGCGTATGGCACGAAGAATATCATCCGTGTCGGCAGATTCGGCATAAACATAAGTTACGGGATTTATCATCAAATCCGTAACATAGTAATCCTCGTGGTAATCACTGCCGCCGACCACGGGTATTTTTTTGTCCTTGCGCAGCTCGTCTGCCCACCATTCCGTGCAGCGCATATTGTCAATATGCTGCGGCGAGTTCCACACCTCAACGCAGTCAAACAGCTCCGGCAGCTTTTCCCAGCGCCACGGGCAGCCGGTGCAAAGCGGATGGTTCATGCTTGTTGTTGCGCCCCTCTGCTTTGCAGTTGCGATTTTCTCCTTAAGGTCTTCTATTGTTTCACACTCAAAATCATCAAACGGAGCCTGAACCCCCCAGAAATTGGAGTGTCCGCCGTGTTTTGTCAGCTCCGTACCGTAAATAACAGTAACCTTTCTGCTTTCCGGCTTACGGTCAAGAATTTTATTGTGGTCGGTTATCATAAGAAAATCAAGCTTTCGTTCCTCTGCCATGGAAACAATTTTTTCCGGCGCATATTTTCCGTCGGAACGGGTTGTGTGACAATGAGTAACACCTGCATACCATTTTGACATATGTAATACCTCTTTCTGTTTATATTTGATTTGTCAAATCCCCGATAAACTCGTCCAATATCGCTTTTTTCACATGCTGCATCACGACAATATGACAAAGCTCACCGCCGTAATCCGGGAGATAGCCGTTTGCAAGCATATATTTTTTTTGAATCCATTCTGCCGGACTTTTGAAAAATACCGTGTTGCTGTAAGGCATATGCCATGCGGGATAACCGATTTCATCGAATTTTTGCTGCAAATAGCTTGTATTTTCCAACATGGACTTCGCTTCTGCGGCAAAGCCGTCAAAACCGATGTTTTTCAAAATCCAATAGAATTTCAAGGGTGTCAAACCGTTTCTCGAACAACTTATAAGCGGCATATTGTTGCGCAGATAGCCTACCTTATATGCCTTTTGCGCTTCCAGAACATCCATACGGCTGATGAACAGACCGCACGGTTCATCAATGCCGAAAAATTTGTGACCGCTGATTGCAATCGAGTCATACCCTTGTTTTTCCATACTGACAATATCCCTGTATTCCGTAAACGGAAGATAACCGCCGAACAGGGCGGCATCCAAATGTCTGTAAACGGCAATCGGCTTCGTCTCCTCCAGCACTTTTCTGATGCCCGCCTGATTGTCCGTAGCACCCATAAAGGTCGAACCGATTGCAATAATAATCAATGCCGGTCTGGTCGGGTCAATACTTCTTTTTAAGCAGTCCATATCCATGCTTCCGTGTTTGTCATAATCAATCATTCTGACTTCAAGATTCTGAACATCACATAACCGGAAGGAGGAATAATGTGCTTCTTTGGAAACATAGACAATCGGAAGCATTCCTGTTTCCCTTTGAAGCTTTTTCGCTCCGTAATAAATTCCGTGCATATTTCCGTCTGTTCCGCCGTTGGTGACAAAGCCCCATTCGCGCCCTTTCGGAATGCCGTACCACGGCGCAACCGTTCGGATTACATCCTGTTCAAATTCAACGGAGCTTAAAACATATTGCTCCTCATCATAAGGATTTCCCGCATTATTGATGCCTATATCACAAAGTCCGGTCTTTGTATACCATTCTCCGAACCCCGACATATTGGGATACTGACAGATCGGGTATCCGATACAGTGGTCAACATTTTCATATAATTTCTTTATAAGCCGGATTAAATCCTCTTCAACTTTCATTTCGACCCTCCTGTTCTGTTTAAATATCGGTACCGGTTTTCGGTATTCTTGCTCGTTTACAGATTATATTTATAATTGTCTGACTTTTTCAAGTTTCAGCTGACTCAGTTTTTTCGGAAATGATGTCCTCTTTTCCAAAACAGTTATGTATTCGCCGAAGGTATTTTCCACTTTTCCGTAGGTTCGCAGAATTTCCTCTTCCACCTCCGGTTCCTGTGTATCGTACATAAGTACCACCGCGTCATCCCGGACACACAGACTTTTTATTGCGCCGTGACATTTGAAGCACATTGTCTGCTTTGCCGACCACTCCCGGTTTACAACAGTGTAATCAAAAAACAGATTTCTGTCTGCCGTCACATCCAGTTCATCGGCAAATTTAACCAATGCTGCAAGGTAGGCAAGATTTACCGTATTCCCGTTCGGCAAGGGATAAGCCTCGGGAAATCCATCCCTGTCCAGCAAATCCGCATTCCGATGTCCCCTTGCAACCTGTGCAATACAATGTATATGCTCTTCGGACGGTATTTCAAATACTCCGCTGTATTTTTTTATGAACTGTGCGCTGAATTCCTGATGAAAAGCTCTGGTATATTCCGCCGTCAGCTCACCGGGAAACCGTTCCCGATAGGCAGCAAGCCCCGGAATATCACTGCAAAAGCAATGAAAATCATCCTCGGATATTCCCATACCTACATCGTGCAGGGCGGCTCCCATAAGCAGAATATATATTTCATCTGAATTGAGAAAAGGAACAATCTCTTTTCCGGCTATTATGTTGCAATAATTGATAACCTGCTCGGAATGCTCAAATGTGTGGTCGGTGAAAAACGGAAAGATGTTTTTATATCCGGAAAGCAGCATATCCATGGCAAAAACGCTGCTGCGATACAGCCTGTGCAAAGCAGGATTGGTTTTCAGCAATCTTTTTTCGCACAGGAAGTCACATTCTGAAACGCATTCTTTTTCGTTTTCCGTTTTTGTCACCGTGTTCACCGTCCTTCACAGTCTGCCGTGCTTGCCTTATCTTCATCAATCAGCAGCCTGACAGCGTTTACCGCTGTTTCAATGGCATCCGATGTGTCATGTACCTCGGGATTGTCCAAGCCGGCTTTTTCCCTTTCCTGATTCCATACGGAAAGGAATACCGCGCCGGCGCGGCACCGCAAATAAGAAGACACAATAAACAGCGCGGCACCTTCCATTTCGGAAGCAATGCAGCCGGCTTTAATCCATGCGTTCCATTTGTTTTCAAGCTCGTAGCCTACCGGCATACGCGCCGGGTCATGCTGACCGTAAAATGAATCCTTAGACTGAACTACACCGATGTGATATTTTTTGCCCAGTGCCTTTGCCGCGTTCACGATGGCGTTAGTGACGGACAAATCCGGCACAGCGGGAAATTCAATGGGAACATATTCTCTGGTTGTTCCTTCCATTCTGACAGAGCCCGTCGGAATTACCAAATCTCCGCCGAGCACATCAAGCTGCATACCGCCGCAGGTGCCGATGCGGATAAATGTATCCACCCCGGTGCGATACAGCTCTTCAACACCGATTGCGGTAGACGGCCCACCCATACCGGTTGACATCACCAGCACTTTTTCTCCCGACAATTCGCCGATATAGGTGGTATATTCGCGGCTGACCGATAAAAACTGCGGATTGTCCAGATATTTCGCGATTTTTTCAACTCTGCCGGGGTCTCCCGGAAGCAGCGCGTAACGCGCCCCGTGTCCTTTTTGAAAACCGATATGATAAGAAGGTTCGATATTCATATTATACCATCCTTTTATTTTTATTTGAAAATATCCCGGGTCAAAGCCTTAAATCTTATTCAAGTGTTGATATTTTGCAGATAAACTCAAAGCTGCCGTTTGCCGCTTCAAATACCGCCCTGCCGTTTTCCGTGCGGCTGAACTTGATGCCGTCTGTTTCGGCTTTCAGGCTGTCCGCGCTCTTGCCGTTCACGGTAACGCCGTCGATTGACGGTACCGGCAGATAAACCGTACACTTCGTGTTTGCCGGGGTCTTTGCGGTAAAACGGAAACCGTTGCCGTACTGCCACTGAGCTTCAATATCGCCGTAAACAGAGCTTAACTTTCCGCTGACAGAAGCTATGCGCTTCTGATTGGCGGGAATTTTCTTTTCCTGCCTGTCATCGGGCGTGGGACACAGAATAATATGCTTGAAGCCCGGCCTGCCGTCGTCCGCCTTTATGCCCAGCATATCAGCGTACATCCATTCACCGATAACGCCGTAGGCATAATGGTTGAACGAGTTCATACCCGCGTCACCAAAGCCGTCCTTTATCGTGTAGGAATTCCAGCGTTCCCATATGGTGGTCGCACCCTGGTCAACGCTGTAAAGCCATGAGGGATTATCCCTTTGCAGCAGCAGCGTGTAGGCAAGTCTGCTTTCGCCCACCGCGCTTAAGGTCTGGTTGAGCGTACCCGTGCCGACAAAGCCGGTTGAGAGCCTGTTGCCGTTATCCTGTATCTTTTTTGCAAGTATTTTTACTGCCGCCTGCTTTGCTTGTTCATCCGGGAACATATCCGTTTTCAGTGCCAGCAGATAGCAGGTCTGCGTGCTGCATTTTCTCTTGAGGTCGTTTTTGCCGGTCAGGAATTTTCTGCCGAAATACTTCTTTGTTTCAACATATCGTGCGGCAAAATGCTCTGCGCGCTGCGTTCTGCCTGTGGCGCGGCACATTTTTTCCATCAGAATACAGTCATATGCGTAATAGGCGCAGGCAACCACATTGAGTATCTCGCCATCGTTGCCCTCATAGGAAAGCCAGTCGCCGTATGAGGTCTTTGCGCCCTTGTATTTTCTTTTCTTTTCGAGCCATGTCATATACTCTTCCATGGAATCGTACATTTCATCAATTACCGCCGTGTCGCCGTACATCTTATATACCGTATACGGTACGATAATACCCGCGTCTCCCCACGCAGCAGCACCCGAGCCGACATAGTTCACCCTCGGAATAACATCCGTATATTCGCCGCCCGTCTGTGAGTCTCTCGCGTCCTGAAGCCATTTATGCATAAATGCGTCTATATCCGCGTTATATGCGGCAGCGGAACAGAATATCTGCGTATCGCCCGTCCAGCCGAGCCTTTCGTCTCTCTGCGGACAGTCCGTAGGCACACTTAAATAGTTGCCTCTCTGTCCCCACATGATGTTGCTGATAAGCTTGTTGACGCTTTCGTTATCCGTTGTTATTCTGCCCGTTTCTTCAAGGTCGCTGCCGAGCACCTCGCAGGAAAGCGCGTTCAGTGTAATATCGCTGTCCGCCGTTATGCTGACATAACGGAAGCCGTAGAAGGTCAGAAGCGGACGGTAAGTCTCTTTTCCGTTTCCGCAGGCGATATAATGACCCGTTGCTTTGGCGGAGCGGTAGTTTCTCGTGTACAGGCTGCCCTTTGCCCCGTCGTTTCCGCGGCTTTCACTGCCGGAATCGTTGAGCATTTCCGCAACCCTCAAGGTAATATCCGTACCCTTATCCGCCGTCACGCTTATCACAGGAAAGCCCACCATGTTCTGCGCAAGGTCAAAAATCGCGGTGCTCCCCTTTTTGATAACGATATTATCCGCGCTGTCATAAGTCTCACTTATAACGATTTCGCCGTAATCCGTGCCGTTATCCTTTGTTTTCTCATAAACCGTCACGCTGACGGGCTTTCTTGTAAGACCCTTTCTTACGCGGACAGTCTGCCCGATAAAAGCGGTGATTTCACCCCTGAACTCGTCCGTAAGCTCAACGGGCTTCCATGCCGCCGCATCAAAACCGGCAAGGGATATTTTCTCTCCGCCCGGAAGATTTGCATCATAGGTCTCGCCGTTATATATGTCTGAATATTTCACCGCGCATTCATAGCTGCCGCTCCATGTGCCGTCCGTCACCACGGTCTGCACACTGCCGTCGGCATATACCACATCCAGCCGTGCGACAAACGCGATTTTATTGAATGAATAGGTTCTTCTGTCTGTCCAGCCGTGGACGATACTGCCCATGGCCCAGCCGGGAGCAAGCAAAACACCTACGCCGTTTTCCCCGTTTTCAAGGTATGGCGTAATATCATATGTATTATAGAAAAGGCGCTTGTCGTAATCCGTCCAGCCCGGCTTCATTTCGTCATATACAGTTTTGCCGCTTTCCGTCACGCCCACGCGCTGACCGTTGATATATATGTCGAACACACCGACGGACGAGCAGTAAAGCCGCGCATAAGCCGTCTTTTTATTTTCAAGCCTGAACACCTTTCTGACGGCAGGCTCCGCCGTTTTTTCACCGGGTACGGAAATGAACTTCGCGTCCGAAAGTGCCTTTCCTTTTTACGCTTATATCACCATCGGTTTTGCCGCTGTCCCAGACTGTTTCAGCCTCCGCGCCGTTGATAAGGTCAAATTTCTTCACTTCGATACGGTATGCACTCTGAAAGACACCCGCCTTGGCGGATTTCATTTTCCATGAAAAGAATGGTACGGTATCAATGCCGACAGGGTTCACCATAAAATTTACTTTCAGTGAATATATTTCAAATTTTGCCATATAAATCGCCTCCGTGGCTATATTATCATATTCAGCCCGTCACCGCAAGAGAAAAACAGACGGTTTTTAAAATTCCCGTCTGTTTTTGTTTTAATATGCAGCCGTTGTCCACACCGGCTCGGTGTTTTCCGTTGTCTGCAATTCATTAAAGTATATACGCTCCGGCACTGTCTGCGTCTGTTTTATTTCTCCCGTATCACCGTCCAGCGCGGCATAAATCAGCACTCTGCCGCTTTCATATTCATATTTTGAAAGGATTATTTCGTTTTTTGCGGCATCATAATCCTCTGAATACACCGTGCGTACGCCGTTTTCGATATACTCATAGGTTCCTGCACCTAAAAGCGTGCGGCCGAGAATATCAAGCTCCGCTTTTTCCAAAGCTTCTCCTATATCTCTGCCTGTACTCCTGTGATAAACATTTTTTGCAATCACGGCGTTTCTGCCGATCGATTCAAGGTATTTTTCGCCGTATACCCTGCACTGCTCCCACATCCGCGCCGAGTCATCATTGTCAAAGCCGAGAACTCTTGCCCAGTGCTTAACAGGAAACAGTTTTCTTAAGGAATCGCCGTAGGTCTCTCCGTCCATAGGCTCCTGCTTTTTTGTCAGCGTATAGCTTTCACCGTCCTGTTTGAATATGAACACGGTAGGTATGATATAACCGCCGACCGATGTCAGATAACCGTTTTCAAAGCCGAATGAGCACAGCCTTGCCAGCGCGTAAACCTTTACGCTGTCTCCCTGTTTTTCCGCATCGAGAATAATGTGCCCTTCTCCGAGTGCCTCGCCCCGGTATAGGCCGCCGGAAGACAGAATTGCCTGTGACACCGCGCTGTCAAGTGCTTTATCCGTCTTAACAGAGGCAACCTCGGGGGAAGTGAGAAAACACAACGCCGCCGCGACACAAGCGGCTGCCGCCCCGGTTATCACCCAAAGCGGTGCCTTTTTGTAATTGAGCACGGCTTTTATCCTCTGCTTTATCCCGGTTTCACCGAACGCCACGGGACGGACGGTAAACCGGCTTTTCGCTGTGCAGAGCTTCAACAGTGTTTCGGAATAATCCGCCCTTTTATCCGCGCCCATGCTTTTTATCACAAGCTCATCACACGCAAGCTCCGTGTCGCGGCAGAAAAGGATATATGCCATCCACACAAGCGGATTAAACCAGTAAACCGCAAGAACAACAAACGCAAGCGGTCTGGAAACATGGTCGAGCCGCCGGATATGAGCCCTTTCATGCGACAGCACAAACTGCCTTTTTTCGTCGTCTATATCTGACGGCATATATATTTTCGGTCTGAAAATGCCGTAAATAAACGGGGACGCTATGCCGTCGCAGATATATACCTCTCCGTCCGGTACGGCAGCAAAAATTTTCTTTCGTATAACAATGCAGCTCACCGCCATATAAATCAGCAAGGCGGCAACGCCCGCAAGCCAGAACAAAGACGCGTAAAATGTAACCGTTCCCCTGCCGCTGTAACCCATTTCAACATACGGAAAGGACGGAGTAAGAGCAACGGAAACAGACGGACCGATAACGGGCTTCAGATTCTGAAAGCCGTTTGCAAATGACGGTGCTTTATAAGCCGCCGCACTCACATCCACGGGATCATACACGGGAATCAGGCTCAACACGCTTTTAACGGAAAACGGAAAAACAAGGCGCAGACCGGCAATTCCCCACAGTATACACCGCAGATATTTCGGCGCACGGCGAAATATCGCACGTATCAGCAGCACGGCAAGGATAAACCAGCTTCCGTTTACCGCCATATTGCAAATATGAGCAAAAACAGTCGGCATTATTTACCCTCCCTTGCCCGGTCAATCATCCGCTGAATTTCATCAATCTCACTGTCGGACAGCTTTTTGCCGGAGGTAAAAGCCGCGATAAACGCCGGCAGAGAGCCGCTGAAATTTTCCTTTACATATTCATCGCTCTGCATGGCATAAAACTTTTCTCTTGAAATCACTGCGGACACCGTGCCGTTCACATTCTGAAAAATGCCGCGGTCGCATAGCTTTTTAAGCACGGTGTAGGTTGTGGTGCGTTTCCACGAAAGCTCCTCAAGGCAAATTTTAGCAAGCTCACCCGACGGCAGCGGCTCATGGAGCCACACAATATCGGCAAAACGGCTTTCCACCGCGCCGAGTCTCATTTCTGACATAATATCACTCCCAATCTTGTCTATTGTCTATCGACAAGAAACAGTCTATCATATATAGACAGAGTTGTCAAGTGTTTTCATCCTTTTTTATTTTCCGTATCTGTATATACGACAAAATTTTTGTGTCCTCCGTTATATAATTTACCCAAACATTCTATGCCTGTACGGAGGATAATAATTTGAAAACGGCAGTATATGAAAATCAGATTAAAGCTATGGGACGAACCCTCATTCCTTCACCCGAAAAGCTGTTAAGACCTGCGGCTTTTTTTGCAGCCGGACTTGTGCTTTCACAGTTTGACGCGGTACAGGATATTTCGCCTTTCACATATTCCGCCCTTGCCGCCTGCCCCGAGGACACGCTTTTTGCCTGCTTTTGCGGTGAAGCAACAGGTTATCTGATAAAGAGCGGATTTATGCAGACCGTTTTCCGCTACCTGACACTGTGTGCCATTCTCGGCGTAAGACTGCTGATGAAGCGTGCGCGTAAATTACGGTATGAAGAAGTTATATGCTGCGTGTCCGCCGCCGCTGTTCCCGGGCTGTGCAGTGCGGCGCGTATTCTGATAACAGGCTTTGCCGTTTATCCCGCCGTCTGTGCCGCAAGTGAGGCGGCACTCGCCTCGGCATGCTGTTTTCTGCTGCGGCGTTTTTTTACTCTTCCTTTTATACGCATAGGCATTAACCGTCTTTCGCGCCGGGATTCCGCCTTTGTTTACGCGGGCTTTTTCATTCTCATACTGTGCGCGTCAGGCATAAAATTCGGCGAAATACGACCCATACATATTTTTGCTATGCTTGCGCTGCTGCTCATCTCCCATTACAAAGGAATAAGCACCGGCAGCGTTTGCGGCGTTGCTCTCGGCGCGGCACTGTGTCTACAACCCGACGCACGCCATATGCTGTCTTTTTTCGCCGTCGGAGGCTTTGCGGCAGGACTTTTTTCCCGTCTCGGACAAGTCGGGTGCGCCGTGTCGCTGTGCATATCAGCACTTGCAGCCGTGCTGTTTTCAGGCTGCTCGCGTGAAAGCCTGATAACCTTGTTCGAGTCCGCCGCCGCAGGAATCACCTTCGGGCTGATACCGCAGAAGATAATTATGAAGGTTGAAAACTATCTTGACGAAGCAGGGTACAAAACAAGTACGGGCAGACATGACGACGGCGCGGCACTTGTAATGAAGGCTTCCCGTTATGTCACTGAGGCAGCGCAGATGGTGGAGGATGTTTTTTCAGGTATGGAGTCCGTTTCAAAATCGGCAATGAACCGGGTATATGCGGATATACAGCAGAATGTGTGCCCGGACTGCGAAAACAAGCTCGTTTGCTGGAGCGAACGGTTTGATGAAACCTCACTAATGATAAAGCATATTATGGACGGAAAAACGCCGGAAAGCATCTGCTGCCTGAAAACAGACGAGCTGTGCCGCGCCGCCGCACGGCGTAAAAAACAATATAACGACTCAGTAGGCTATGCAACAGAGCAAAAGGAAATGCGCCTTATTGCCTTTGACGGCTTCCGCCTTTCATCGTCTTTGCTTGAGGATGCAGCACACAGGCTTTCCGCAAGCAGAATATATGATTTCTCAAAATCCGATATGCTCACACAGTATCTTGCGCAAAATGAGCTGTATGTTCACCGTCTGTCATATTCTACCGACCTGAACGGCAGATGCTTCACCGAAATTCTGACAGATGAGACCGTTACTGCCGATTTGGCACAGTCGCTTCAGCAGCACATAAGCCGCGCCGCACTTAAAAGCTTTTCGTTTCCCCGTATAACACAGACCGATTCATATACAAAGCTTGAATTTATTCAAAGCCCAACCTGTGAAATAAGCTTCGGCTTTTCGCGCCGCAGTGCCTTTGACGGCTGTGAATGCGGTGACAGCATTGAATATTTCACGGATGCGGACGAAAACAGCGTTTGCGTTATCAGTGACGGCATGGGTACGGGCTGCCGCGCCGCCGTTGACGGTGTGCTTACCTCCACACTGATAAAAAAGCTGTCCCGGGCAGGCTTTTCCATGAAAAGCATATTTGATTTTGTCAATTCAGCCATGATTATGAAAAGCTCCGATGAGTCTCTTTCCACTGCCGATGTAACAAAAATAAATGTATGCACGGGCACAGCATCCTTTTTCAAGGCAGGTGCAGCCCCGTCATACATCCGTCAGGGAGATGAAATAATATGTGTCAGCCGTCCCTCACTGCCTGTGGGAATCATTCGCGGCATAGCTTTTTCGGCGGAGGAATACCGTCTTTCAAACGGCAGCATTATTCTTATGCTGACAGACGGAGCTCTGCACAACGGTGACGAATGGATTAGAGAGGAGCTGCTCGCGTGGAGCACACCGGACATGAAGGAGCTTGCCGCCCACATTGCCTCACTTGCAGCAAAAAAAGCAAAAAAAGAGCACCGCGACGACATAACCGTCGCGGCACTGAAAATACGAAAGAGCAAATAGCGCATTTTTTATACTGTTTACATAACCGTATTATGGTACAGAAAACCATGAATTGCAGTCCATCGCGTATCCGTACATTCACCTTACAGCTTCCTGCGTTTGAGGGTCGAACAGGTGGATTTTATTCATATTGAATGTATATTTTATTATGCTTCCCGTTTTTGCCGTCGTGTCCGGGCTCACCCTTGCGGTTATTCTGCCGTCCGGCGAGGATATATATAAATATACCTCACTGCCGAGCTGTTCACTGACCTCCACCGTTCCGGTCAGCACATTTTCTTTTCCCGGCTCATCCGAAACATCCTCGGGGCGCACACCGATTTTGATTTTTTTCCCCTCATATGCGCTCACATTTTCGTTCACCCTGCTGTCCGGCAGCTTTACAGTGCCGTTTTGCGTTTCGAGATAATAAGAGCCCTCTTTTCTTTTCATCACCGCATCCACAAAATTCATCTGCGGAGAACCGATAAAGCCTGCCACAAACATATTGCACGGGTTTATATAAAGCTCGTGGGGCGTATCCGCCTGCTGAACAACGCCGTCCTTCATCACTACGATTCTGTCCCCCATGGTCATCGCCTCGGTCTGGTCGTGGGTAACATAAACAAAGGTGGTATCAAGCCTTTTGTGCAGCTTCGCTATCTCCGTGCGCATGGCGGTACGCAGCTTGGCATCGAGATTGGAAAGCGGTTCGTCAAGCAAAAACACCTTCGGGTCACGCACTATTGCCCTGCCCAGAGCTACTCTCTGCCGCTGTCCGCCGGAAAGTGCCTTCGGCTTACGGTCGAGAAGATGCTCAATACCGAGGATTTTTGCCGCCTCGTCCACCCGTCTTTTAATTTCGTCCTTGGGTACCTTGTGCCGCTCCAGCCCGAACGCCATATTTTTATAAACCGTTTTGTCCGGGTACAGGGCATATGACTGAAACACCATGGCAATGTCCCTGTCCTTGGGCGGCGTGAAGTTCACCATTTTGTCGCCGATATACAGCTCTCCCTGCGTCACATCCTCAAGCCCGGCTATCATACGCAGTGTAGTTGATTTTCCGCAGCCGGACGGACCGACAAGTACAACAAACTCCTTGTCTTTTATTTCAAGGTTCACATTGTTTACGGCACGGAAACCGCCCGGATAAATTTTGTTGATGTTTTTGAGTGTTATTGATGCCATAGCCTTACCCTTTCACCGCGCCTGCCGCAACGCCTTTGATAATATATTTCTGACACGACAGATAAAATACCACTATCGGAATAATCGCAAGCACAAGCATTGCCATCATCGCGCCCATATCCACACTGCCGTAGCCGCCGCGAAGATACTGTATGGCAATCGGCACCGTTTTATAGTCAGAGCCTATGACGAGGTACGGCAGCAGATAGTCGTTCCATATCCACATGGCATTGAGAATAGCAACGGTAATTGCGGTAGGCTTCAATATCGGAAAAACCACGCTGAAAAAGGTTCTCACCGGTCCGCAGCCGTCAATCATCGCCGCTTCCTCGATTTCAAGCGGTATGCTTTTAATAAAGCCGCAGAACATGAACACCGAAAGACCGGAGCCGAAGCCGAGATAAATCAGGATGATACCGAGCGGATTGTCAAGACTTAACGCGTTCGCGGTTTTCGTCATGGTAAACATAACCATCTGAAACGGCACAATCATGGAAAATACAAAGGCATAATACAGAAATGAAGTA
The DNA here is from genome assembly GCA_024404055.1 of Clostridia bacterium. Classification (GTDB taxonomy): domain Bacteria; phylum Bacillota; class Clostridia; order Oscillospirales; family Acutalibacteraceae; genus UBA6857. The sequence goes on along the minus strand of JAKSQS010000003.1, from coordinate 9,231 downwards.
AAGCGCGATTTTACCCTTGTGATATACCACGCAGTCATCGAGCAGAAAAGAACGATTACCGCAACGCTGCCGACGGTGATGAAAAGCGACCAGCCGAAGGCTGAGATAAATCCCGTTTTTCTCAACCCCTCAGTAAAGTTGCGAAGCCCTGCAAAGGTATCGGCAGACGGGAGCTTAAAAGGCTCCGATGTGATGAAAAGCTTTTCCTTAAAGGAGTTCATCAGCACAATGAGCACGGGAGCGACAAACAGCAGTGCCGCCGCAGTCAGTATGCATATACGGATAATATCCTTGATTTTTTCGCTTTTTTCCGTCATCCCTCCACCTCCCTGCTTCTTGTTAATTTAAGCTGTATGAGTGATATTGCGGCAACTAAAATGAAGAAAATAACCGCCTTCGCCTGTCCTACGCCCTGCCAGCCGGTTCGCGCGTAAAAGGTCTTGTAAATATCAAGAGCCAGCATAGCCGTCTGCTTTCCCGGTGCGCCGTCTGTCAGCGCAAGGTTAGCATCAAAAAGCTTGAACGAGTCCGTCACCGTTAAGAAAAGGCATATGGTTACGGACGGCATGACCATCGGTATCGTCACATGGCGCAGAATATCCCATGATGATGCGCCGTCCACCTTTGCCGCGTCAATCAGGTCGGAGGGGATATTCTGTATGCCTGCAATATATATAATCATCATATAACCTATAAGCTGCCAGCTTGTCAGCGCAACAAGACCCCAGAAGCCGTATTTTGCCGCAAAGGTTATGGTAACGCCGAAATAAGAAAGTATGCCGTTAATAATAAGCTGCCATATATAGCCGAGCACTATTCCGCCTATAAGGTTCGGCATGAAGAACACTGTTCTGAAAAGATTCGTCCCCGGCAGCTTTTTGGTCAGAAGGCTTGCAAGCGTAAACGCGATAATATTAACCGTGAGTACGCACACAACTGTAAATTTAACGGTAAACCACAAAGCGTTAAGAAAATCCCCGTTGGAGAACGCCTTTATATAATTTGACAGTCCCGCCCACTCGGCGTCCGTCACCGTTGTAAAATCGGTAAACGAAAGAACGATGCCGCCGATAAAGGGGACGGCAAAAGCGATGGTAAACGCCGCAAGTGTGGGCAGTACGAATATCGGAAAAACCTTTTTTAGCCCGTTTCTCATCGCCTGTCCCTCCGGTTTTATGAATTTAAAGCCTCATATTCGTCTTTCCATGAATTTCTGACCGTGTTCTTTACTTCATCCCATTCCGCGCTTCCCTGAACGAATGACAGCAGAGCAGAGGCAAAATCGCTTTTGAAGGCATCTCCGGGGAATGCCGCAAAGGTCCACGGCACGCTTTTTATATCCTTTTTCGCCGTCCACTTTACAAGCTCGGCGGCAAGCGGCTCCTTCGGGAGCTCGTCTTCGTCAAAGGTGTTGAACGGAGTTACGAAATTCAGCTCGTTAACAACATATTTTTTGCCTGTTTCACTGCCGAAAAGCCATTCCAGAAAATCCACGGATGCCTTCTGCTTTTCCTCAGACACCGTACTGTTTACAGCAAGGTAATTTTCCGTACCGACGCACAAGCCCTGCTTTTCCTCGCCGTCAACGCCTGTATACAGGGGCAGGAATTTTATTTTGTCCTCCTTTACAGTGTTGCCCGCAACATCCGCGATTTCACTCCATGCCCATGTGCCGTTCTGCACCATTGCCGCTTTGCCCAGAGCAAACTCACTCATAGAATCCGCCACGGATTTAGAACCTAAAAGCTTCTTTTCCGTCACTGAATTATCGGTATAAAGACTGAACAGATTTTTCATGTTATCCGAATACTTAAATTCTGTTTCAGGTGCGTCAAGTGCGGCACTCACCGTGTCGGAATATTCCCCGTTTTCACTGAATTCATAATAGAACGGTACATTCGCAAGGTGCGTTGTCCAGCGCCACTGGTTGCCGCTTGCCATGGAAGTAGACGCAAAAACGCCGTCTATACCAAGCTCATCCTTATGCGCCTGCATATCCTCAACAAGCTCCTTTAGTGCCTTGAATGAGTTTATCTGCGCCATGGAGGTGAGCTCTGTTTTTTTATCTCCGAGGGCAAAATATTTGTCCGTTATTTCCTCGTTATATATGATGCCGTAGCCCTCTATAACATACGGTATGCCGTAAACGCCGCCATCCTCCGTGATTGCCAGACTTTTATCCGTAAGGAACGAATAAAACTTTGTATCCTTTAAATCGGCGCAGTATTTTTTCCACGCCCTGAAGCCTACCGGTCCGTTTATCTGAAAAATCGTGGGAGCGTCACTTTTCGCGATCTCTCCTGTTAGGGTCTGCTCATAGGTATTGCTGGCCGCCGTTACCACCTTAAGCTTTACGCCTGTTTCTTTTTCATAGTCTGCGGCAATTCTGTCATAGACCTCAGCCGCCTCCGGCTTGAAATTAAGAAAATATATTTCTGTTTTCTTTCCCTGTGTGCCTGTTGATGTTGCTGTTTGTCCCTGAGGTGCCGTGGTGGATGTTCCGCCGTTCGTACCGCACGCAGCAAGCGACATAACCGTAATCACGGCAATAAACACTGCAATAATTTTTTTCATATGTTTCCTCCTATATTCTGCCGTATAACACGGCACTTTTTCTGATTTTTCGTGCAAGCTCATCCGAAAGCTCCCCTTTTGCCATACGGTAGCCCCAGTTTCCCTGTGCCGTGCCCGGCACATTCATTCTGCTGTCGGCACCCTTTTTCAGCCAGTCCTGCATGGGTATCACACAAAGACTGCTGCGGCACTCCATGCTGCCGCGTATAACTGCCTCCGGCAGTCCCGTCACCCGGTTAACGCCGTAATAATCCATAGCGCGGCAAACATCCTCTCCGCCCTGCGCCGCCCACTGGCAAAGGGTCATGTTGTCGTGTGTGCCCGTATAGCATACACTGTTTTCGGGAAATGAATACGGTCTTTCGCCGTCCTCGGAAAAGGAAAACTGCATAACCTTCATCCCCGGAAAGCCTGAGCGGCTGAAAAACTCCCTCACCTCATCCGTGATAAAGCCCAAATCCTCCGCAATAACGGGCAGGGACGGAAAATCCCTTTTTATCACGGAAACAAGCTTTTCACCGGGAGAGGGAAGCCACCTTCCTTCTCTTGCGTCCCGCCTTCCGGCAGGCACGGCATACGCGCTGTAAAAACCGCGAAAATGGTCTATCCTTACCGCATCATAAAGCCGTCCGGCATGGGCAAAGCGGCTGCGCCACCAGCGAAAATCATCCTTTTCATGCTCTGTCCAGTTATAAACGGGGTTTCCCCAGTTCTGACCGTCCGGTGAAAAATCATCCGGCGGACAGCCGGCAACGAAAACGGGACGGCAGTTTTCGTCAAGCATAAAAAGCTCCTTATTTTCCCACACATCCGCGCTGTCATACGCTGTATACACGGGAATATCACCTATGAGCTGCACGCGATTATTGTTGACATAATTTTTAAGATTAAACCACTGGAAGAAAAATAAATACTGAACCGCGCACACCTTTTGTATTTCCCTGTTACAGACCGCATAAAGCTTTTCCCTTTCGGGCTTTGAAAGCTTCATACACTCTGCCGCGCTCATGCCTTTTTTCTCACGCAGCACCGTATAAAGGGCGTACGGCATAAGCCAGCCGCCGTTTTCGTGTATGAACCGTTCAAGCTCTGTGCCTCTTTTCAGCCTTTCTGCCGCCTTTTCAAGCAATACGCCGCGGGTTTTATTTAAAAACGCATAATCAGCCTTGTAGCCCCCTGTTTTTGCCGAGTTTTTCTCCGGCAGGGTGAGAAGTCCCTGTTCATACAGCTTTTCAACACTGATATAATACGGATTTCCCGCAAAAACAGACGGGCTGCTGTACGGACTGCCGAAGCGGTCGGTACGGCAAAGCGGCAGAAGCTGCCAGAAGCTCTGCCCGCTCTTTTTGAGAAAATCCGCAAAGTCATACGCTCCCTGTCCCATATCGCCTATGCCGTATTCACCGTAAATGGAGCTTAAAGATAATAAAATACCGCTTTTTCGCACAAACAACATTCCTTTCATTCGGAAATATTGTTTGAAAAAAAGCGGTAAATATACGCCGTACATAGCGAAATGCCAATTAATCGTTATCGTAAAAAACTGCCCAACGACCACCCTTATTAGCTCCTGTATGCTTCAGCATCCCAAGCAGCGCAAGCTTTTTGACAATGCGGTTGGCTGTCGCTTCTGATTTTTCCAACCTGGCAGCAAGTTCTTTTTTTGTGGAGCACGGCTGTTTTTTGAAAAAATCAAGAGCAGCTTTTTCATCATCGGAAAGCGATATAGCCGTTTTCTGTGTTTTTCCGTCAGGTATATCGTCTGCCCTGATAAACTCAAAAGTAAACCCGAATTGGTTATTGCTGTATCTGTATTTTTCCTTTGCACACAGACGGAACACGCGCTCAAAACCCGTACCGAAAGCGTCAATTGTTCTGTTATAATAAAGTACCGTAGCTATAAGCGGATTTCGTATCATGGAGCCCTGTACTCCCATGGCAAACATTTCCGGGTCTGTTCCCGGCACCAATGAACCGGGATTGTATATATGAACCCTTGTCGGCGTTATATAAATCTCATTTGATGATGATGAATTCACCTTCATATGCGCGAAGCTGTTTACTATAATTTCGCGAAACGCCTCTACCGGTATTTCCGGCACCTCCACCCGCTCCATGCCGCGTATTTCTGCCCTCCAGCGAATATTATTTGTAACATATTTAACAGCCTCATCAATACATTCAAAAATGTTTCCTCTGAATTGCTTCATATCGCTGAATGAAATGCGTTCATCCGTCGGATATGTCGCAAGCTTTAACAGCAGCGGCTTTTTTGTTGAAAACAGATAATATCCGGCATTGTTGAGATGTTCCCCGTTAAGAAGCTCAAGCTTCATAAGCGTAGACCTTGCATCGCGGTACAAATAATTGATTCTTCCGCTGTCATTGCCCGCATTTATATAGCGTATCAGAAGCTCCTCGTCAACATCGTCAACTCCGTACTCCGTGGCTGTTTTTTCCCATTTAGAATAATCATAACTCTTCCCGAGAAAAAAAGATTCCATTTGTGAATTTGTCATAATTATATCTTCATCGTCCGAACGAATATAATATCTGCCATATGCCGAATACGGGGTATCCTCGCCCTGTGCCGATACCTGTATAATCTGTTTTCCGTCAATACTTTTAATTTCTATTTTCGGAATTACAGCAGGCTTGATATGCTCTTTTACAGCTCTTGAAATATCTGATGTGGTATTTTGCCCAACGGTAACTCCGTAAATTTCACCGTTGTTTCTTACTCCGAAATACAATGTGCAGGCACCGCTTTTATTCAGCATTGATGCAAGCGAAATAACACCTTCCTTTATTTCACTTGTCGTTTTTTTGAATTCAACTACTTCGCTTTCTCTTTTATCCATACAAAGCACACTCCCCCGTTTTTATATGAAATACTGTAACCCTTATGAGCCGGTTTATTGTGTCATTGTCATGTCATTTATTATGTCATTTATTATGTCATTTGTCAATTCATTTTATAAAAAAGCAGCTTATATTGCATATTTACGCAACAAAACCGCATCTTTAGACTATTATATCAAATTGTTTATTATGTCACGCTATAAATGAAAAAATAAGCCCCGATATGATGTCAACGGTAAGCTGTTTCAGCTCTCTGCGCGTTTTTTCAAGAGAAAGCAGAGTTATTTTCGCGGTAAAGCCGCCGTTTTCGCTTTCTGCCGCGGCATAGATTTCGCCTGTCACACTGTCCGCGTTTTCCGGGTCGGGATTGGCATAAGAGCCGGTTATACCTGCGGCTATGCCGCTGCCTGTGTTTCTTCGTGCCGCTCTTGCCATGGAATAAGCGGTTTCCGGAGAATAAACGCCGAACTCCGTAATAATCATTTCCGGCACGCCTGCCGCGATTTTTGCCTCATTTGAATAGGTGACAAATGAACCGCGAAAAATTGCCGATGCGCCCTCGTAATCGGTGATATTACTTGCAAAAAGTCCGCCTGTGCAGCTTTCCATGGCGGAAATTTTCAATTTTTTGTCTATAAGCACACTTGTCAGCCTGCCGTCGTTTTTAAAAGATAAAAAGCTTTTTTCAAACGCTCTCACGGTGCTTTCGTCCGCTTTCTCAAAGGCTGCTTCGACAACATATTTCTCATTCCGTATAATCAGCTTATACCCGTTTTTTCCCTTACGAATTTCGGTATCCATTTCTTACTTTTCGCTCCTCACTTAAAAACGCCTGTCACAAATATTTCAATACCTATGCCTATAAGAATAACGCCGCCGAGAACAGTTGCCTTTCCGGCAAGCACAGTGCCGAATTTTTTACCTATTTCAAGTCCGCTCATGCATATGGCGAAAGTAACCGCCGCAATGATGAGCGCACATACCGCTGCCATAACCGCACCGTAATCGGAAATTGTGAAGCCCACGGAAAGCGCATCAATGGATGTTGCAACACCCTGCACAAGCAGTGCGCCGACGCCGACAGCAGCCTTTTCGGTTTCTTCGCCGCCGCGTATGCCCTCGTACAGCATTTTGCCGCCGATGAAACCTAAAAGCGCAAGCGCAATCCACGGTATGAATTTCTGAAAGGAGCTGAAATACTGCACCACCGTATGCACACATACCCAGCCCGTCATGGGCATGGCAGCCTGAAACGCGGCAAAAACACCTGCAATAAGGCACATCCTGCCCTTTTTCATTTTCGGCTCGCCGAGACCGTTTGCAAGAGACACCGAAAAAGCGTCCATAGCAAGCCCCACACCCAGAAGTACACTGTTAAAAAAGAAGGTTAAATTCCATGTCATTGATTTTCCGTCTCCGTTTTAATATTTTCACAAAGCGCGGCAAGCTCCTGCATTGAAAGGCTCTCTGCCCTTGCGTTAACCGAAAGTCCGCTTTTTTGCAGTGCCGCCGCCACCGTCTGCTTGCTTATCCCGAGCCCGGAGCTGACGGAGTTGACCGCCGTTTTTCTTCTTTGAGCAAACGCCGCTTTTACCATAGCAAAAAACAGCTTTTCATCGCTGACGCTCACGGGCGGCGTTTCCCTCACCTTAAGCTGAATCACCGCGCTGTCCACATTCGGCGGCGGCAAAAAAGAGCCGCGTGACACATCAAACAGCTTCACCGCCTCGGAATAATAGTCAACGGCAACCGTGACCGCGCCGGATTCTCTTGAGCCCACCCGTGCAGTCAGCCGTTGCGCCGCCTCTTTTTGCACCATAACCGTTATGCTGTCTATCGGCAGTCTGCTTTCAAGCAGCAGCATAATAACGGGTGAGGTGATATAATAAGGCAGATTGGCGCATACACAAACCCGCATATCCCCGAATTTTTCTTTAATCAGACTCGAAAGGTCGATTTTCATAACATCGGCATTGATAATTTCCACATTGTCAAAATCCGAAAGCGTTTCGCCGAGCACCGGCAAAAGGCGGCTGTCAAGCTCAACAGCGACTGCCTTTTTTGCCCGTTTGGCAAGCTCTGAGGTAAGCACGCCGATGCCGGGACCTATTTCCAGCACGCCCGTATTTTCATCAAGTCCGGCAAGCTCTGCCATTTTCGGGCACACAGACGGATTGACAAGAAAATTCTGCCCCAGCGATTTTGAAAAGCTGAAGCCGTGCCTGCCTAAAATATCCTTTATAATTGCCGTATCAGAAAGATTATACACAAGAAACCCCTTTACATCCTTTTATAAATGTTGTATTATAATTATTTGAATAATATTATAAGACGAGGTAGCGAATATGTCAATCCTTATTACCGGCGGCGCGGGATATATCGGCGCGCACACCTGTGTTGAGCTGCTCAATGCAGGCTATGAAATAGTAGTCATAGATAATTTTTACAACAGTCAGAAGGAATCCCTGACCCGTGTCAGTGAGATAACCGGCAAGAGCTTTCCTTTCTATATGTGCGACATCCGCGACAGAGCCGGGCTTGAAAAGATTTTTAAAAATGAAAAGCCTGAGGCAGTCATTCATTTCGCCGGGCTCAAGGCTGTGGGCGAATCCTGCCGCCTTCCGCTTGAATATTATGACAACAATGTGAGCGGCACATTAACTCTGTGTGAGGTTATGCAGCAATTCGGCTGTAAAAATCTTGTTTTCAGCTCCTCTGCCACGGTTTACGGCGAAAACAACATTTCTCCGCTTAAAGAAACCATGCCCGCAGGCGGCACTACAAACCCCTACGGCACAACAAAATATATGATTGAAATTATTTTGCAGGATTTATGTAAAGCGGATAAGGATTTCAGCGTTTGTCTGCTGCGCTATTTCAATCCCATCGGTGCGCACGAAAGCGGCAGAATCGGTGAAAATCCCAACGGCATACCCAACAATCTGATGCCGTATATCACGCAGGTTGCCATTGGAAGGCGTGAAAAGCTTTCCGTTTTCGGCAACGATTACGACACACACGACGGCACCGGCGTAAGAGACTATATTCATGTTGTTGACCTTGCAAAGGGTCATGTCAAGGCACTTGACTACTGCATAAAAAACACCGGCGCGGAAATTTTCAACCTTGGCACCGGCACGGGTTACAGTGTGCTTGATGTGGTAAACGCTTTTAAAAAAGCAAGCGGTGCGGATGTTCCCTATGAAATCGCGCCCAGACGCCCCGGTGACATCGCAACCTGCTATTCCGACCCAACCAAAGCCGCCCTCATTCTCGGCTGGTACGCCGAAAAAAGTTTAGAGGATATGTGCCGCGACTCATGGCGCTGGCAGAGTAAAAATCCGAACGGGTACGGGGAGTGAAAAAATGATTCCGTGTATTATTATTCCGGGGTTCGGGCAGTCCAAAGCTGATTTATATGAAAACGGCAGCCGTGTCAGACAGGTCTGGCCGCTGAAGGCCGATATAAAAGCCGTCACCGCCCGTATAAAAGCCCCTTATCTGAAAACCGTTCTCACCCGGCGCGATTCCGGCTTTACAAAAGCGGTCGGAGAGCTTTTTGCCGAAGTGCTTGAGCCGCTTGCAACAGATGAAAACGGAAACATGAAGCATGACCTTCGCGCCGTAACGCACCCTTACCCGTTAAGTGAATGCCCCCAAAAGGTGCGTAACTATGTTCACAAGCTGGTCCCGCTTGCACCCCTTGCCCGTGAAATCGGGGAGGAAATTATATATTTCTTCGCCTACAACGCCTTTGATGACCCGTAGAAAAAAAAAAAAAAGCTTGACGAATAC
>JAKSQS010000029.1 GCA_024404055.1 Clostridia bacterium | reverse complement strand
CCGATTTGACATTGCCGTCCGAAGAACAGAACATTCACATCGGCGTATGGGGGTGGGGGTGTCCGGTGGAGACCTCTGCCGAGGGCAGAAGCACCGACCGAGCCGGCAGGCAAAACTGCGGCATAAACGCTACCTTATGGAAAATCAGCGGATTCATTGTAAGTGCAAACAATCGTTTTCTCTTAAATACCTTGTATTTTCTCCCAGGAAGTTATATAATCAAATTGGAATAATTTATATAATAAGCGAGGGATAAGTTATGAAAAAAGTAATCGCAATACTCACGGCTCTTGTTTTGCTTGTGTCGGCAGCTTCCGTCACAGCGTTTGCGGCAGGTGAACCGGTATACTGCTTTGACTATTTCACTGTCTGGCCGGATTCATCAATCTCCTTCGGAAACGGAAAGGATGTCTATTTCAGCGGTGACGGAAAAACGATGTATGTAAATACATCAGTGCGTTTAAGAGTCACCGCGCTTCAACCGAATGTGCATATTGTCATAAAGTCAAACGCAACCATCTATATGATGGACAATGTTGCTTCCATTGGCGATATTCACGCCGTTTCATCCCCCTTTGTAAAGGTTGAAAACGGAAAAAATGTCATACTTTTGTTTGACCACACGCAAACTGTAAGGGCAACAAACACAAGTGTTATCGAAAATAACGGAACACTCAGACTGCAATGCAATGACCTTACGCTCATCAGTGAAGGCGGCTGTGCGATCAGCGGAAACGGCACTTTTATAAATGAAGTAGGTGACCTTAAAGTAAACGCCATCGGCGGCGCGGGAATCGTTCAGGGCGGCGCGGTCAATTTTAAAAACGCAACCGTTACCGCTGTCGGAGGGGACTCCTACCCTGCAATAGCCGGTAATCCCGTTAATATTGAAAACTGCAAGGTTACGGCAACGGGCGGAAGCAATGCGGCAGGAATAGGCGGCGGCAGCACAATCGCTTTTTCACAGGTCAACATCATCGACTCGCTTATAACGGCAAACGGCGGCACCTGCGGAATCGGCGCGGGCACCAAAGCCGCGGTTGCCCCGAATGCGGTTGTTATCAATCCCCTTTCCTCAGTGAAGGGCATCATAAGTGCAGGGTCAGTTGTGAACGGGGACGGAGAGGATGTTTTTCTCAGAAAAACAGAAAATACCGTCGGCTCCGCTATTACAGTAAACGGCTCGGCTGTCAGATGGAGAGGTCACGGTGCGGAAACCTGCCTTTACCTTTATCTTCCCAAAGAGGGAAGTGTAATCGGTTATGACAACTCGGTAACCATCGACAACTTTTACATTACTGCACTGTGTGATGATTTCCCGTTTAATGACCTGATTTTCGATGAACAGAGCGGACTGCTCACGGTTAAAACGGAAAAGCCGTTTTCAATAAAAAATGTCAATCCGTCCGCTGCAACCTCAAGACATATTCTGATTCACGCAAAGGGCTCCGCAGATATCACCCTTACCGGAACCAATGTCAACGCCACCCAAAACACGCCTGCCATCGAGTTGGCATCCTATGAAAATGGCGATGATGTTACCATTACCACGGTTAAGGGGACTAAAAACTATCTGAACGGCGGACGCGAAGCCGAAGGAATAAAAAAGCCCAACGGTCTGACGAAGGATATGCTCTTTAATAAATATTTGGTCGAACGGTTTCTTTCGAGTAACTCACAGCTCACCATTCAGGGTGAGGGCTTCCTCAGTATTTCAGGATTTGACGCACCGGGTATCGGGTCTCCCACAGGAACAGCCAACATAAAGCTTCTTTCCGGCGCGATTACCGTAACCGGTGAAAGGTCCGGCAGCGGCATCGGCGGCGGTGAAACAGAGGGTTTCCCGAAAAGCGATGTGGTTGTCGGAGAATGGGCATCGGTTCTGTATAAGGACGGGATTGCCTATATAGATTATATAGAAAATGATGGTGCTCCGGAAACAAGCTTTGTCAATGAATACGGCGAAAAGGTTTTTCCCGCAGAGTTTAAAAATTCCAAAGGCGGTACAATTCTGTTTAACGGCCGTGAATTACCGTTCAATAGTCACGGCGAAGAAAAGTCGGTTTGCTTCTACCGTCCGGGCGGAGATTTATTCTTCTATACAAACAGCACGCTTTATTGTGTCAGTTACAATTATAACCAAAGGATATTTGTTAAAGAAAAGCTTGACCCGACTTACACCGGCGGCTTCACCGTTACCGGAGGAACACCGGGCACGGAATATGCGTTCTATAACAGAGATCTCCATATTTTCCCTGCTGCCTATACTACGATCAAAATTGAAAATACCGACAAAACAAAGGCTATTGACGGCAGAATCATTATACATAAGGATTGCTCGGTGAAGCTCATTTTTGCCGGAATAAACCTCAGTCAGGGTCTCGGCTATGACGATAATATGTCTCCCGTTACAATAGAACCATACAGCAACGGCGATGTTACAATTGAGCTGCTTGAGGGCAGCGAAAACACCATTATTCCGAGCTATGTCAGCGCAGGAATTGAAAAGTCATCAACTGCGGACAACGGAACTCTCACTATCACGGGAAAAGGCTCTCTCAGGGTTAAGGGAACCGGCATGTCGGCGGCAATCGGCAGTGCAGAAAGAGAACCGACAGCAAACATTATTATTAACGGCGGTACTATTGTTGCGGATAATTCAACCTCCGATGCTGCGGCAATCGGCGGCGGTTTTTACGAAAGCTCAGCCGAGAATATTGTCATTAACGGCGGGAAAATCACCGCGAAAAGCAAAAAAGGCGCGGCAATCGGCGGCGGCAGGCTCGGAAAAGGTACGGGGATTATAATAAACGGCGGAGAAATTGAAGCTTCAAGCGGTATTGATACTGCAATCGGCTTCGGTGAAGGAAGCTGGAAGGAAAGCGACTACACAGATTATCCCGTAATTTCACTGAACGCAAGCGTGAAGACCAACAGCAAAAAAGAAAATTACAGGAACTCCGCCGGAGAAAATGTGTATGCCGCCAAAATCGAAAACGAAAGCGGCGGAGATATTCTTGTCGATTCGGTAAAGCTTGACTGCACAAAGCATTTTAACGAAAAAGCCGTGTATGTCTACCTCACCGGTGAGAATCACACCGTTAAGGCTGACGGTGCCGAATATATCTATGCGTTCAACAGTGAAACGCTGCGCTTCAAAAAGCATACCTTTCATGAGCATATTTTCTCAACCGATTGGATGTATAACGAAGCTTACCACTGTCATCCCTGCACTTATGAGGGTTGTGACTATGAAATCGGCGAATATGCCTCCTTCACCGGGGACGAGCTCAAAAACTCCGGTTACAGCACCCATGAGTTCACCGACTTTATATGCGTATGCGGCTTTGAGGATATTGCGAACTGCCTTGCTTATTATAAAGATTTAATCAGCTGTACTGAACCTTTCAGCACAGCGAGCATCAAAATCAGGGATAAGGCTCTTGAGGATATAGAGACATTAACAACAGTGGCGGATATTAAAGCCTGCTATGATAAATGCATAAAGGACATGGACGCTGCGGAGAAAGAGCTTTCTTCCGCCATAAAGAACGCAGCCGATGAAATCAGTAAGGCTCTTGACGGATATAAGTCACTTCTGGAAACAGAACACGGATATGATATATCCGAGATAGAAAAAGAAGCAAAGAGCGGAACCGATTCGGTAACCATGAAATCTGATATTGAAAAGGTAAATGAAGCACGCGATAACGTCCTGCTGAATATGAAAGCGCAAGCGGTTAAAATCGCAAGGATGAACACCTCTTTGGAAATAGAACTGGCGGCAATGAATGTTGAGGCTTCATCTGATAAGGTGCTTAAAACCGTGTCAACCGCAAAGAAAGCAATAAACGCCTGTGATTCCCTTGATGAAATTTTTGATATTACGGAATGGGCGATTGATACAATTGAAGTTTTGGGGACAAAACCGCATGAGCATACATTCAGCACGGAGTACAGCAGGAACGAAGCGGCTCACTGGTATGCGGCGACCTGCGAGCATACCGACCTTACAAAGGAGCTTGCGGCTCACTCATTCGGCAAGGGTGTAACCGTCGGCAATACAACAACCTACACCTGCTCTGTCTGCGGCTACGAAAAGGCGGTTGTTGACACGGATAAGGAAGCTGTTTCAAAGGTTGCAGCCTCAGCAAAATCAGTCATTGACAAGCTTGTAATCGGTGCTGACAGTAATGTAACTGCCTATGCGGCAACAGCCAAGGCGGAAATTGAAAAGCTTACCGATATTACCGCTGTTACCGAAAAGCTTGCAGAAGCTATAATCAAAATCAACAGTATGAAAACGGTTGAAAAGCCCACTGACCCAACAGAACCCGCCGAGCCGGAAAATCCCGATGTATGTCCGAAATGCAAACACAGCCATTCAAACGACTTCTTCGGGAAGATAGCCTGTTTCTTCAACAGAATTATAAACTGGTTTACCAGCCTTTTTGCATAACGGCCAATAATGTCAATGGTGACGGTTGTTAATGTTGACTTTATCATCAATGGTTGTTGTCGACATATAACGGAAATAACCACCCGTTTTTAATTGGAATTAAAAGAACGCAAAAAGTCAATTTAATAACGCAGCTCTGTCGAATAAGCTTCCGGCAGAGCTGCGTTTTGTTTGCTGCTTGCGTTCGGCTTCGACGGGAGCAAGCACAATGCCATTAAGTTAAGGCTTTTGTATATAAAAACCGTTCGGATTAGTTTTGTAGGGTGCGGCGAGACGCCGCACCCTACAAGTCTCGTATTAAAAATGAATAAAGGGCACTTAAACAAAAATCTTTATTTAAACAAATTTTTGAAGAAATTTCCGATTCTGTTAAAGAAGCAGACTATCTGACCCCAAAAGTCATCCGTGTGGACTTTACCGCACTTGGAGCAGGTGTTGTCTTCTTCTGTGCCCGGAGTACCGCTCTGTGCTTTGAGCCGCTCAATTTCCTTTTTTGCCGCGTCAAGCTGCGAATTAAGGGAATTGATTTCCTCATTCAGTGCCGCGATTTTCTTGTCCTGTGAATCTGACTCATCGTTCAGCTTTTTAAGCTCCGCTTCTTTTGCTTCAAGCTGTTTTTCAAGGTCTGCAAGTGCCGCCAATGCCTCTTCAAGCTGCTTTGCGGTTTCGTCCTCGGTTTCAACTTTTTTATATTCGCAGACAGTGCAGGTGAAAACGGTTTTCCCGTCGTTTTTTACACCGTCATCAAAGGTGTGTTCGCCAAAATCGGATACCACTGAGTGACCGCAGACGGATGCGTGCCAGTGTGTTGATAGGTTGCCGCTCCACTCGGTTGAAAAAGTATGTTCATGTACTGGGTCGGGAACCTCTATTCTGTCATAGAGAATTTCCACAACTGCGGAGCTGTCTTTTTTTACCGTCTGCTGTTCAAAGCTTAACGGTATAAAGCCGTCATACACTTTGAATGCAGCCCTTGTATATTCGCCGGTATATCCGTGCAGCGTTTCGGTTTCCGCTTCCTCATATCCTGTCCCGTCCGCGTTCTGCTTGAGGTGCTTGACGGTATATGTGGGAATGGCATGAACCTCCGCGTAGGGAGCACGCTTCAGAAGATAAAGCTCATGATTATGATAATAAGCGTCTTCTTCGGAGCTGCCGGCAATTATTTCAAGGTCATCACTGATTACTGTTATACCGTGATCCGGGCAGTTGTGTCCGCCTCCGATGGCAGCCGTACCGTCTCCTGTGGCTGTAATCTCACCGCCGGTGATTGTGATGGTATCTACTTTAAATCCCGGCTCGTCATTGTAATTATTACCGCCGCCGATACCTGCCGAGTGCAGACCTCCGGTCGCCTTTACTGTACCTCCGGTAATAAGGATCGTGCCGTTTACTTCGCCGTTTACGGCAGTGAAGCCTTTTCCGATACCCGCTCCGCCATAGATTCCGCCGGTTGCCGTAACGGTACCGCCGTTGACAGTGATTTTTTTGAATCCGCAGCCATATCCTCCGCCGATGCCGGCTCCGCCGTAGCTTCCGGCGGTCGCTGTAACGGTGCCGCCGTTTATCGTGATTTCTCCGCTGATGATTTCCGCCGCGGAGCCGCTGCCGATGCCCGCGCCGCCGAAGTTTTGTCCGCCGTTCGCCGTGACCGTACCGTCGTTTATGACAATGCTTCCGGCGCCGCCCTGGAATCCGCCGCCAATGCCTGCGCCGCCGTTTCTGCCGCCGGTCGCGGTTATCCTGCCGCCGTTAATCGTCAGGTCGCCGCTCTTTTTCGCTTCGGCTGCATTGCCGCCTATTGCCGCATCGGCGTTATACTCACCCAATGCCGTTGCCTCAAGGTATCCTTCCACTGTCTTGCTGTGGGTATAAATGACAAGCCCTTTTCCTTCGGGGTTGTGGATTCCCTGTTCTGCGTGAAGAGCAGCTCCGAAGCCGAGGATCAGGTGCGCGGGATTATCCGCCGGTGCATTGTTCTCAATCCGGTTATTGACCCTGAATGAGCCATTTACCACATACCATTCGCCTGCTTCAAAAGAATAATCATCCACCGCTTCGGAGCTGCTCATCTTAATGCAGTTTTCGGCATTCTGTGTTTCACCGTTTTCGTCGATGTAAGTGGTCGCTGTTCGTGTTACATCACCTTTGCTGTCCGCAAAAGCAGGGACCGCCCCGATGGGCAATGTGCCCAACACAAGCAGAACAGATAGTAAAATGCTGATAATCTGTTTTTTCATATTCGCATTCCTCACTTAATATGTATTTTTATAATATAAAATTATTTGTCCGCAGTGTTCCCGTATAAGCAGGATTTACAGCTTATGACAGAACAAGTATGCTGCTTGCAAGAAGCATCTGTCCGGCAAAATAGGTGGTTATATTGAAAATGCGCAGCAGTCTGCTTTTGTGACTGCCGAAAAGCATTTCAGCAAGGGTCGCGTCACTCATGACGAACAGTATCGCGCCGATACCCACCGTTGCAAGGCTCCATGCGGTCAGTGTGCTTCCGGAAATAAAAAGTCTTGTACACAGTGATACACCCTTAACGAACATTGACGAAATCACAACGGCATAAACGCCTATGGCAATGCCGATAACGCCGAGCTTCATTTTTGTAATCACCGCATATGCCGCAAAGCCAGCAAATATCAGCACAATCGCTATTATTTCACCGGCGGCAAAGACGGGCGCGGTGGGAAACATATTTTTCTGCACATTCAAAAACGCGAGCACGAAAAACACATGACCTGTCATAAACGAAAGAAAACCGATAGCGAAATAAACCTTTTTCTCGGAAATAATATGTAAAAACAGGTCTCCGAACCAGCCGACAATCAGTGCGGTAAGCATATATTTGGCAAACGGTGAAAAATTGTCTGCCGCTTTCATACAGCTTACGGCGGCAATGAGATACAGCGATGCACATATCATTTTATACATCAGTGAGGTTTTACACTTCACTGGCCAGTAATATTTCAGAAAAAGCGGTACAAACGCGAACTGCGCAACAAAGCACATCACATACAATACGGGAAAAAGATTCATCTGTTTTTCCTCCTGAGTCAATATTTTCCGTACATGGGTGAGTCAACTATATCCGATACCTTCGGGAAAATCAAATCGGCGGCTTTATGTACAGGCTTGAATTTAACCATATCCTTAAAGCCTGCCTTGATGTTGTCAAGCATAACATGGGCCTCCGGCATACACGACGGCTGAACCTTAACCTTGCCGTCTGTAAATGTGAATAACAGCCTTCTTTCCGCAACGGTCTCTATGGCTCTGACACGAACCTCAAGCTCATTGCCGGAAAGCCATGCCGCGTGTGAAAAGGTCTCATATTTTGTCTGCCCGAGAACGATAAAGTCACGGCGGTATTCGCCGTCCATACCGAGATGCACAGTATTGAACTCGTCACCCTCGCTCCACGACATTTCCGCCTCATTTTCATAAAAGCGGAGGGTAACATTGTCAATATTTCCGGCTTTATCCTTTTCCATAAATACGGCAGGAAGCGTCACCATACTGACAGGGAAGCCCGCAACATTGAGGATGACAGGCTTTGAAAGCTTTATTCTTTTCCCGTCTATCTGCGTTTCAAGAGTGCTTCTGGGCATAACGGGCAGCATTTCATAATCGGGCAGAGTAACCTTTACGCCTCCGGCGTTTTCGTCCGCATCAATAAAGCAGGCGGGAATGTGTCTCCATATTGTATAAAGCATAGGCTGCTGATTGATTTCTCCGCCCGTGCAGACAAACACTGCATCATACTCTTCCATTATAATAATATACTGTGAAAACATTCCGTCACAGCGGTACGCGCTTTCAAGACCTCCGCACCGCCAGAAGCACAAACCGTAGCCCCGGCATCCGTCAAGGTCTTTGTTTGCAACAGAGTTGTCAGCATGGGGCTTCTGCGTTTCCTTTATCCACCATTCGGGCAAAATCTGTTTGCCGTTATATTTTCCGTTATTGAGATATAGCAGACCGAACTTTGCCATATCCTCGGTTTTGAGCATAAGTCCCCAGCCGCCTGCCGCCGTTCCTCTCGGACAGGTTTCCCAATACGGTCTTTCAATACCGAGCGGCTCAAAAAGTCTCGGCATAAGATAATCAACAATCTTTTCACCAGTCACCCTTCTCACCATGGCGCACAGCACATACATATTCTCGCTTATGTATGAAAAGGTTGTTCCCGGCTCAGTTTTCCATCGTGAAGAAACAAAATCGTCAAGCCATGTGTCACTTGTTCTGTCAAGGAAATAGCTGACTTCTTTTCCGCCCTGCATTGTCATCAGGTCGAAAACATTCAGCTTTTCAAGGTATTCATCCTTTTTATCCGTCCTGTATTCCGGGAAAACATCAAGGAATTTCGTCTCGAGGCTCAACAGTCCCTCGCTGACGGCAAAGCCCACCGCCGCCGAGGTGAAGGATTTGCTGACCGAATACATCATATGCGCCGACGCGCCGTTGAACGGCTTTCTGTATACCTCACAGGCAACCCTTCCGTGCCTTAAAACCATAATGCTGTGAATGTTCTGTCCGTTTGAAATAAAGTCATCCGCAAGTGCTTGTATCTCTTTTGAGCTGACACCCACGCTTTCTGCGGATGCTGCTCTTTCAAGATTTACGCTTTTCTGCTTTTTCTTTACAGCCATATCCGTTTCCTTTCAATATTGTTTATTTACTTTATTTTCTTTTTATACACATAAACCTGTGCCGCCGCAACAAGCGCACCGAATATTATCACTGCAATAACCTTTCCGGGCGTTACATTCAGCGAATCGCGCTCTATCTCATCCCCGTCCGGCGGACAGAGTGCTTTCACCGCCGCCTTAAGCTCTGCGGTACACCTTTGAATTTCAAGCTGTGACGGTGTTTTACCAAGCACCGCCTGTGCCTGCTCAACAGCCTGTAAGGCTCTCTGACTGCTTGCGGATGAATATTCGCCGTTTGCAAGCGCGGCTTTTGCCTTTTCATTCAGCTCCTCAAGCTCTTTCTTCTGCAAGTCTGCCTGCCTGATATAATTCACAAGAAGTGCCGGCTGATTTGTTTCTATCACTGAAAAGCCCCTGCTTATTATATCGTCAAAGCCCTGAACTGTATCGGTTCTTTTTCCGCACAGCTGTGCATCATACATGGCACATACCGGTTTCACCGAAAGTGCGGCGCATTTTTTCATCACATAAGAGTTGAACAGCACGGAAAAGAAATTTCCGCTTTGAAGCTGAACCCAGCTGTCCTGTCCGTCCGACAGAGCTTTTATATGGCTTATCGCGGAAAAAATAATATTGCCGTAATATATTCCAATAACATCTATGCCGTTTTCTCTGCTCCATAAGGCGGCTTCGTCTGCATCCGTTCTCACGCGCAGCTTTACCCTGTTTTCAGCCGAAAGTTCTTTTACCTCGCGTGCAATTTCATCACGGTATTCCCAACCGTCAATTACAAGCGTTATTTCCTCTTTAAGCACATCACTTAAAGTTGAAACATGATATTTTGTTTCACTGCCGTCAAAGTCCTTAAGCCGATATGATGAAAGCGTTTTATAATCGGTTTCGGACACCTTGCCGGTCACGCCGTAAAATGCTGCCGAAAGCTCATCACTGCGCAGAGTAACAAGAACCCCGTCAGCGGTTTTCTTCACGCCCACGCTTGCCGCGTCCGCGCCGAGCCTTGCGGCGTTTTTTATTGCCTGCCTGCTGTATGCCGGGCAGGAAACACATTCCCCGTCCCTTGCTATGCAGATTATTTGAGCACCGCCGTTTTCCGCAGCGGAAGCGCAAACAAAAAACATCGCGGAAAGCAGCACCGCCGTCAGAAATATAATAATCAGTCTTTTTTTCATTGCCTCACCTGTCAAAATATTTACGCCCTTTTGCGGCAGACATAAACCGCCTTTTCGCTGTTTTCCCTAACCGTGCTTCTGCTCATAAAGTCATAAACCGAAACGACCTCAAAGCCTGCATTTGCAAGCATCTTTTGCAGCCTTTCATCGGTATAGGCGCGCTCTGTCACGCTGTCGGAAGACCTGTACCAGCCGTCTCCGTCAGCCTCAAAAATATCAAGGCTCATTTCCACCGTGTCGGTTTCCCTGTCAAGATAATTCTGCCACACGCAGTAAACATCGTCAAGGTCATACACAAAGGTATTGTCGGCAAGCACACACCTGTGCTTATATA
The DNA here is from genome assembly GCA_024404055.1 of Clostridia bacterium. Taxonomy (GTDB): domain Bacteria; phylum Bacillota; class Clostridia; order Oscillospirales; family Acutalibacteraceae; genus UBA6857. The sequence goes on along the minus strand of JAKSQS010000029.1, from coordinate 8,041 downwards.
CAGTATTGACATCAAAAACAAACACGCCGCCCGGATTCATAAAAAGAGAGATTTTGTCAAAAGCCGTCTGAACATCCTTTTCGTCTGTCAGATGATTTATTCCGTCCAGCGTGCAGATTGCCGCGTCCACAGTGCCGTATAAATTCAGCTCTTCAAAGCTCTGACACAGAAAAAGTATGTCTCTGCCGCTTTCATACATCTTGTTCTGCGCCTCGCTGAGCATATCGGCAGAGGCATCCGTCCCGATAACATCAAAGCCCTTTCCGCTCATCAACACAGACAGTGTACCCGTGCCGCAGGCAGCATCAAGCAAAATCCCACCGTTTATGCCGCAATCGGCAAAAATACCGCACAGGTAATCGCAAAGTGCCGGATAGTCCACATTTTCAGTCAGTCTGTCGTAATAATACGAAAAGCTTTCGTAGCCCGGCATTACATTCCGTCCTCCTCGTCAAGCTTGCGGAACACCTTGTCATATCCGCTCCCCACCTTGAGCGAACGGTTTACACGGCTGATGGTTGCCGTGCTTGCGCCGGTCTGCGCGACTATATCGCTGTAAACTCTTTTTTCCTTTAGCATTTTTGCGACAACAATGCGCTGTGACATGGAAACCAGCTCATTATCCGTGCACAAATCAAAGAAAAACTTTTGGCATTCCTCAACGGTTTCAAGCTTAAGAACCGCTCTGTATAAAAATTCCAGGTTTTTATCCTTGTCCTTGTTCATAATATTTCCCTCCGTAAAGTCTAATCACACTTTAAAGTTTAACACACTAAACCAAAAAAGTAAATAGTATTATTCTCTTTCTCTTGATTTTTTCATAAATATGTGATAATTTTATAGTAATAAAATAAAACGAAAGGTTGATTGCTTTGCCTGCCGGATTGATTATCACACTTATTGTTATAGGCATACTGCTTGTTTTATGGCTTGCGTTCGGCTATGTCTTTTTTCATATTGCACTCGGCTCAAAAAAAAGGGAGGACAATACCATTCCCTGTAAAGGCAGTCTTTTTGAAAGAAACGCCGACAATCCCGTGCTTATTGCCGGATATAAATGGTATGACAAAACATATCATCAGTATGTTACAACAAAAAGCCGCTCCGGAGTTAACCTTCACGCGGCGGAATTTCGCAACCCGTCCAACAGCAACACATGGGCTATCGTGATACACGGCTGGACCAATGTTCACCGTGAAATGTCAAGCTATGCCATGGAATATTACCGCAGGGGCTTCAATGTGCTGCTGCCCGACCTTCGCGGTCACGGGGACAGCGAAAGCAAATATGTTACAATGGGCTGGCTTGACAGGCTTGATATTGTTGACTGGATACGCAGTATCATCGCGGAAAATCCGAACGCGAAAATTATTCTCCACGGTGTTTCAATGGGCAGTGCAACAACCATGATGACAACGGGCGAGCACCTGCCGCATAATGTTGTATGCGCGGTTGCGGACTGCGGCTTCAGCGGTGTAAAGGATATTTTCGTTGACCAGTGCATAAGAAAATACCATGTGCCGCCGAAATTTGCCCTTCCTCCGGCAAGCCTGTGGTGCAAAATACTCAACGGCTTTTTCTTCGGTGAAGCGTCAACGCTCACCCAACTGAAAAAATCGAAAACGCCCACTCTGTTCATTCACGGCGATAAAGATAACTTCGTGCTTATCGAAAATCTGCCGAAGGTATATAAAGCGTGCGCCGCACCAAAGGCGAAATACATCGTGCACGGGGCTGAACACGCCGTATCGTCACACTGGTACCATGAGGAATACTGGAGCAAGGTCAATGCGTTTGTCAACCAATATGTTGTACCGGCGCAGCCGATTACGGAATAATTTTTTACAGAAGGTGAATATATGAAAAATACAGATAAGCTTATCAGCGATGCGCTGAACTTTATCACCGGCATGGGACAGAAAAAAGCAGCAAGAAAGCCCCTGCCCGTCATAGCTGACGGCACATTCGATTATCTTGCCGAAGGCGGAACGCATTTCACTGCGGGCTTCGGAAAATGCGTTATGCTGCCCGAGGATATTGACGACGCGAAATATTACATAGCAGGTTACAGTGAAAACAATCCCGCACGCGGCGTAATTGACCCGCAGTATGCCCACGCTTTTTATCTTGACGATAACTCAGGCAGAGGCGGCGTGCTTTTTGTTTCACTTGATGCGGTCGGTATGCTAAATAAGGATATAAACGAGCTGAAAAAAACGCTGTATCAGTTTAAGGAATATTCCGGCTGCCGTGAAATATCCGTTTTCTGCACACATAACCACGCCGGCATTGACACCATGGGTATATGGGGACCTCTCCCGTTCAGCGGCAAAAGCGATAAATTTATGAAAATTCTGTTTGCGGCGGTGAAAAAAGCGGCATATGAAGCATATGAAGGCCGCAAGGACGGCAAGCTTTACCTCGGCAGAATTGAAGTGCCGGATATGCAGGAGGATATAAGAACTCCGTCGGTATATTCCAAAACGCTGACAAGACTGCGCTTTGCCCCGAACGACGGGTCAAACGATATTTATTTTGTCAACTTTGCTTCCCATTCCGAATCATTGCAGGGCTGCAATCACCTTGTCAGCGCGGATTTTCCGTGCTATCTGCGTGAACGCATTAAAAACGAAACAGGTGCGGACACAATTTACGGCGTGGGTGCCATCGGCGGCATGATAAGCATGGATATAAAGGACGAGAATCTTTTAAGAAAGGAGCACCGTCTGCTTGAATCCACAAGGAATATCGGCTATAAGCTTGCAGGCTATGCCATTTCCGTGAAGGATGAAAAAGAGCTTAAGCCCAACATCAGCTTTATCAGACAGGAATTTTTCTGCACCGTGGAAAATCCCGTGCTGACCATTGCCTGTCAGGTGGGTATTCTCAACGCCGACCGTTACAGCATGAACGGCAAGGGCGCACTGAAAACGGAAATGAGCTATTTTGAAATAGACGGACTGAAAATTCTGATGATACCGTGCGAGCTGTTCCCGGAGCTTGCCTACGGCGGTTATTTAAGCGCAGAGGAGTCTGCCGAGGGAAAAGACCCCGGCATCAATCCTCAGCCGCTTGTTGAAACGGCAGAAGACGAAAATCTTCTCATTTTCGGTCTTGCCAACGATGAACTCGGTTATGTAATTCCGCCCAACGACTTTATGCTCAACGACATTCAGCCGTATCTTGATAAGGCGGTTGACCGTCACGGCAGGAGACATTATGAGGAAACCAATTCAACCGGTCCTTACACCGCGCAGGCGATAAGCGACAACTTTAAGAAAATACTTGAAAAGGTGAAAGCTGCGAAAAGCAGTCAGTAATATATTAAAGGAGGATACGCAAATGAAAAAAATCAGCAAAATTCTTGCGGTGGTTCTTGCTCTTCTCATGGTTGCAGGCTCCTTTGCCGTTCCCGTTTCGGCGGCGGTAAATCCCGATGATACCTTTGAGGGCTACGCCACAGGCGAAAAAATCGAAAACGGACTGAACAGATTCCTTGACAAGCTGATTTACGGACTTGTCAAAATCGTCAATTTCTTCATGCCGGGCATAAACTGGACGGGGAAATGGGCAAAAATCAAAAACTATGAGCCCGTAGAGTTTTATGAGGGTGAGCAAGCCTTCTCCTGCGCTGTTGCGGACGGGGCAAGGTGGAGCATGGGTTATGCGAGAGCTTCCCTGCTGGACGGACTTGACATTTACGACGGTACATATTATATGGCAGGCACGCTTGAAGCCTTCAAGGGCAGAGTACCCACCGGCGTTGTGGACGACCAGGGCGTTACAACCTATGCCGTAAGCGATGGCAGCGGCACGGTGGTTCACGCGGTTATCGACGGCTACGGACTTACAAGGGGCGATGTACAGGAAATCCGCGCAAGGCTGACAAACTTCGCCATGGCAAACAACATTATTTCCATAAATGTTTCCGTGCTTCATCAGCATTCATGCATTGATATTCTCGGTATGGGCGTTCCGCTTGTTCCGGCAATTCTTGAAAATCCCACCCTTACAATCCTCGACAAAGAGGTTGTAGGCGGCAAAACCGAAAAATTTATGAAAAATCTTTACGCAGTTACCGCTCAGTCCGTTATTGACGCGGTAAACGATATGGAAACAGGCTCACTTTATTTCGGAAGTGTAGACGCTTCTCAGTACATTCACGACAAACGCGACCCGGATATAATTGACGGCAACATCAGCAGACTGCGTTTCGTACCCGATGACGAAACCTCAAGTGAAATCTGGGTATGTGAGGCAGGTATACACTGCGTCGGTCTCGGTGCGGGAACGGACAGAATTTCCGGCGACTTTCCCTATTACATTAAAGAATATGTAAAAGCCGAAACGGGCGCAGACCTTGTGTGGGTACAGGGCGCGGAGCTTGCCATCACCGCAGACTATACCAATGTTAAGGTTGACCCCGAAGACACGAACGAAAACGCCCGAATCAAAGCAATGGGCTATACTCTCGGCGCACTTATATGCACCATTGATAATGATGAACAGCTTGACCCTGTGCTGAATATCAAGCACAGTGAAGTTGTTGTAAAGGCTGACGGACAGGTGCTCATCCTTGCTGTAAGAGAGGGTCTTATCAACAGCGTTGTGGCAAAAGACGGTCTCGGCTATGTCATTATTTCCGAGTTGGGTTATATGGAGCTCGGAAACAAGGTCGGCATTTTCCTTACCCCCGGTGAAATTGCGCCGGAAATTTTCTTCGGCGGCGTTGCCTGCAAGGAAAGAAGCTGGACGGGCACTACATGGGACTACGTTCCCCTTGCCGAAAACAGCGGCATGGAAAATGTTATAGTTTTCGGTCTTTGCAACGACCAGATAGGCTATATACTTCCCGATAACGATTACCGTTCTATTCTCACACAGAATGAGGAAATTAATGCGGCAAGCTCCACCGCCGGTTCAACCGTAACGGAGGGCTTTGAGGCACTGTTGGCTTCGGTGAAATAAAAGACAAAGTTTATTTAACACATAACTCATAAATTTCCGGCTGCGGAATTAAGACAGCCTCCTCAAATTTGAGTTGAAAACAGAAACCGGGCGTCTGCCCGGTTTCTGTTTTCATATCATATACTTAAATTGTCTGTATCTTGTTTTGATGTGCTTATCATCAAATATTTTGTTTTGAAATAATGCTGACAGCACACCACAGCAGTTTATGCATATGATAATATCTAATCAACGCATTAGATATTCGCCGCTGAAAAAAGTGTGCTGAAAGAAATAATGCACAAAAGCGGGTGGCATCCGAAATTCGGAGCCACCCTTTATGAAAGGAAATATGGATGTAATCGAGCATCCTAAAAACGCATTTCAAAAAATCTGAAATTACCCGATTTGTCAAAAAACAATTTTTTCTGTCTTTGTATATTTAAACACATTTTCATTCCGATTTCAACACATAGGGAGCAGAAAGCTGTTTTCAGGGAGTGAACAGCATTATTGAGATACTGCTTATCTACCACATAAAGATATAAAATGTGCGTTTTTTATGCATCTTATACAAACTTCAACAATTTTGCAAAAAAATATTTACAAATAATGAAAAAGTTGATATAATATTGCTAAACAAAAAAGGAAAGGAGTTCTTGAACATGGGCGATTTATTTACCGGATATATGATTAAGGAGCAACAGACAATGTTTGGCTCTAATGACGGTTCAAAGGGATGCGGACTCATCAAATTACTCGGCATAATTTTCGGATAAAAATAAAATTGTGATAACAAACTAACCTGTAATATAAATTTCTCTCTTCGGGAGTGTTCATATTACAGGTTAGTTTTTTCTTCTTTTCATTCCCGTGAATCGAACTTCAGATCCATTCTCAGGGTAAACAGCCCGCTCTCAACCACATAATCCACATTATCGCTGCCGTATTTTCCGGCTGCTTTTTTTATGCTCCGGAAGCCGTATCCGTGATTATCTGTATCGCCCTTGGTGGTTTCAAGCATTCCGTTTTTCGCAATAAGCTTATCAGAAGCCGGATTTGTGATGGTGACAAGCACCGTGCCCGAGCGTATACGGCTCGTCACCGTAATTTCCCGCTTACCGTCTGTCTTGCGGCACGCTTCAATGGCGTTATCCAGCGCATTGGGGAAAATTGTATAAATATCGTCCGGCTCAATGCCGTTTTCGGGAAAAACAGAACCGAAGGTTAAAACGATATTTATTCCGTCCTTTTCCGCTATCTGCTGCTGACATTCCAGCACCGTATCAAAACGGAAGTTTCCGCTTTGATACCGCGGACGGGAATTTTCAACCGATACATTGAAATCATACAGAATTTTCTCCGCTTCCTCGGTTTTTCCCTCCCGGATATATGCTCCCAGAGGACGGAGCTTTTTGGGAAGGTCGTGACGGAACATCCGCATTTCCTCATTTTTTCTTTCAAGTATCTCATAGTGACGAAGCTGCATATCTAACTGTGCTTTATAGCTTTCCTCGGAAAGACGGGAACGCAGGACACTGCTAACGGCATATGCGATAGTAACACCGAAAAGAGGAATATTCAGAAAAATAAAGACAAACCCCGTTTTCTGACCCTCGGAGTAATTTATGCCGAGTAAGATCAGCGTGGTAAAAAAGACCACAGTGGTAGCAATAATAAATAAGTAGAGCAGCGGGTTGATTTTTGCTATTACAGACCCACTGCTGCGTTTGCGGCTGCGACGGATAAAGAAGCCCGCAATAATAATAAATGTAAGAATAGTCACCACAGTATCGGCGAAAAGCTCCGCACCGGGGTTGCCGACATCAAGGTCATATTCAAAAAACAGCATAAGAATCAAATACTTTGCCGCTTCCACAAGATTGTACCCCAACGAAACGGCAAAGCCCTTCCAAACCGCATTCAGCGGGAAGAGGATAAGTATGCACAAAAACGGCATAAGAACAACCACAACGGAAAGTACGACAGAATCCACAGCGGCATGATTTTCAATCACCTCTAAAGCGGTGCACACGGAAACCGTCAGAAGGGACAGTATGTACGCAAGAGGTTTTTTTCTCGCCTTTATGTTAAAAATCGTCTGCGTGCAAAGGACGGTGCTAAGGACGATAAGGATGTTATTCATTGCCGCAATAACGCAAAACAATGGGGTTGATGCAACAAGCATTTCAAGCAGCCGTGTCATGGTAAAGCCTCCTCATTTTTCAAGTGTAAAGCTGAAATTTCTGTATATCTCCCGGAAATTCTTTATTTTCACAGGAAGAATCTCACCGTTTTCAAGGGTTACCGATTTAGCATCGTAGGACGATACAAACATCATATTGACAATGAAGGAACGGTGTATGCGGCAAAAAAGCTCTCCGGGCAAAAAATCACTTTCCATATCGGAAAGAAAGTAATTAAATTCTTCAGCTCCGTTATAAAAATGAATGACGCATTTTTTTCCGCTCGCCTCCACATAGAGAATATCCTGCGGATATACCGTCCGGTACTCCCTGCCCTTTTTCAGCTCAAGCCGTCGAAAAAAGGAAGCGTTGTAAAAGCGGTCGAGCATTTCATAGAGAGCCGGTTTGGAAACGGGCTTGCTTAAAAAACCGTCGGCATAAATACGCTGGTTGATAACCTCGGCAGCCGCTTTTTCATATCCGGTCAGATAGCAGATAGTCACTGCGCCGCCGAACTTCTTTTTCAGTGCTTTTGCTGTTTCGATTCCGTTCATTTCGTCCATCATATAGTCCAGAAAGTACAAATCGAATTTATCCTCATTCAGAAGCTGCGCACCGCCGGTAAACGCCTTACAGTGTATATCATATCCCTTCTTCACCGCGTAGGCATCAATAAGCTCATGCAGGTATTCATTTTCCGCTTTTTCATCGTCCAGCAAAGCAATATACATATGTATACCTCTCAGAAAACATCATATCTTTGTAAAATATTATATCATTTTTTGTTTTCTTTTGCAATCAAAATCTATCTAAAGCGGAAAAAATTATCAAAAAAGTGGCTGCACTAAGCACTGCACCGGGGCGACAGCTTCCTGCCGCCCCGGTGCAGTAGTTAATATATACCGTTT
>JAKSQS010000028.1 GCA_024404055.1 Clostridia bacterium | reverse complement strand
ATCGGCACGGCATCCCCTGCGGCCGATGCGGAGGTTATGGCACTTGGAAAAGAGCTGTACGGCTTTCTCGGCATCAAGGGACTTGAGCTTCAAATAAATTCCATCGGCTGTCCCGAATGCAGGGCGAAATACCGTACGGCACTGCAAAATTATTTCAGCGAATATAAGGACAGGCTTTGTGAAACCTGTTTAGGCAGGCTTGACAAAAATCCCATGAGAATACTTGACTGCAAAAGTCCCGTATGCTCCGAAATCGCCGCAGGTGCGCCAGTTATGCTCGACTACCTGTGTGATGACTGCAAGGCGCACTTTGAAGCTGTAAAGAAGTATCTTGACGCTATGGGTGTTGAATACAAAATCAATCCGACTATTGTCAGAGGTCTTGACTATTACACGCGAACCGTGTTTGAGTTTGTTTCAACCGAAATCGGCGCACAGGGCACAGTATGCGGCGGCGGCAGATATGACGGGCTTGTTGAAGAGCTCGGCGGAAGCAAGACCCCCGCCCTCGGCTTTGCGGTCGGTCTTGAAAGGCTGATGCTGCTTATGGACGCGCAGTCTCTCCCATATCAGGAAGAGCCCCCGTGTGAGCTTTACATTGCCTCTATGGGCGAAAAAGCAACGCTCAAGGCGGCACAGATAGTCTCTTCATTGAGAAACGAAGGCTTTCAGGCACAGTTTGATGTTGCCGGCAGAAGTGTTAAGGCGCAGATGAAATTTGCCAACAAGCTCGGTGCCCTGTTCACCGTTGTTATCGGTGACAGCGAGCTTGAAAGCGGCGTTATTCAGCTTAAAAATATGCTTGACGGCACACTTATTGAATTAAAGCTTGAGGATTTTGAGGATGAATTTGCAAACATTGCGGTTCAGCAGTCCTTAAGCGGTTTGCAGGATATGTTCGGCACGGAAATTGATTTAGACAACTTAAACATATAAAAGAGGAGAATAATTATGGATACAATGAAAGGCTTAAAGCGTACCGATTACTGCGGTACACTCAGAATTTCGGATGTCGGCAAAACCGTTACGGTTTGCGGCTGGATTCAGCGTCAGCGTGACCTCGGCGCACTCATTTTTGTTGATTTGAGGGACAGAACAGGTATCGTTCAGCTTGCGTTTGACGATGCAACCGAAAAATCAATATTTGAAAAGGCGTTCACCCTTCGCAGTGAATATGTTGTCATTGCCGAGGGTATTGTGCGCGAGCGTTCAAGCAAAAACTTTGAAATTCCCACCGGCGAAATTGAAATTGATGTGAAGGATCTTCGTCTGCTTGCAAAAAGTGAAACTCCGCCCTTTGAAATTTCCGAGGACTGCCAGACGGGTGAGCTGACAAGGCTTAAATACCGCTATCTTGACCTTCGCCGTCCCAATATTCAAAGCTGCATTATGATGCGCCACAGAATTGCAAAAATCGCACGCGACTATTTTGACGAAAACGGCTTTGTTGAAATTGAAACACCCATGCTCACCAAGAGCACGCCCGAGGGCGCAAGAGACTACCTCGTTCCCTCCCGTGTTCATCCCGGCTCGTTCTATGCCCTGCCGCAGAGTCCGCAGCAGTACAAACAGCTTCTCATGCTCTCCGGCTTTGACAGATATTTCCAGATTGCGCGCTGCTTCCGTGATGAAGACCTCCGTGCGGACAGACAGCCGGAATTTACGCAGATAGACCTTGAAATGTCCTTTGTTGACGAAGAGGATGTTATGACTATACAGGAAGGCTTTATCAAGAGAGTTTTCAAGGAGGTTCTTGATATTGACCTGCAAACTCCCTTCCTGCGTATGCCTTATAAGGAGGCTATGGAGCGTTTCGGCTCTGACAAACCCGATATGCGTTTCGGCTTTGAAATCAAGGATATATCCGATATAGTTAAAAACTGCGGCTTCGGCGTTTTCTCAACACCCGTAAACGAGGGCGGCAGTGTTCGCCTTATCAATGTTAACGGCGGTGCGACAGCATTCCCGAGAAAGAAAATCGACAAGCTTGTTGAATTTGTAAAAACATATCGTGCCAAGGGTCTTGCATGGGCAAGACTTATTGACGGCGATATAACCTCCAGCTTCGGAAAGTTCCTCACCGAAGACGAAATGAAAGCCATCCTCGATAAGGCTGAGGCAAAGGACGGCGACCTTGTGCTTATCGTCGGTGATGTTAAAAACGACATCGTTTTCGCTTCACTCGGCGCGCTGCGTATCGAATGTGCAAAGCAGCTTGACATACTCAAAAAGGATGATTACAAGTTCCTGTGGGTAACACAGTTCCCGATGTTTGAGTTTTCCGAGGAGGAAAACCGTTATGTTGCCATGCACCATCCGTTCACCGCGCCTATGGATGAAGACTTTGAGCTTCTTGAAACCGACAAGGCTGCCTGCCGCGCAAAGGCATATGATATTGTTCTTAACGGCACGGAATTAGGCGGCGGCTCAATAAGAATCAATGTACCGGAAGCACAGCAGGCAATGTTCCGTGCTCTCGGCTTCACTGATGAAGACGCACAGGCGCGTTTCGGTCATCTTATCAACGCTTTCAAATACGGCGCACCGCCACACGGCGGACTTGCATACGGTCTCGACAGACTTGTTATGCTCATGGCAGGCGTTGACTCCATACGCGATGTTATTGCATTCCCGAAGGTTCAGACCGCAAGTGAGCCGATGACACAGTGTCCCTCCACCGTGGACGACAAGCAGCTTGACGAGCTTTCCATCGCGGTCACAAGAAGAGAAGAAGCGGAATAAAAAAATAAATATACTGTACCGCAAAAATCAAACGCAGAAGGTTTGGTTTTTGCGGTACTGTTTTTTTCGCAGGATATTCAATTATAAAGCTTTATTTCCGTATCATACCACTGCTCCTGAAATTCTATTTGTTTATATGCTTCATCGACTGTGAAGCTTATCCCCTCCGGCACTGCTATAAGCTTATCTTCAACATCATTTTTTCTCAGAACCGCACCGATAATTTTACAGGTGTATTGCTTAACAGGCTCATCAACACCTAAAAGATATACATCAAGCTCTTCGCCGTCACCGCCGTATGCTCCCGGGATATAGCCGTAATTCACGGGATATACAATGGTATATTTTTCTTTTTTATGTATATGACCCACAGGTCTGTCAATCTCGATTTTTACGGTTTTTCCGAGATATTTTTTTATAAGAGCCGTACGAATCAGATTTCTTATAAAACCGTGCTTGCCGCTCAGATAATGCTCTCTGCCGCTGTCAACCGGACATTCTTCGGCAAGCTTTAATTTTAACGCTTCATATTCCTTTGCGGCGGTAATATTTTCATTCAGATAATCCCTGAAAAGCAGATAATTCTGCCATTCGCTTCCGCCGTGAATTACGGCATGGATAAAATGGGTCTGCTTCTCACCTGTTCCGTCATAATAACTGCCGCAGGCAAAAAGAAGCTGATTTTCAACCCGGCTTTCTCTGAAATAAAAGCCGCTTTCTTCGAGTTCGGCTTTCTTTTTTAATATTTCATCAAAGCTGTTTACACCGACAGCAATATCAATTATCGGCTTTGCACAGATTGATTTTACCGCTGTACTGCCAATGTGCTGAATATCAACCGCCGTTGTGCCGAGAATTGATTTCAGTTTTTCGATTGTGCGTTTCGCTTCATATTCCCACTGTGTTTCATGGGGATAAAGCGCAACCGTTCCCCTTTTCAGCCCGAGTCTGTAATTATTAAGCAGATTATTGATAACGCTCCATTCTGCAATAAGGTCTTCCGGCTTTTTTGCGGCATTGGCAGGCGAGGTCGACGGAAGGCATACGGCTTTTATTCCCGTTTTGCCAAGCAGATATTTGTTGTAGTACTTTTCTGCTGCTTTGCCGTTTACGATAATACTGCTTATATCCGCGTTTTTTAAAATTACGGAAATGTCATTCGGAATAACATTTTTTATGCTCGTGTCTGCGCTCCCGGTGATTTCGCATTGACCGACAACATCCCATAGTGCTATACGGTTCTTTAGCAGAAAATCCTTCTTTTCCCCAACGGTTTCCGGCTTCTCACAATCTAAAACAGCGGCAAGCACACTCCAGAACCGGTTTTGTGAATGCCCGTAAAAAAATTCTGTTTCGCGGGATTTCACCGACGGAAAACTGCCGAGAATAAGTATTTTGCTTTCACTGTCAAAAACAGGGTCAATATTGTGTATCACCGTATTTCCCGATAACATCTTTATTCCTCCTTAATTGAACCTGTCAGAAAGCCGGTGAAATTTTCGACTTCAAACTCCATTGTATCTGTATTCAGTATATGAATGCTGCAATTGTCAGTCTTAAAAGCAGGGGCTTTATTACTCCATTCAATTCCGTTTACTAAATAATAAATTATGTTGATAACGCCGCCGTGCGTTACCGCAAGAATATTTTCATCTGTATTTTTATGCTTTGCCGTAAATTCTTCAAACCACTTTTTGATACGCATAAAGAAGTCGTTCGGACTTTCTCCGTCAGGATACGGCTCATACATTTTCAGCGAACGGAAAAACAAGCCCGGATATTGTTTAAGGACTTCATCATTCGGCATTCCCGCCAAATCACCGTTATTCATTTCCCTCAATTGAAATTCCTCTTGTACAGGCAGATTCAATTCATCGGCTATGAATTGTGCGGTAGACACAGCTCTCGTCAAATCGCTTGAAATAATCTGCCTGCCGTTTTCCTTCCGGCGTTAAACCTAAATCGCTCCATCCTCCGCGGTAGTTATTGTCATCTTTTCCGTGTCTTATAAAAATTACCTTCATCCCGAGACCTTCTCAAATCCATTTTGTGAGTTATCTTTACCGCTTGTATTTTTTGTAAATTCTTCCGTACGCTATCGGAAGTGCGGGGATTCCGATAATACAATTTGCAATTAATACAATTGCACCGGCTTTGTTGTAAAAAAATCCGAGAAATGTACTGACCCAAAACGGCAGAGAAAAGCAAAGCCACATAATACCGTTCGCCCTGTTATATGCTTTAATATCCGATATTTCATTTTTGCTGACAGTACTGCCTGACCAAAACCAAATCGGCTTTTTCCGATTCCATGCATAGATTCCAATCCCCGTAAAAAGCATACTGCACGGCAACATTATGAGTATCCATATAGTATTTTCCATGCTACTTACATTCCTCCGTAATATAAAAAGCACCTCCGATAACGGAAGTGCCGAAATATAATGTCTGTTATATTAATGTCTCAGACAAAACGGCACTCCGATATATAAGTTCGTAATTTACCATTGTCATTTTGTCCGCCTCCTTTGGCTTGCTTGCTTCATTATAAATAACAATGTTAATAAAGTCAATATGCAGTTTTGCAAATTCATTATTCACACAGGCAAGCGACACATCAAAATCGACACAAAAAAGCAAAAAGTATTGTTTATTTTTTTATTCCGATATGATATAATGCAAATATCACGGTGCCTGAAAATTTTCGGAGGTAATATGGGAAAATCTGATACTATTCATGTTGCATACGGTTTTCATGTCAATCTCTATCATTCTTACAGAGGTGACAGTAATGACGGGCTCGGTTTCGGCTCGGATATACGCATAATCAGAAAAATTATTGATTCGCTCAACCGTCTTAATGGGGAAGGAATACCCGTTAAAGGGACATGGGATTGTGAAAATTTCTTTTCACTTGAAAAAATTCTGCCCGAGTACGCGCCGGATATTATCAGCGGCATCCGTGAGCGCGTTGAAAAACACGGCGACGAAAATATAATTATGGGATACAGCAACGGAGCATTAAGCGCAATGAACGATGATGAGTTTTCGGCTTCTCTTGCTCTTGCCGCTTCAAATAAGAACGGCAGCGGACTGGAAGATATTTTCGGCACTTATGAGCCGATAGTCAGACCGCAGGAGGTTATGTTTACACCCTCGCAGGCAGGTCTTTACAACAAATGCGGCATAAAGGCCGTTTGCCTTTATTATTCATGTATTCCTTTTGACGCATTCAGAACAATCGTGCCGCGACTTTCCGATGAAGAAGCGTTAAATCCGCTGACATACAGCTATAAGGGTGAACGCATAACGGTGATACCAACATACAGCAATGCCGATGTGTGTGACGCAGGCTGTTTGAGGGCGTGGGTGAAAGCCTTGCGCAAAAAGCAGGAAAGCGGAGAAATAAACAGTGACCTCTTTATTTTCATAAATATGGATGCCGACGCGATTTTCTGGGAAAGCCTTGACCTTCCGGTAATTAAAAACAGGCTTGCAAATACAGACGGCATACACGGTCTTGTAACGGAAATTTCCGACCTTGATTATATCGTATTCGACACCCCCGGCGGCTATCTTAAAGAACATGAGCCAAAGGGAAAAATCGAATTTACCCATGATACGGCAGACGGAAATTTCACGGGCTATTCCTCATGGGCTGAAAAACCGTATAACAGAAAAATATGGACGGCTGTTGAGCGTTCACGCGCTATGAGCAAGGCGGGCGGCAGTGAAGACAAAAGCTCTGCCTCATTCACAGACAGGCTCCTGCTCCTTTCCACCACACATTTCGGGCTTGCGACACCTGTACTTAACATAGCGCGTGAACAGAAAGCGGACGCACTTGCAAAAAAAATCATTGAAAGTGAGCTTAAAGCACAGAAAACGGTTGACGGTCTTACGGTAAAAAACCTGAGCGGCGGAAGGTTTCAGTCCGTTCAGCTTGAAATAAAAGATAAAATAAACAGCGATGAGACAACAGCCTTAATATCGGATGATATTGAAGCCTATGCAGTTATAAAAGCCGAAAATTCAACCGTTTTCGCATTGATAAAATTCAAAGAAGTCAAAGAGGAATATATTCTTAAGGCGGTAAAAGTAAAGGCGGAAAATCCGGAGGACAACAGTCTTTGCTTAAAAACAAAAACGCTTGAAATTGAATTTTCCGGTTTGAGAATAAAATCCGTAAAATATAAAGGCAGAAAAATCGGCGGAGATAATTTCCTTCAAAGCTACATTACTTACGGCAAAAAAAGATATGATTTTAAGGTTTGCGGCGTAAAAGCCGTGAGCGTTTGCGGCAGCGGAAAATGTGTGAGAATTCACGGTGAAATTCATCTGCCGAATGAAATTACGGGCGGCAAATTCCGCTATGATTTTCTGACCGTTCCGTTTTCCGATGCGGTCTTTATAAAAAGCGAAATAACATATCCGCACACACCCGAAAAGGATTCCATTTCAACCGAAAATTCATCCCTCGGCAGATATACCGATAACGGCTGGGTCGAATGTGTACCTTTTCAGCTCACACCGGATTACGGCAATGATTTATCGGTTGTCAAGCGCAATTTCAGCGGCGATGTATCATCGTTCAGAGTGAACGCCTTTACCGAATGCGATGAAAAAAACAAAGCGCTTGATTCATTCAACCACCAGCTTACCGGCGGCTTTACGGGGCTTGCAGGCGGCAGCTCCGGGCTTGCGTTTGCAGTGTCAAGGCAGGTGCTCAATTCCATGGCGTGCTGTCCTATGCGCCTTTATAACGGCGGCACGGTAAGTATGAATCCCTTCGGCACTTATTACGGCAGACAGCGGCATCATTTTTCTCTTTCAAAAAATGAAATTCAGAATGCCTACTCGCTTATTGCCGCGCAGAGCAAGTCACTCGCTCCGTCATATAACGGCGTGAGTGAAACGGCTTTCAACGCACTTTTCGGCTTTGACGGTGAAATGCCCGACGGTGAAATTCTCGAAAACATCAATGCATTTTCGGACGGCTGTGTTGCACTTGCGGATAAAAACAGCATTTTACAGCCGTTTTACGGTGATAACATAACTGCCGCCGCACCTGTTTCAACCGCTGAAAATGTTAAGCTGAAAAGCCCCGTGCTTTACGGTATAAAGGGAAATCTCGGCAAATACATAGTTTACGGCGCGAAGGCACTCGGTCATATTATTATTTCGCAGATAAAAAGCAGATAAAGGAGATGTTTTTATGCAGGTCGGCTTCACATCAACCTCGTTCCGGCAGATAAAAAGCGTTTCAAAAATTGTTTCAATTGCCCGTGCGGCAGGTGCAGACTGCATTGAATGGGGCGGCGATATTCATGTAAAAAGCCTCGCCGATGCCCGGCGTGTCCGCGCTCTTTGCGACGATGCCGGCATAAATATAAGCTCCTACGGCAGCTATTACCGCGTGGGGAGCGGCAGCGAATGCGAATGGCGGAAAATCTGCGAAATAGCGGCGGCTATGGGATGCGGAAGTGTTCGCGTATGGCTCGGAGATAAGGATAGCGAAAAAACATCAGCGGCGGAATATGAAATGCTAACCGCGGACGCGAAAAAAATCTGTGATGAAGCAAAAAAATATTCGCTCACCGTCTGTCCCGAATGCCATGACAAGACATATAACAATAATACCGATGCTTTTCTTAAAATCGCAAGGGATATTGACAGGGATAATTTCAAAACATATTTTCAGTCAAGATACCGCAGACTTGACTGCGACCTTGACCGCATTGAACGCACAATACCGTTTATTGAAAGTGTTCATATTTCTTATTCGGAGCAGACAAGAGAGCAGAATTTAAAGCGTGACCCGTTATATATTGACAAGCTGCTGAAAAAGCTTAATGAATGCCGTTTTGACGGAAATCTGCTTGTTGAATACACATATCTTTTCTCATGGGCGGGAATGACAAAGCATATGGTTAAGGACATTGAAAAAATCAGAAAAAAACAGGAGGAATTTTTATGCTTACAAAGCTGAAAAACACGCTCGCTTCTTACAGAAACGACGGCACCGACCCGCGAAAAAACGATGCATGGCGCGTTTTGCTGTTTTCGCTCAACTATGCCGGCGGCGCGGCAATCACAACAATGATGGGCAAATGGTCTTACTACACGCAGAATGTTTTGCAGCTCGGCATTATGTTCGCTTCAATCCACCTGCCCATCCGTATTCTTGACGCAATAACCGACCCGCTTATCGCAAATGTTTTTGACAAATACAATAAGCCTGGCAAATTCAGATTATTTATGATTACGGGAGCACTGCTTTCGCTTGTCCCCGCGCTGATAATCTTTTTTTATCCCGTTAATCCCGACATACCGCTGTGGACTTCATTTGTTATTTTGGGGCTTTGCTATGCCGTTGTAATTGTCGGCAATACCATTCTGATGACTGCCACAAGGGCAGGTCAGGCAATTATCACGCAGGACCCGAAGCAAAGACCGCTTTATGCCCTCGGTCAGACTGTTTCCGACGCTCTTGTTTCCGCTTTTGTTTCAATAGTTGTTACAAGCAATCTTATCGGCAATATGCAGGAGCCCTTTGTATGGAGAATTTCAATCGTTGTCATGTCGGCAGTTTCTGTGCTTCTTGTGCTTGGCGCGGCAAAGTCCATAAGCAACAGAGACACTCCGCAGTATTACTCCATGACCGAAAAGAAGGACGAGGTTAAAATCACGGAATTTTTCGGCGTAATAAAAAGAAGCAAGCCCCTGCGCTGTCTTTTGTGGGCAACCTGCTCGGATTCAATTGCAAAATCCGTCAGAGCAAGTCTTTCAATTTATCTTTTCGCAAATATAATCATGAACAGAGGTCTGACATCCGCCTTTGACATTCTCAACGGAGTTGTTCTCGGTGCGCCCGTGCTTGTTGCCGGAATGTATTTTGCATCAAAAAAAGGCTCGGCATATATTTACCACAAGGTCTCTCTTATTCAGACAATTATTGCCGCATCCGGATTTTTCATCACAATGCTTGTGCTGCCGGCAGACCCGGAATACAGCTATAAGGGCATAACCTTCAGCGTAATTCTTGTAATTCTCATTTTCGGTTCATATATGAGCACACTCGGCATTTCATCAAATCTCGAAAACGCGATGGTCGGTGACCTTACAGATTATGAATATCTTCAAAGCGGCAAGTTTATCCCCGGCACAATCGGCGCGGCACTGACCTTTGTCAACAAAATCGCGTCAAGCGGTGTAGGAATTATCACCATGGCAATCATGGCTTTCTGCGGCTTCACGGAAAGCGGCGCGGGCTCCGTTGTTCCCGAAAATGTGTTTGTAAATTACAGATTTTATTATTGCGTACTTGCTTCGGTTTTCATTCTTCCCGCCATCGGTCATCTTATTACATACATTTCAATGAAGCATTATCCGCTCACCGACGATGTTATGACAGAGGTTTCAATGAAGATTGCCGAAAAAAGAGGACTTCTTAAAAACGATGCCCGTACGGAGGACAATGTATGAAAAAGTCGCAAATATTTCTCTTCCTTGCGTCAATGGCTCTGCTTGAGTCCGCGGCTGAAATTACCGCTCTTGCTTTGAAAAAGCCTGCGCAGGAATTGCCCGACGATAAAGATTTTGACTATTACTCGGCAAATGTATGCGGCAAGCGGTTTGAAGACTTATACTCATTCCTTTCAGGTGAAAACGGCGCGCCCGTATTCACCGAGGAAGAAATATATAATATGCTTTCCGTTCAGTCGGATTATATGAATCACCGCTTTGACTGCTCGGATTTCAGGGCACAGCTTCTTTTTAAAATCTATAAGGATTATTCCGGAAAGCTCAGCGAAAGGTGCGCGGCTCTAATAAAAAACACCTTCCTCAATTTCAAATATTTTATGGACGAGCCGGGTGACGACAGTATGTGCTACTGGTCGGAAAATCATCAGCTTCTTTTTGCCGTTGCGGAATATCTTGCCGGTCAGCAGTGGAAAAATGAAATTTTCATAAACAGCGGCATGAGCGGAGAGGAACACAGAAAAAAAGCCGAAATCCGCATAAACGCATGGATGCAACAGCGTTTTAAATACGGCTTTTCGGAGTATCTGAGCAATAATTATCTTGCGGAGGACCTTGCGCCGATGGCGAATTTCATAGCCTACAGCGAGGACAGAGCCGCAGCGGAAAAAATGAAAATTATTATGGATATTCTCTGGCTTGATGTTGCTCTCAACAGTGCAGGCAACCGCCTTGTTGCCGTCAGCTCAAGAATGTACGGGAACAATAAGGCAGGCAATTTTTACGGCAACAGCATTGCCGCCGCCATGAATCTTTTATGGGGAGAAGAAAGCGTCAAGGATGTACTTTCGGACAGTAAAATATCCGAAAGTGAGAAAGCGGCAATAACGGCAAGTCTTAATAAAAAACCGAACCATATTGTCATATGCTTCACGGATATTGTGAAAAAAGGAATTTACACGCTTCCGCAGGCAATAAAAGATATTGCGCTTTCAAAAGAGAGCTTTGTTTCAAAAATGGGCTGCGGACTTTCGCCTGATGACCTTGTGGAAGAAAACCTTGTCGGTCAGCAGCCTCATCAGATTATGGCTCAGCTCGGAGCGGAAACATTCACCAATCCGCAGGTTATAGAAAACACTCTGAAATATCTTAAAAATAATAAGATGTTCGGCAATTCTTTTGTTTCTTATTTCAAATTTCTTTCAATTACCGCTTTAAAGCCGGTAAATATAAAAGGATTTGCCGAAAGGCACAACATAATGCCTCACGGAATTGCAACAGGCAGAGGAAATGTCTACACTTACCGTACAGCGAAATACACACTTTCCACAGCAGTGAACAAGGATGTTGACAGGTGCGGAGCACAGGACCACGAATGGTCTGCAAACATCGGCGAATGTCTTGCCCTTTTCACAACACACCCTGCCGGAAACGGAAACAACAGATTTTCCTCCTCCCCGGGTTACTGGATAGGCAACGGCAGACGCCCCATGAGCGTTCAGCATGAAAATGTGAATATGACAATATATAAAATTCCGAAAAAGCTCCGGCTTGCCGAAACGGGAATTTCAAAAATCACCCATACCTATATGCCGGTTGATTTTTATGACGAATTTGAGCTGAACGGCAACACGGTTTTTGCAAGAAAAAACGGTGTTTTTGTTGCAATGATTTCAAACGGAGAGCTGAACTTCAAGCCTTATGACACCGAAGCCGTAAAAGGACTGTTCAGCAACCTGAAAGAGGAGCTGCCCGCCCGGTATGTTCCTCAGCGTGAATTTGATTTGTGCCGCGAGGGCGGTGAATATCACATTTATATTACCGAGCTTTCCGACTGTGATAAAGAAACCTATGATGAATTTAAAGCACGCATTAAAACCAACAAAGCTCATTTCAGCGGCAATTCGGTCAGCTATTCCACTTATTTCGGCAGTATTTCCGCTTCATACAGCGGCGAATTTAAAGTAAACGGTGCGGATGAACCGGCGGTGTTTGACAGATATGACAGCAAATTCTGCCATGCAAAGCGTAAAAGCAACACAATTTGTGTTGACAGCGGCAAAAACACACTGGAATTACATTTTGACACAGCAAAGAGAAAAACGGCAGAATAAAGTGCTGTGCAATTTCCGCAAATTATTTATAAGCTGTTTGTTCATTGTATATCCGGTATTTCCAGATTAGCCCCGCCCTGCTCTGCCGACTGACTTGCAATAATTCCCGGGAGCGACATCTTAATTGCAAAATCCACATCAAGAACGGGCTTTTTGTTCAGCAGCACACAATCAACAAAATCCGCAAACATCCGGGAGTCTCCGCCGCCATGCCCGAAAGCATCGGCGTTTCCGTATTCATCAAGATATGCTGTTGCTACAGGTATCTCGATTTTCTGTGAAAATGTACCCGGCACGCTTGCGAGATTTGCAAAGCTGTGAGCATTATCAACTATTGTGCGTCTGTCCGTTTCAATAGAGCCCCTTGTGCCGCACAAACGGTAATTATGGTCATAGCTTGTATATGCCCCGAAGCTGACAAGCAATTTTATTACCGCGCCCTTTTCGGTTTTAAAAATCGCAATAGCGGTAGAATTCTTCTTCGGGAAATACGGATTGTATACTATATCGGATGTCATGCATGACACGCTTACACAGCGGTCGTTCATAATATAGAGCAGAGGGCCTAATTCATGCGTGGAATATTTTATGGCGGAAATGTATGTACGCCAATGTCCCGCCGGGTAATTATCCGGCGCAAATTCTTCGGGATTTATGCTGTGGAGGTATTCCGCTTCGGCAAATACAATATCACCGAATTCACCTTTTTCATGCATTTTCTTCCATGTTTCTATAAATGCCCAATAGCAGCAGTTTTCGGCAGCCATATAGATTAAATCGGGATGTGCGTTAACGATTTTTTTCAGCTCAGATGCTTCTTCGACATTTGTGATTGACGGAATTTCACACAAAACGTGTTTTCTGGCTTCAAATGCTTTCTTCACTATCGGCACATGATAAACTGCCTCTGTTGCGACTATTACAGCATCAATATCCGTTTTAAGCAGCTCGTCATAATCTGTCAGATACACAACATCGGTTTCTTCCATCGACTCAAAATATTCCCTGCAATGCGCAAGAATTTTTTCATTATGGTCGCAAGCCGCAACTATTTTACATTTCGGATTTTTAAATCCGCACGCCGCAACAGCGGCACCCCGTCCGCAGCCTACAACACCGCAGCGTAAAATTTTGTTATCCATATACACTCCGTTCTGATTTATAAAAAATCAATTTTACTGATTTATTTTTTTCTCATAAGCCTTCACCTTGCCTATAATGAAAACCGACAGCGGACAAAGAATCAATTCAACAAGAGTTTTTAACAATGCCTGAATTAAAATAATAGCCGCAAGCTGAAATGCGCTTGTGATGATTGTGCCGTAGCCGTGAATAAAGAAGTAAAGCAGCGGAAGAAAAATCATACAGTCAACAATTTCGCCGCACAGAGAAGACAAAATACTTCTTAAAGCAAAAGCGGAAACCTTTCCGGTAGAGTCATATGCTTTCATTTTTGCAAAAATCAAATCATTGAACAAGTCACCTGCCATAAATGCGGTAAGTGAGGCAAAAACAATGCCGGGCGTTGAATTGCAGACAATTGAAAACGCTTCGGAGGTAGTTGAATCTATGCCCGGCATAACGGCAACAAGCTTAAAGCAAAGAATCATAAAAATATTTGCGAACAATGCTATCCAGCTTATTTTCCTGCTCCATGAATATCCGTATACTTCTGAAAAAATGTCGGAAGCAATGTATGTAAACGGGAAAACGACAAATGACGCGGCAATGCTTAATTTTTGCCCGAAAACCGTCCAGCCGAATAAATCAATGCTTTTGTTTGCCACAACATTGCTTATCAAAAGCGAAACGACAGACAAAATGGCAACAATCATAAAAACGCCTGACATTTTTTCTTTTTTTCCGATTTCAAGTGAACCGATTATTTTTTTAACAACTGACATATTCTTCACCAATCCTTTATTAAAATTTCTTTATTTAATTTCTTTATTTATTATATCCGCTGTTATTTCAGTGAAATAACGGTAAATATCGGGAAATGGTCTGAGGGGTATACTCCGTCATAGGTTTCGCTGATGACTTTATATTCCTCCACGGTAAATCCCTTTTTTGAAATCATAAAATAATCAATATTTTCATTGTCGGGCTTCTGTCCCCAATTCTGATAGGTTGCACCTGCCACGGCATTTTCGGTCTGATATTTCGCATCAAGGAAATTCGCGGTGGCACTTTTGTAGGTTTCGGAGGCTTCTTTCGCATTGAAATCACCCATAATGACCGCCGGCAGAGAACCGAACGCCTTAATCTTATCAAGCACAACATTTATACCGTTTATTCTTGCTTCATCGCTTACATGGTCAAGGTGTGTGTTGAAAACAACAAACCGCTGTCCGCTTGTTTTCTCTTCAAGAATAACATAGCTGCAAATGCGGTAGCACGCCGCGCCCCAGTCCTTACTCATTTCATCCGGCGTTTCGGAAAGCCAGAAGGAATTTTTGTCAATGAGCGTATACAGGTCACTGCGGTAAAATACGGGGCATCCCTCAGAATTGAACATTTTGTCACGGTATGTAATAACGGAATCAAAGCCGGGCAGAGTATCGGTGAGATAGGAATACTGCCATTTTGTGACCTCCTGAAAGCCGATGACCGTCGGCGCATTGCTGCGTATATTATTCACTATCAGATTTGCCCGGTAAAACCAGCTTCTTTTGCCGAGGTCAAACGGCGTAAGACACCTGACATTACAGCTCATAACACGGATTGAAGCATCTGCCGGTTTCTCCGGCACTACAACCTGCTTCTCCCTGCGATAATGCGGATAATGAAAAAAAGTGATGCCGGTAAGCACGAGCACAGCAGCAAGCACAAGCATACCGAATGACGAAAATATAATTTTTACGGTTCTTTTCATTTAATCTTCTTCCATCTGTACAGATTAGGTTCAGTATACCATTCTGCTCGGTTTTTTTCAAGATAAAAATTCATTTGCCGCCTACATCTCATATCTCACATTTCATTGTCGTTGACAAAAAATTACGGTAATGATATAATCAACTTACTGATTTTGCCATGAAAGAAAGTGCTGATTTGGTTTTTAAATGTTCAAAAAAATTAGTTACCGCTCTGTTTACGGTTCTGATATGTGCCGCAGTATTTTCTCCGGCTGTTTTTGCCAAAAGCAATGCGGAAAAAAAGCATACGCATACTTTTCGGGAATATGTTTATAACAAAGACGCAACCTGCACGGCAGACGGCACAAAAACCGCGAAATGCACCGTCTGCGGCAAGAAAAAAACCGTAAAGGCAGCAAACACCGCTCTCGGTCACAGCTATGAGAAGAGCTATACCGTTCATAAAAAAGCCACGCAGAGCGAAAACGGTGTTAAATACCGTCATTGCAAGCGGTGCGGAAAGCTTAACTACAAAAAAGTCATCAGCAGAATTTCATCCGCAGCCCTTTGCGAAAAAACTCTTTACTGTACCGGCAAAGCCGTTATTCCCGCCGTCAGCGTTATAAACTCGGCAGGAGGCAAGCTGAAAAACGGCACCGATTACACCGTAAAGGTAACGGGAAACACTGCAAAATGCGGCATATACAGGCTTTCCGTTCAATTTAAGGGTGACTATAAAGGCAGTAAGGCTCTGCATTTTAAAATTGCTCCCGCCGCACCGAAAATCAAAACCGATTCGGGCTCCGGCAGTATAACTTTGACATGGAACAAAGTAAAGGGTGCGGAGGGTTATCTTGTTTATAAATACGACCCGGCGCAGAAAAAATATGTGAAGGTGTCCTCGCAAAAAGGGACTTCCTATACAGCAAAGGAGCTTATTTCCTTTAAGAAATATTTCTTCAAAATCAGGGCATACGCCGTCACGGCAAAGGAAAAAACATTATACTCCCCGTACTGCAAAATAAACGACTGCACCCGTCCCGTCACGCCGCAGATAAAAAGCGTTATAACGGGCGTAAAGAAAATAAAACTCGGCTGGAACAAAATCTCAAGGGCAGACGGCTATCAGATAGCTTACAGTGCTTCGTCCGCTTTTCCGTCCGGCAAAACAACCTATAAAACCGTAAGAAGCACCGATACCGTCAGCAAATTCCTGCTTAATCTCACCGGTGGGAAAAAATATTACATAAAAATACGCTCCTACGGCGTGAAAGAAGAGAAAAAGATTTATTCCGGCTTTTCAGCGGTGAAGACAGCCGTACCGTATAAAAAACCGGGCGGTACTCCCGTATCGTCTGCCACACAGGCGGCTGTGGTTTTTGATGTAAGAAACAACGAAACGGTTTTCTCTAAAAACGCCAATCAGAAAATGCTGCCTGCAAGCATGACGAAGCTTGTTACCGCCTGCACGGCACTGAAATATGTTTCGCCCGACAAGGTTTACACAGTCGGAAACGAAATTTATCTTGTTGACCCGCTTTACAGCATTTGCGGACTTCAGACAGGGTATAAAATGAGCCTGTACGACCTGCTGTGCGGTATGCTTATGCCTTCAGGCTGCGATGCGGCTTATTGCATTGCGGCTCATGTGGGTAAGGATGTGGGCGGCAGCAATATGTCAAACAGCGAGGCGGCAGATTATTTCTGTTCTCTGATGAACAAATTCGCAAAGGAAATCGGCATGACATCAAGCCACTTTAACTCTCCCGAGGGCTATGAGCGGTGGTCGCATTACACTACCCCGGCAGACATGGCAAAGCTTGTTAAATACGCACTCAATAACAAGGTTATCGCCGGTATAGTGAAGCACAACACAAGAAACAGAACAATTGCCTCAGGTCAGACCCTGCATTTTGAAAGCACAAACCGTCTGCTTTTCCCGGACAGTATGTATTATAACCCGTATGTTATCGGCATGAAAACCGGCACCACCACCATGGCAGGCTACTGCATAAGCGTTGCATATGACGACGGGCTTGAAAGGCTGATTGTTATTTCCATGGGTAACGAAACAAATTATGACCGTTATACATCGGTGAACAATATTATTGACTGGTATGTGCAATAAAATGGAATAATAGATCCGAAAGGAGTTTTTGCCGTGAAAATAATCTTTAATCCCGATGAAAAAATCGTTGAAACGGTGAAAAAAGGGCTTGAAATGACCGGCGGTTACTGTCCGTGCCGCAGAGAAAGAACAGAAGACACAAAATGTATGTGTACGGAATTTCGTGAACAGATAAAAGACCCTGAATTTGAGGGCTTCTGCCACTGTATGCTGTACTACAAACAAAAATAAAGGAGAAAAGACATGGCTGAAATTACTATCACAAAAGACAATTTCAAAGAGGAAGTATTACAAAGCGGCGTTCCCGTTCTCGTTGACTTCTGGGCAACATGGTGCGGTCCGTGCATGATGATAGCCCCCGTGGTTGAAGAAATCGCCGAAGAATATGACGGCAAAATCAAGGTGGGAAAAATCAATGTGGATGAAGAACCGTTTCTTGCTGAGCAGTTCGGCATTCAGTTCATCCCCACCCTTATGGTATTCAAAAACGGCGAACAAACCGAAAAAACCTCCGGCTTATTGCGCAAGGAGCAGATATTAAAGCTCCTCGGGCTGTGAGATATAAAAAGAAAGGAATATAAATTATGGCGTTAAAAGACATTGACTCAAAGGCGGAGGCAAAGGGCTCCGGACTGAAAACCCTGTGGCAATTCGTGAAATTCATTTTCGTTTCACTCCTTGCGATGATTGTACAGTTTGCCCTGCTGAACATCCTCAAATACATTCCGGCGATACACAATCTGTATTCGCAGGAGTTTTCATGGTGGGTGTTCACCTACACTGCGGCGGCAGGCGGCTTGGGTTATTTCATTGCCAGCAACACCGCAAACATCGCCGCGCAGATTGTTTCATT
Source organism: Clostridia bacterium (assembly GCA_024404055.1). Classification (GTDB taxonomy): domain Bacteria; phylum Bacillota; class Clostridia; order Oscillospirales; family Acutalibacteraceae; genus UBA6857. The sequence continues at coordinate 846 of JAKSQS010000028.1, read as the reverse complement.
CTTCGTAAACCGTGACAAGACCTTCAATTCCGGCGCGAATGTGGCGATAACACTGCCGATTTACATTGTTTTCACCGTTGCGCTCATCTGCTTTTCGGCATGGCTCAATCCCACACTTAAAGACCTTTTCGTCAGCAGATTTTCCATGGGCGATGACCTTGCGGCAAATGCGGCAACGATGATCTGCTCCGCAGTGCAGTTCTTCTTGTACTTTCCCGTGGATAAAATCCTGTTCCATAAGAAAAAGGAAGAAAATACAGAAGAAAAATAATTCTTTCCTAAAATGCTTTATATAACAGAGAAGCTTTCAAACGAAATCCGTCTGAAAGCTTCTCTGTTTTTCTATTTGGATAATCAAATGTAAGTTATGCCGAAATCATGTCCGCAATAATAGTCCTGATTGGCAGTTACTGTTATTGTTGTAGTATAGTATTTTTGGTATCCGATACATTTCCTATGTAGTTATTATACAAATATGTAATGTTTCCGGAAACGCTGCCGGTAACGGAACGAAAAAGCTCATAATAATAATAATCAATACGCAGTATAAAGTAATATGTTTTAACAAAAACAACGGTATTGCGTTTTATCGCTTTTTTCTATTGCCGTTTCCACCCGGAAGGTTTTCACCTCAAACGGCTTTATGTCAAAGGTAAAGCCGTTTTCCGTGCTTTCAATTTTCTTTTCATCCTCTTCCATAAGGTTGCATTCCGTCACCTTTTTACCGGCAAAGCCCGTTTTCACCGTACCCGCGCCGCGGCACTGCTCGCTTTCGTAAATCCTGACGATAATCCCCCTGCCGTCCTGCGCCGGTCATGCAGCGCAAAGGCGGCGGCCGCCGTCACA
>JAKSQS010000271.1 GCA_024404055.1 Clostridia bacterium | reverse complement strand
GACTCCACCTTGATGTGCTTGCGCAGCATATTGAAGCCGAGGCGTTTCATGGTTTCAATATCATAAATCATTGCCTCATCCGTCGGCGGCGTAAGTCCTCCGTCCGCCCAGTAGCCCTGGTCAAGAAGACCCTTCTGAAAATAAGGCTTGTTGTTAAGCGCAAGACGCATATAGCTGCCGTCCGACATGATTGAAAACTTTCTCATGCCGAAATAGCCCTTAACGCTGTCCTCAAGCTTTCCGTTACTGCCGTACAGCTCGAGAACAAAGCTGTATAAAAACGGTGACTCGGGGCTCCAAAGCTTAATATTTTCAAGCTTTACATATTCGTCAGAGGTGATTTTGTCATAAACAACCTCTTTTTCTCCGTCGAAAACCTTTATTTTCAGCGTACAGTCCGTGCCCTGAACATCGGTTTTTATTCTGAACGATGAATCGTCAATATCCGGCGTAACCTTATAGGAACGGATATATTCGCTGTTCACCTGCTCTGTCCATACTGTCTGCCATATGCCGGAGGTGGAGGTATACCAGAAGCCGTGGCTTTTGGATGCCTGCTTTCCTCTGGCTTGCCAGCCCTTATCCGTCGGGTCAAACACCTTGACGGTGAGGGTGTTTTCTCCATCGGAAATAAAATCGGTTATGTCAAAGGTAAACGGACAGTAGCCGCCCGTATGCTCTCCGACAGACCTGCCGTTGACATACACCGTGCATTTCCAGTCCACCGCGCCGAAATGCAGCAGCGTCTTTTTGCCTTCTCTCTTTTCAGCCGTAAAACATCTTTTATACCATAACAGGTGTTTATCATCAAGCCTTTTGCATACGCCCGAAAGGTAGCTTTCAATTGCAAACGGCACTCTGATTTCTCCGTCCGCCTTTTCGGGAAACGCCTGCGCGTCAAGGTCTGTCAGAGCGTAAGCATACATTCCGTTCAGGCTTTGCCAGTTATCCCTCACCATCTGCGGACGGGGATATTCGGGAAGGGGGCAGCCACATTTTGCCTGCTCTGCCCAGCGTGTTTTCAATGTTTCCATTTAAAATACCTCCCTGATAAGATTTGATAATAATTATTTTGTTCCGAAAATTCTGTCGCCAGCGTCGCCGAGACCGGGAACGATATATCCGATTTCATTCAGCTTTTCATCAAGCGCGGCACAGTAAATGTCCACATCGGGGTGAACCTTGTTGAACGCCTCTATTCCCTCGGGAGCGGCGATAAGACCCATAAATTTGATTTTCTTCGGTCCTCTTTTCTTTATCTGTGTTACCGCGTCAATTGCACTGCCGCCCGTTGCAAGCATCGGGTCAAGCACAATAACCTCCCTGTTTTCAATATCCTTGGGCAGCTTGCAGTAATATTCAACAGGCTGGAGCGTTTCTTCACCTCTGTAAAGACCGATATGACCCACTCTTGCGGCGGAAATAAGAGAAAGCACGACGTCAACCATACAAAAACAAGCACATAAAATCGAAACAATAAAAAAAAAAATACCTACAAACACATAAAAAAAAAC
>JAKSQS010000270.1 GCA_024404055.1 Clostridia bacterium | reverse complement strand
AATTTTCAGTCGGAACGTCATCGTAAAATTTCATTATACCACGGCGGAGCTTTTTGCAAACGCAGGTATAAAGCTTGTTCTGACAGGTCATGAGCATTGCGGTGATACGGCTGTATACACAAGCACTCTCGGAAATGTTATATATGATTTTGCAACAACATCACTGACAATGTATCCGCTTCAATACAGAGTGTTTGAATGCTCTGACGCTGCGGTTAAATATGATATAAAAACAGTTGATTCGATTGATACGGCTGCATTAAAACAGAGCAACCCGGACTATACTAACGCACAGCTTGCACTGATGAATAAAGGGCTGAACGATTATTCAAAGCAGCTTTTAGAAGCCGGTGTGCAGTACAGGCTAGAGCTTTCTCTTACAATGGAGAAAATGGGCATCAGTGAGGAAGATTTCTATTATGACCTTGTGAATACCGCTGTCGGTGAGCTGGTCAGAGATTTAAGGATGCCGCTTTACGGAAAAAACAGTCTTTCTCAAAAGGCTGCCGAATACAATATGGTTTTCCCGGAAACGGAATATAAAAACGGCTGGGATCTTGCGACAGAGCTTGTTGCGGCGCACTATGCAGGCTGTGAGGACTACAAGCTTGACAGTCCGGAGGTTACAATATTGCTGCGTGCAGTATCGCTTATATTGAGGGACGGACTTGCAAATGTAAACGATAAGGTGCTTATAAAATCGGCAAATGCTTTGTTTGCCAAATTCGGTACAGACAGCATTACTGCCGATATGAGCAAGCTTGCGGCATCTGTATTCGGCTCGGTTCATCCGTGGGAGTATTTTGCGGTTGCGCTTATTTCACCTTTGCTTTATAAGTTTGCGGTGGATTGCGATGGTGCCGATGATTGCACGGGTTCATTCAGAGGCTACGGCTCTGTTGACGGCATCAGCAGGGCACAGGCACTTGAAATAAAATATAAGAATTTATTTGAAAAGTTTTTTGAGTATCTTAATATGTATTTCTCATATATTATTAAGATATTTGTAAAATAATACTGCACAGAGAGGTGAGGAATCTTGTTTGAAAATGTTAAAATCAGCGAAACGGCAAAAACAGCTCTTGAAGCTGCCGCTGCCGACAGAAGGATTCCTCATGCCGTTATTTTTGAAGGCACAGATGAACATAACCGGCTTGAGGCTGCATATTCGCTTGCGAAAGCGGCAGTATGCGCCGGAGAAAAACCGCCTTGCGGTGAATGCCGGCATTGTCTGAAGGCAGAACACAGGTCACACCCTGATATAATCGTTCTTTCAAAGCCTGAGAAAAAGTCTATGTATTCCGTTGATGATATAAGAAATGTAAAAAAAGATGCATATGTTATTCCGGGGGAAGCGGAATGCAAGGTGTACATTTTCAGTGAAGCGCAGTATCTTGATATAAAAAGTCAGAATACTCTGTTGAAGCTTATAGAAGAACCGCCGCAGAAGGCGATGTTTATTCTGACCTGTCCGAGCGTTTCGTATCTGCTTGAAACGGTGCGTTCAAGAGCCGCATCGTTTTATCTCGGC
>JAKSQS010000027.1 GCA_024404055.1 Clostridia bacterium | reverse complement strand
GAATCGCTGAACACCTTTTTGCAGTTTTTGCAGGTATAATACGCCTCGTTGCCTGCCGCGGTGCAGGTTGCCGCTTTCGCCTCCACCTTTACCGGAGCATGACCCTTTGCCGAAACAACTGTCTGGGCAAGGGTTATTTTGTTTTCACCCTTCGGGTCGCTGAAAAGCTCTCCGCACGCAGTACATTTATAATATTCGCTGTTGCCTGCTTGCGTGCAGGTTGCAGCCTTTGCCGCAGTTTTGACGATATTATGCCCGAACGGATAATACTCCGCTTTTTCTGACACTGCTTCGGAGCTCACCGAACCCGCAACGCAGTAAAGCTCAAACTTTGATGCCTCGGCAAAGGTAAAATCACATTCCGGAACAGTTTCATCTTTTTCAAAACTTCCGAGGAACATTGTTCTTTCGTTCTGACCGGTAAAGCCGTAATTCATCTCGTCAAAATATTCCATGCTCATGGTTTTGGCTTTTTTGCCGGTGCTGTCATAAATATCAACAAACCATTCATATTTAATATCCGGACAGTATTTTATCTCCGCAACTGCCGATATTTCCGTGAAATAACAGCAAACCGGCTTCGGCTGAACCGTGAAAATCGCTTCGCCGTAACGGTAGCAAACGGCAACGCCGCTGCTCTGTATCCAGGAGTATTCAGGCTCATAGTCAAGGCACTGGTCAATATAAGCATCAATAAAATAACTCTGCCACGGAACATACCAGAAACCGGGAGCCGGAAGAGCATGAATATCAAACTCATACATATATTCATCCGGCTTTTCTTCATATTCAGACCATGTGTTGCTTAAATATGACTGACCCGTTTCAACATCACACAGATAAGATGTTTCACGGAAATAGAAGCTGTCTTTTTTGGTATAACTCGTCTGATTTAATTGTTTGTCTCCGATTTTCGGGAATGTCATCGCGGCAATTACATCGCTCAAATACACCTCTGTTAACGCGCTGTTGTTCGTTATGTCATTGTAACTGACAGGCCCGTAGGCTTCATAGTTTATATTTGTATTCCGTGATGCAGCAAATATTTTGTAATCCACACCTGCCTGCCATACGCCGCTTCCGAAAATAATTTCCTTTGATTCCGATCTGAGCTCTCCATTTTTGTTTATCAGATACATGGGCGCTTTTGCCGAATAGCGTATACACGCGCTTGTACACAGTGACTTATTTGAGCTGCCGCCGTTTGACGAAAGGTCAAGAGACATATAACCGTAATCATTGTCAACATATATGTTATATGCATCAATACCGTATACATCGGCATAGGAACGGGTTATCACCTTTGTAATATTGTTTATTGAAGAAAGCGAACCGACATTTATGTCGAGTATGCCGCTTTTCAAAGAAACATTATATGCGTCAACACCCTTTACGGAGTAATATGTATCATCGGTCTTTTTCCCGATTCCTCTGGGCATATAGTTGATTTTCACTTTTGCTCCGCCGTTGATATTAAGGTCTCCGCAGCATATCGCCTTATAATTACAGGCTTTGCTGACGCTTCTCGAAAACGGTGCGTAATTAACGGAGAGGGAGCCGCTGCCGGAAATATTGACAATGCTGTCCTTTCCGCTTCCGCCTTCGCGTGTATAGGCATAAATTCCGCCGTACCATGCATCCGCACTGTATTGTGCGCTGACCCCGGTATTTGTGAAATAACTGCCCGACAGAGTGTTATCACCGATGAGCACGATGTTAAGCACCGGCGCATCGTCATCCCCGATAAATCCGCCCGGAATTGCCGCAATACTCTTTCCCGAAAATCCGTTAAGAGTAACCGTATTGCCGGAAAAGCTTACTCCCGGTATTCCTGTGGTATATGCCTCACCATCAACATACAGTGTCCACACACATACCTGTGCGCTTGTCGTGAGCGCTGCTGCCGCCGTCATACCGACTGCAAGCGCAATGCAAAGAATGAGCAATAAAATTTTCCCTGCTTTTTTCATAAATATCTTCCTTTCATCTGCATTTGTTTACATTATACATTTTTTTCTGATAAATGTCAATAATTTCATAAACAATCCATATTTTTACATATTGGAATTTTGCAGAATTACCGAAAATTAAAGCTCACAATAAGGCGAAGAGGCTTTCCTTACAAACAAGTGCGGGAAAACCTCTCAATTGTCAACAGCTTTCGGCAGCCAACCGGGTCATGCAGCGGAATAAAAAACATTTTAAACAAACAAAACCGCCCAAAGGGCGGTTTCATTTGAGTGTGTCATATTTTATGCTGTGGTTTCCTCCGCTTCACACTTTGTTGAGAACAGCGGATTTTCAGGTGAATATATTCTTATGCTGCGGCAAAGGTTTGAAATATTTGTTTCGGTGCTTTCTCCGCCGTATTCGCCGTCAAGCGTCCATGCGATGGGGTTGGGTGAGGTGATTTTAACGCTTTTGGCTTCCGTAAAGAAAATCTGCTTTCCGTCATAGTCCATTTTGCGGATTTTGTGAAGAAGTACAGGCGCTTCAAGCAGATTTTTCATCTTTCTGACAAGCAGAATTTCAAATGTGCCGTCGTCAAGACGAACCCTGTTTGTGTCAAACTTGAAAAGTCCCGCAACGGAGGTGGAGTTTGACACCGCGCCGAGGAAAACTTCATCCTCAATCACATTGCCGTCATATTCGATTCTTAACGGAATGGGCTTTATATCCTTCCATTCCGTAAGTCCGTTCATAATATATGCTGCGTGACCGAAAATGTTTTTGAGCTTCTGCGAGGTTGCGTACGATGCCTTTGTGCAGGCACCGAAGGATGCAACATACTGGAAATAACGGTTGTTGAACTGACCTATATCATACCAGTTCATGTGTCCGCTGACGATAATGTCAATCGCCTTCTGCGGCTCTGAAGGTATACCGAGTGTGGTGGCAAAGTCGTTGGTTGAGCCCATGGGGATATATCCCACGGGAACTCTCGGCTCCTGTTCCATCATACCGTTTATGGTTTCGTTGAGGGTTCCGTCTCCTCCTGCGCACACAATAAGGTCATGACCTGCGGCGAACTGACGGACAAGCTCTGTTGCGTGTCCGCTCCTTTCGGTTTTCTTCACCGTAAATTCATAGCCCGTTTGAGGAAACATTGAGATTATTTCCTCCGCGCTCTTTCTTTTGCTCGTCTTTCCCGAACATGGATTGACAATGAGCAATACTTTTTTTACTACTGCCATAATTATTACCTTCTTTCTTTTCTGTTTATTATATTTGAAGCAGTCTTGAAATCAGTTTTTAAGCCACATTTTTTCAAGCGGCTGTCCCGTGATGCTTTCCACGGTTTTTATTTCGTCCTCCGTCAGTGAGGCTTTGCCGTTTTCGCGCATTTCACTTGCGGCACGGCAGATGAGCTGATGCTCTTTTTCTTTCATTTTGTAGCTGCAGGCGGTGAGAATGCCGAGGACAATGAACATGATGGGCAGCACCGAATAAGTGAACCTTATACCGAAGAGAGCCCTTTTAGGCTGAAGCTCCGGCTCGATTTTCTGGTCAAAGCCGAAGGCGGAAAGAATAAGATTTGTAAGAGCCGCCATAACCGCGCTTACGAACTTTTTGACAAAGGTTGAAAATGAGGAAATAACGCCCTCTCTGCGCCTGCCGGTGATAACCTCGTCCACATCCGTAACATCCGGGAAAATGTTGCTGACAACGCTCGCCATGCCCGCAAGGCTGAGACCGTAAAGAAATTCAATTATTATAAGAAACGCACTGCCGGTGTTCTGTCCGACGGTAAGGCTCAAAAGCAGCGACACCGCCATAAGGGGCATAAACACCTTTGCCGGAAGCTGCTTGCTGTTTTTTATAGACATGAAATAGGCGGGGACAAAGCCTGCCGCTTCACCGATGCCGGAGGCGGTGATAAGCAGATTTTTGATTTCGGGCTTCCTTGCTATCATACGGATGAAATGATAATGTGAGTTTGAAGCAAAGGATGTACACATGGTATTAAGCACCGAAAGGGCAAAATACTGCCTGAACGCCTTGTTTTTGAAGGTTTCCGTATACTGTGAGAGGATTTCCCTGACATTCAGCGGTTCATTTATCATGTTCTCGCTTGACGGCTCATGCGTGCCCTTATATGTGGATATCAGCGGCAGGGTGTACGCAAGGGAAAGAACAAGTCCCATGAGCATGAATTTCGTTCTTGAAGCCTCGGTGAATTTTTCCGTGTTGACAAAGCCGAAAAAGAACATTGAAATGATGAAGCCGCCGTAAGAGCCCACCGCGTCAAACACGGTTTTAACCGCGTTATACTGCGTACGCAATGAATATTCCGCTGCAATTTCCGGGAACAGCGCGGTGTGCGGCACACAAACCACGGTATACGCGCCGCGAAACAGGGAATACACGATTATGTAGTAGAGCATTATTTTTGTCTGATTCCCTGTCGCGGAAAGACCGAACGAGCTCCACATCATAAAATATGTAACCGCAGCCGGGATAAGACCCCATATGAAATACGGGCGCCGTCTGCCGTGGCGGCTTTTCGTTCTGTCGGTGATTATGCCCATAACCGGGTCTGTTATCGCATCGAAAATAACCGCTATCATAATGACAAGACCTGTTTTTTTCAGGTCAAGTCTTTCGGTATAATTCAGATAATCTGAAAAATAGTTGCCTATCATATACAGGGTGCCGCCGCTGAAAAGCACGCCGGAGTTGTATGCCGACATGGTTTTGAAATCGGTACCCTCTTTTACTCCAAGCAGTGAAAGGAGTTTTTTTGAAAAAGCGGAAAAGCGCGGTGAATTACTCATATTTTCCGTTCCTTTCTTTTGGATACATTACATTATAATTCCTTTTATTGTGAAAAGTCAACAGTTTGTGTTTAAAACAAACAAAAAAGGCAATAATAAGTAAAAAGCTGAAAGGGGACTGTCCATGAAGGGATTAAAAGAAATCAAATGTCTGATGATGATTATGAAAACGGCAAAATGTCTGTACTATGTGAGGCGGCTTATGCTTGTTTCGTTTTTTGCGCTGTGCGTGTGCTTCGGCATAAAAGCGGCGGCAGGCGGCAAGCTGAAAAAGTGGCTTAAATAAGGGGTAAATATATGGAAGTGTTTACGGCTCTTATAAAGGCGTTTGCCGTTGGCGGAATTATCTGTACCATAGGACAGCTTATTATTGACTATACCTCCGTAACACCGGCAAAAATGCTTGTGGGATATGTTGTAACGGGCGTTGTGCTGGGCGCGTGCGGAATTTATCGTCCGATTGCGGATTTTGCGGGCTGCGGAGCAACACTGCCGCTTACGGGCTTCGGCTACGGCATGGCGGAGGGAGTAAAACAGGCGGTGGAGGCAGACGGACTTTCCGGTGTACTGACAGGACCGCTTTCTTCTGCGTCCGGCGGTATTGCGGCTGCCATACTGTTCGGCATCATTCTTTCCGTTGTTGCCAAGCCTAAAGAAAAATTTTAAAAAGGTATTTACAAATTTTTTCTTTTGTATTATAATAATTTTGTCAATAAAATACAAAAGGAGAGATAAATATGCTTATTGGATTTGACGCATGGCTTTTTGTGAGGTTTCTTCATTTACTGAAACTTGTTCTGAAAATTATATTCTGATTGAACTAAACCGCTACCGCGGTGGTTTTATATTGACTTTTGCTATGATTTTCTGTACAATGATAATACCGTTTTAGAAATCGATTGTTTTTCGGAAGGTGTGAATTATAACTTTCCCATAGCACAAAACAATCAAATCCGCGGTTTAGTTCAATCAGAATTTGTAGAGGTAATCTTTATGAAACGAATCATAATTGTCGCTTTAGTACTAACATTAGTTTTTTCTTTGACTTCATGTATTAAACAGGTGAATTCAGTAGACGTTCCGGCTGATTTCTGCTTTTATATTGAGTGGGATTGTAATGGAGACAGTACCTATGACAGCAAAACAGGAAGACTTGTTAAACAGAAAATCGCAACCAAAATCGAAGATTACACAACAACCTTTTTACTTTCGGACGAGCAAAAAGCAGAAATATTTACTTTGGTTAGCAATATGAAACCAGAAACATATCCAGACGAATACAATCCGTTAAAAGGTGGAACCGCCCCAACAAGAAATATTATTATTACTGTATCGTACAATGGAAAAACCAAAACAATTACTTGTATGAATGTTTCTCTCGGAAATACGCCGGACGGCAGTAAGGGTAAAAAGTTTATGGCTGTACATGACAAAATCGTCGATATAATTACATCAAGTGCCGAGTGGCAGGCTCTGCCCGATTATGAATTTTATTACGACTGATTAGTAAAACAAATCCCGGTTGAACTAAACCGCTACCGCGGTGGTTTTATATTGACTTTTGCTATGATTTTCTGTACAATGATAATACCGTTTTAGAAATCGATTGTTTTTCGGAAGGTGTGAATTATAACTTTCCCATAGCACAAAACAATCAAATCCGCGGTTTAGAACAATGAGAGTTATACGAATTGGCGCATTTGAGTTCCTGCCTCAGATGCGCCTTTTTCTTGCGCCATTTCGTACTTACTATTCATTTGTCCGCGGTTATCCGCGGATATTTTATTACGATTCAATTACAAAATGTTAAAAATATCTTAAAGCGGTTGCATCCGGTGCCCGGATATGGTAAGCTTTCGGCAGGAGGTAAAGCGTATGATTGAAGTAAAAAATGTGACGAAAAAATACGGCAGCTATACAGCCATAGAGAATATTTCCTTCAGCGTTAAGGAGGGGACGGTATACGGGCTTATAGGCTATAACGGCGCGGGCAAAACCACATTTCTCAAAACCGCCGCCGGGGTTTACAGGGCGAACGGCGGACAGGTGCTTTTTGACGGCGAAAACATATATGATAACGCGAAAAGAAAGGCGCATCTGTTTTATGTTCCCGACGACCTGTATTTTCAGCCTTATGCCAGCATGAGAAAAATGGCGTCGTTTTATAACGGCTATTATCCGCTTTTCAGCTATGAAACCTTTGACCGGCTGACCGAGGTTTTCTCTCTTGACCCGACAAAAAGCATAAACGGCTTTTCCAAGGGTATGCAGAGGCAGGCAGAGCTGGTGCTTGCCATGGCAACAAATCCGACCTATCTTTTTCTTGATGAATCCTTTGACGGACTTGACCCGCAAAAGCGCGTGATGATTAAAAATCTTGTTGTTGATTACACGCGTGAAAGGGGAGCCCATGTTATAATTTCGTCCCATAATCTGCACGACTTAAGCGATATGTGTGACAGGTTCGGACTGATAAACGGCAAAAAGCTGATTATTGACCACGATATGAAGGATATAGGAAAGGATTATGCAAAATACCGTCTTGCCTTTGCCGAGGGGGACGACAAGCCCGACACCGTCTTTGACGGGCTTGACATTGACAGAATAATCCGCGACGGCAGACTGATTACTCTCATTGTCAGGGGCGACAGCCTGTACACGGAAACCATGATAAAAAAGCTTGAGCCCGTGTATATGGAAAAGCTGCCCATGAGCATGGAGGAAATATTTATGGAGGAGGTGGAGGGCGTTGACTATGACTTCTCACAAATCTTTAAGTAATAAGAAAAAAGGCGCGTTCTATTCATTTGTGTCCGCACTGAAAACCGCCATGCTGCCGTGCGGCTTCCTGACGCTGCTTTATGTCGGGCTTTTCGGTATTATTCCGTTTATGAAACTTTACTGGTATGAAAACGATTTCGATTATTCGGCAGGAAAGGAAATTACAAGAAGCGCGAAGGAATATTATAAATTCCTTGTGTTCATGGACGGTGACGAGGAGGAAATTTGCTACCTTGTGCTTGCAATGATTGCAGTGATAAGTCTGCTTGTCGGTATCGCCGTTTTCCGTTTTACCGCGGACAAGCGGACTGTGAATGTATATTACAGCCTCGGCATAAAGCGTTCCACCCTGTTTTATACAAGATATTTTGCCGGCGCGCTGGTGCTTTGCGCCGCTGTTGCGGTGGGCATTATCTCGTCGTATATCGTCAATCTTATTTTTGTCGGCGGCTCGTGGCAGCTCTCCCTGGTTCTGTTTTACCTGTACAGCGGTCTGTCTCTGTTTTCACTGCTGATTTACACTGTGACGGCAGCGGTGTTTTCAAGCGTTGGCACAATAAGCGAGGGTGTGCTGTATTCCGCCGGTGTGCTTGCGCTGCCGACAGTGGTGCTGATGTCTGCGCAAAACCTTATCAGCTCTCTGCTGTCAAACACCGTTTTCGGGCTTGATATTATTCCGTATGAGCTGAAGGGAGATTATTATTACTGGGGAAATACAAGAGAAAGCCTTATTTCCCGGTTCTCAGCTTATAATCCGGTTCTGTTTTTCTATAACGCCCTTGTGAAATACGGGGTAGGGTATAAGGAGGACGGAAAGCTTTTAATCGGGGCAAACAGTGATGAATGGGTGTTTCCGTCCGTATTTGCGGTGCTGCCGTGGTTCTTTGTGGTAATTGCCGCTGCGGTAATCGGCGGCACGGTGCTTTTCAGGCTGCGCAAGGCGGAGCACTGCGGTTTTCTTAATACCAATAAGGTGTTAAGCACCGTCGTATTGTTCGAGCTCATGTTTTTCGCGTCAACCCTGTTCCTTTCGGAAATTGAATATTCAGACAAGGTGAGCATATTTTTGCTGAGCGCGGGACTTGCGCTGATGATGTATATTCTGTTTGAAATATTCCTTGAACGAAATGTGCGGCTGTTCTTTAAAAAGCTGTGGAAGCTGCCTGCTGCGGGAGCGGTAATTGCTGCTGTGTTCGCGGTGTTTTCAACGGGACTTTTCGGCTATGAAATGCGTGTGCCGCAGACAGATGAAATACAAAGTGTGAGCGTTTCGGTTCCCGTGTCGCACAGCGTGATAAGCCTGAGAAATATGGGTATGATGATAGATGACGGCTTATTTAAAATCGGCTCGTTCAACTGGCATTATGAGCTGCCTGCTTTAAGCGGCACCGATGCGCTTAAAACCGTGACCGGGGTTCATAAAGAAGCGGCGAAAAGGGAAGACGGAGACTATGTTTCAACCGTCAGCTACACCCTTAAAAACGGAAAGAGCCTGAAAAGAAAAATGTATATCGGCAATGATGACATAAAAAAGCTGTTCACGCTTTTCGATTCGCCCGAGTGTAAAGAGAAAATCGCTGAGATTATCAATGCCGTTTACCCGGAAAATCCCACGCCCTCACAGCTTACAAAGGCGGGAACGAGTATGTTCCGCTATGAGAACGCAACCGTTACAGCCATATCGAAAAATATGTTTGACGCGAACAGAATAAATCTGACCGAAACGGAGTTCAACGCGCTCAAGCAGGCGGTGCTGGCAGACCTGCAAGCCCGTTCAGCCGAAAGCTATTATAACGCGGATAAGCCGCAGACGGGTATTCTGCGCTTTACAACAGATGTACCGCGCTGGATTGACGAGAGCTATGTCCCGGAGAAAAAGGACAGGGAGTTTTCCGAACGCCTTGAAAGCGTACCCGGAGAATATACGGATTTCGGCATTGAAAGCTATGACGCATACGGCAGATACGATGTACTTATTGACGAGGGTATGACAAACACGCTGGCATTTCTTCAAAGCATAGGCGCGTCCGCCTGCTTTGAAGCACAAAAGCAGATTAAATCCGTATCGTTCAGAAGCGCGGCGATATTCAGTGAATACAGCGGTCAATGGTCAAGGGAATCAACGCGGGCTGCGAGCCGTGAGTTTTTTGCCGACAGCATGGGCACAAGCGCAGAGCGCGGATTTTGGGAAAACGACGAAAATTTTGTTGAAGATTATTCGGAAAATATCATCACGGACAGTGAGAAAATCAGGGAGCTTGACGCTCTTATGCGTCTGCACGCATATAACTACGGCGAAGGGTACTGGTGCCTTGTTGCATATACGGACGGCAATTACTCTTCAAGATTTCTGCCGCAGAGCCTCGCGCCGGAGTATGTGACGGGGTTTAAGTATGTGCATGAGTGAGAGTGGTTGGTTTTTAGTTTTTTGATATAATCAGGGTGTCCGTTCGGGTTGAACGGGCACCCTGTTTTTTTGCATAGTCTTCTGTTACTTTATCTCAATTCCCCTGTATGTGCTGATAAAGTCCTTTTGTGCCTGCTTATCGGCAAAGGAAGCGTCAAGCTTTAGCTTGAACAGCGCGTGAGGATAGGTATATTCCGGGGAGAAGGACACAATTCCGTCCTTTGTGCTTTCAAGCATATATTTGTTTTCCGTGCCCGGGCAGTAGGTTGTCACCGCGTCAAACAGGGCAAGATATATGTCGCGGTCGGCAAATATAAGCCCGTTTGAAAGGTCGTATGCAATATAGTATGCGCCGTCTTCATAATAATTGCACACAAAGTTGTACATACAGTTCAGGCTCCACCACGGCTGCTGACCGCTTATGACGGCTCCTGCCATAAGGCTGTCGCCTGCCGCTTCCATGTCCGCGCCGTTTTCGCTTGTGATTTTTACAACGGCAAACAGACCTTCTTCAACCTGCTCATGCATTTCGTATGCATCGGAGGCGGGACTGACACCGTTGCCCCTCATGCGGACGGCTTTGCCTTTACGGATGTTTTGCAGCTCAAAGATATATCCGCCGTTTTTAACGGTTTCGTTGATTTCAATATACGGCTCATCCTCGATGACAACATCGTACAGGTCGGAGAAGCCGCCCACTGCCGCTTTTATCGCGGCAATTTCCGCGTCGTTTTCACCGGCTTGCTGAGCCTTTTGGGCTTCCTGCTTAAGATGCTCAATGTGTTCGGGTGAAAAAGCAATATACTGCTTTACCTTTGCCGCGCCGAAAACGGTAAGCACGGACATCAGCACCGCGCATACGGCTGCCGCTATAAGTAATTTCTTTTTGTTCATTTTTTTAACTCCCTTCAGATTTGTCTGCGCCTCAACGATATATTTGTCGTTTATACCGTTTACGGCGTTTTCAAGCATTTCTTTATTCATGGAACCAACCTTCCTTTTTCAGATTTTCTTTCAGCGCGTTTCTCATGCGCAGCAGCATAGCGGAAACGGTGCCTTTTTTTATCCCCGTTTCTTTTGCTATATCCTCCAGCGTCTCACAGTACCAGTATCTTTTCACGAAAACCGTGCGTTTTTTCGGCGGAAGCTTTTCGAGAAAATTATTTATTGCCGCGGTAAGCAGCTTTTCGTCCGCTTCGCTTTCCGTGGTTTCGTTGCCGGACAGTATTTCGGCAAGCTCGTCAATCGGAGAAAAGCCTGCGGCCGTGCGCCCGCACGCGCTGTTATACCTTGCTTTTTTCAGCGCGGTATTTTTTGCGATGCGGCAAACGAATGCGCTGAAAAACAGCGGAGTACAGCCGTCTGATGACATCCATATGTTCATATAGGTATCATTTACAGCCTCTTCTATATCCTGCGGGTCTGACAGAATGTTTGCGATGAGTTTTCTTATAAGTCCGCCGTATTTTTCGGCGATATACTCTAACGCCTCATCCTTTCTTTTTTGCAGGAGGTCTGAAATAAGTCTGTCATCCATATAAAGTCCTCCCTGAAACGCGTTTCACCCTATAAGTACCGAAATTAAGGTGAAAATTACACTTATTTATGAACTATATCATAAAAAAGTCTCAGATAAATGAATTTTTTATATTGTTTTTAGCTATTTAATGTGCTACAATAAAAAAAATGCGTGAAACGCGGAAAAGGAGTTGTTTATAATGGCAGAGGATAATATTCTCAATCGTTTTGAAGGCGGCGCAGTTGAGGAAGACAAGGCTGTTGACACCTCAAAGAAAATTAAATACGGAATCATAGGTACGGGCTGGATAGCAGAAGCGCATCTGAAAAGTCTGAAAAAATTTGAAGATGTTGAAATCGTGGCTCTTGCCGACCTTATTCCCGGCAAGGCGGAGGCTTTTGCCGAGAAATACGGCGCGGGCAATGTCCGTTTCTATGCAAGCGGAAAAGACCTTATCGACAATGAAAAGGATTTGGACGCGGTGAGCGTTTGTACATATAATATGCAGCACTGCCCCTGCACGGTTTACGCGCTTGAGCACGGCGTAAATGTTATGGTTGAAAAGCCCATGAGTGTTACGCTTGAAGAGGCACTGCAAATGCAGAAGGCTGAAAAAGAAAGCGGCAAAGTGCTTTCAATCGGCTTCCAGCCGCGTTATGATGAAACCGTGAAGCAGGTTAAGAAAATCGTTCAGTCCGGCGTTCTGGGCAAGATTTATTATGTTCAGACCGGCGGCGGCAGACGCCACGGCATCCCCACGCCCTACGGTACAACCTTTATTGAAAAGGATACCGCAGGCATCGGCGCACTCGGCGACATCGGCTGCTATTCACTCGACTTTGTTCTCAACGCTCTCGGCTATCCGAAGCCGCTGACCGTTTCCGGTTATACCTCCGGCTTTTTCGGAAAGAAAGCGGATTATCTCGGCAAGCCCGAATATGTTGACAAGTTCAATGTTGATGACTTCGGCGCGGGCTTTATCAGACTTGAGGGCGGCATAATTCTCGACTTCCGTATTTCGTGGGCTATGCACATGGATTCTCCCGGCGACACAATTTTCCTCGGCACAGAGGGCGGTCTGCGTGTTCCGGCAACGGACGCATGGGCAAATGCCGGCGGCGACCTCACGCTTTATCACAATGTCGGCGATAAGCCGGTTGAAACCGTTATTCCGCTCAATGAAAACAGGGGCGACAACTTTGACAAAAAACTGCGCGCATTTGTTGACAGCGTGAAATACGGACTTGAAGCGCCTGTTTCAAGCGATGAAATCATATACAATCAGGCGATTATTGACGGCATTATGCGTTCAAGCGCAGAGGGCAAGGAAATCACTCTTGACTTATAATGGAGGATAATATAATGAAAATTGCATTACAGCTTTACAGTGTACGCGATTGCATAAATAACGGCGAGGATATGCTGCGTGTTCTCGGCGAGGTTAAAAAAATAGGCTATGACGGTGTTGAGTTTGCCGGTTATCAGGGCTTGTCGGCAGAGGTTCTCAGGGCGAGACTTGACGAGGTAGGTCTTAAATGCGTCGGCTGCCACATCGGCACGGATAATTTTACCGCAGACAAAATTGACGAGACCATCAAATTCCACAAAATTCTCGGCACAGACCTTATCGGTACGGGCGGAGCACCGCACGACACACCCGATGGACTTGCCGAAACCTGCAAGATTTTCAAAGAGGGCAATGAATATGCCGAAAAGCAGGGCGTAAAGCTTTATTATCACAACCACACGGGTGAGTTTAAAAAGCTTGAAAACGGTGTTGTACCCATGGATGAGCTGAAAAAAGCCGCATGGCTTGAGGTTGACACCTATTGGAGCTATTACGCGGGTGAGGACAATGCGGTTCTTCTTCCTGCGCTGAAGGACAGAATCGTTCATATCCACCTCAAGGACGGAAACGACGGCACACCCTGCGCCCTCGGTGAAGGCACGAACGATATAAAGAAGGTTGTTGACACCGCAAAGGCCATCGGCTGTGAATGGCTTGTCGTTGAAAACGACGACCCCGTTCCGGACGGACTTTCCGATGTGAAGAGAAGCATTGAATATCTGAAAACGGTGCTTTGATATGACTGAACAGCAAAAAAAGGCCTCTCCGGATTTTTCGGAGAGGCGTAAAATCGTTTTATATATGGTGCTGTGCTGCGCCGTCTATTTTTCAAGCTATGTAACAAGAAAAAACTTTCAGGTCGGAATGGAGGCGATAGTTGAGGGTACGGGAATTGCAAAATCCATGCTGTCCCTTGCCGTTTCCGGTGCGTTTGTCACCTACGGTCTCGGGCAGCTTGTCAGCGGTGCGCTCGGAGACAAATTTCAGCCGCAGAAGGTTATTTTCACAGGTATTTCAGGCACCTGCCTTTGCAATATTCTGGTTCCGCTTATGCCGGGTGCCGTTTCAATGATGGTTGTGTGGTGCTTCAACGGCTTTTTCCAGTCCATGCTGTGGCCGCCGCTTGTGCGCGTTATGGCTGCGATTTTCGATGAAGAAAGATACCGCCGCGCCTGCATTTATGTCAATGCGGCAGCCCATGCCGGTACGATAGGGCTTTATGTGCTTGTGCCTGCCTGCGTGACATTATCCGGCTGGAAAACCGCGTTTTTCGTATGTGCGGCAATCGGTCTTGCCATCGGTGTTGTGTGGATTTGCTTCACGGGCAAATTTGATTTTCTGCACATGGATATAACCGTTCCGGGTAAGCAGGAGCAGCCGCAGCCGCAGGAAAAGGCGAATATTAAGAGCATTTTCGTCTGCGAAGGACTGATTTTTGCTATAACGGCAATTCTTTTGCAGGGTATGCTGCGCGACGGCGTTGAAACATGGACGCCCTCTTTTGTGAAAGAAAACCTCGGATTTGATACCTCGTCGTCCATTCTTACGGCGATTATTCTGCCTGTTTTCGGCATTTTGAGCTATTCCGTGGCGAATGTGATAAACAAACGCCTGAAGGATGAGCTGAAAAGCTCTGCCGTATTTTTTGTCGGAGCACTTGCGGCAAGCGGTATATTGCTTGCGTTATGTATGTCCGGCGCGTTTCAGAACACCGTACCCGGAAAAGCACTGTCCGTGCTTTTCATTGCGCTTGTGACCGGCTGCGCCCACGGCATAAACCTGATGCTTGTGTGCGACCTGCCGCTGAAATTTGCAAAATACGGCAAAATTTCCACGGTATCGGGTATGATAAATATGTTCACTTATGTGGGCAGTGCAATTTCCACCTACGGCATAGCCATGCTTGTTGACAACAAGGGCTGGTATTTTGCCATAGGAAGCTGGGGTGTTACGGCAATCCTCGGCGGCGTGATGTGCGTACTGAACCTTGCATATCTGAGGAAGTCAAACAGGGGACGGTTCTCTGTTTGAAGATGCTTTTTCATGTTGTAACACTGCGTAACAACTTAATCCCGTTAAGCTTGCAATTTGTCTTACCGATAGTCCGTTATCTTTCAGCATTACGGTTATTTTCTGCTGCTTTTGTATATCATAATTTTGAAAATCGGCAGGAGATTCACACATTGCGATATTTTGAAAAACCGTCATTGCCTGTTCCTGTGTCAGACGTATCGGGATATTTTCTGTTATATCAAGACATTTTGTACTTTCATCGATGCGTATAAACTCATCCCATGAATTTATATCGTGCAATGACAGTGAAAAAGCACGGTCAACAATTTCGCCGTTACCGAAGAAATCTGAATATGAGGAAAACTGATAGTCTTTTACATCGCTGACCAAGCCGGCTTTCACCGGATTTTGCAGAATGTAACGCAGCACAGTGCAAAAATATACTTCATCTTCAACAGACTCACTTTTGAATCTGTCTTGAAACAAGTGACCCACCCGTGAATATTTTGCATTATACCATGTTGCATATCTGATTCCAAATGACTTTAATGCGGTTCCGATAGGTTTGCTGCCTTCCTTCATGAGAATGTGAATGTGGTTCGGCATAAAGCAATATGCGAATAGCTGAAAATCATTTCTGTTTCGACAATCAATAAGCAAATCAAGAGCTTTTTTATAATCATATAATTCATTGAAAATTTTTTGTTTGTTTATACCGCGAAACATTACATGATATATTCCTGTTTCAGATTTTTTTCGTGCTGCTCTGGGCATCATTATCACCTCATGAATAGTATATCATATACTTAAACTAATGTCAAACAGAGAACCGTCCCCTGTTTCACGGCAATCCTCGGCGGCGTGATGTGCGTGCTGAACCTTGCATATCTGAAGAAGAGGAACGATGGGAAATTTTAGTTTTTAGTTTTTAGTTTTTAGTTTTTAGAAACGCAGATAAGATTTCGTTTTTGGCGAAATCTTATCTGCGCTTTATTGTTGAATTTAATTATCTTTCAAGCGGCATGGTCTTTTGTCCGTAAATGCCGTTCATCAGCTCAGCGATAAGCTCTTTTTCATCATTTATTTCTTTTGTGAAAATTGTGCCGCCGGTGGCAAGGTCTTCTGTCTGGTGAAAGTCGGAGCCGGAGATTTTTCTCATGCCGTGCATATCCGCCCACGCCTGTGCAATCAGGTTTCTTGAGTTGTGCCGCCTGTTTCCGTTGTAAACCTCAATGCCGTCTAACAGGTCGGGGGGTGTGACGGTCATATGGTTGCGGAACGGGTGCGCCTGAAAAACAATCAATCCGTTTTCGTGCGCTAAGGTGCTGAACTGCCTGAAGTCTGTATCCTTCAGCTCCGGGTGGGAAAAAACAAATTCGTCCGTCACGCCGTAAACAAGGTAATCGTTATCAGTGCCTCTGGGACGGTATTCCATGCCGCGCAAAATCTTTATTCTGCCGTTTGCGGCTTTCAGTGCGGCTTCATAGCCCTCCTTCTGCTGCTTTGCATATTCAAGATATTCAGCCTCGGTATTCACGCGGTACATCTGAAAATGGTCGGTTACGACGATGCCGTCGTAGCCTTTTTCAATATAAAGCTCAACGCCCTCTGCTGCCGGGATTTTTCCGCAGCCGGAGGATTCGTCGGTATGAAAATGCATTTCAAAAAGATAATCAGACATTTGTATATTCGCCTCTTTCATAAAGCACGGCGTTTTCATCGTCGGGTCCGTCGTCATAAATAATGCTTTGTACGAGCTTGACAGGGTCAAGGTCTTTTTTGAAAAGACGGATAACGGGCTTAAGCCTGTCAGCAATCAGCGTGAAGCCCTGATATTCGGGTGTGTCCGGGGAAAGGTTTTCGTTTCCTCTGAAAATTCTGCCGCCGGCTTCCGCGACAACATCCACGATTTTTATATTTTTCGCTTCTTTAGGCAGTCTGTTGGAGCAAAGGAGCAGCCTTGCGGCTTTGCCGAAGGTCAGCCCGTAAATGAACTTTCCGACAGGAAGAATAAGCTTTTTCAGCTTTATGACGGTGTTGTAGTCCATGCTCATGCCGACGCATACACCTGCGAATTTTTCAATGTCATAGCCCATGGCGTAAACCGCGCCCGTCAGCATTTCCTTAAGGTCGTCAACTAAAAATTCGCTGACGCTCCTGCCATCAATTTCGCAGTATTTTTTGTCGATATATACGCTCTTTACATCAAGCCCTTTGTCACATTCCTCAACATAGCGCATGACGGAGGTATACTGCGTTATGGAGCCCGTGTTCACCTGATACATACGGTTTCCGCCTGCCTCGATAAAGCGGATGTCCTGCATATGGGTGTGACCGACAAACAGATATTTCAATCCGTTTTCGCACAGGAAGGGTCCCGCTTTTCTGTATCCGCCGTACATATCGCGGTCGGACACAAGGGGGTATATCGGGTTCGGCGGCAAAACCGGATGGTGCACCATGGCAATCACCCTGTCGCCCGCTGCCTTTGCGTCGTCAAGCAGCTTTTTTATCCATTGCAGCTCTTCATCACTTGCGCCGCAGAAATTTCTGCCGTCTCCGTCGTCGTTAAGCGCAAGCAGCCGCCAGCCGTCGCACAGCTTCACGGCGTATGAATAGCTTTCAAATTCGTCATAAGCCTGCTCAAACCCGTAAGGCGCGTAAAGCTCGCGCAGCTGCTTTCTCGTGATTTTGTCCTGATTCCAGTACCAGTCGTGCGTGGCAAAGGTGACATAAACCTTTTTGCCTGCCGCAACAAGCCTTTCAAGCTCTTTTATAACGGCGCGGTGACTTTCAATATCGCCGTTATCGGTAAGGTCACCGGAAATGAGGATTATTTCGGTCTCCTTGTCGTCAATAAGCAGGTCGAACGCGCCGGATATGGCACGCCGCATATCACTGTCTGTTTTGCCGCTGCCGGAATTGTAGTGCAGGTCTGTAAGGTGATAGAATCTGAGCTTTTCAGCCATGGTTTTTCTTCCCTTCTTATAATAATCCTGTTAAAAGTCTTATGCTGTTTTCCACGCCGTCAATGTGACTTCTTTCATATCCGTGGGAGGCGTATACGCCCGCGCCGATAAGTCCGTGCCGCGCGTCATAACCTGCCCGGAGGCTTGCCTCCACATCGGAGCCGTAAAACGGGTATACATCCACGGCATAATCTGCGCCGGTTTTCTCAGCCGCTTCAATAAGGCGGTTCACCGTTTCATAGCAATACGGTCCGCCGGAGTCCTTTGCGCAGATTGAAACCTGCCTTTCGGTGCACTGAACACCGTCTCCTACACAGCCCATATCCACGGAAATCATTTCCGTGATTCCGTCAAACGGCAGGGCGGACGCGCCGTGACCGACCTCCTCATAAACGGTGAAATGGGCGTAAATACGCCGCGCCGGGGTTATATTACTGTCTTTGAGATATTTTGCAAAGCCGAAAATGATGCCGACGCTCAATTTGTCGTCTAAAAATCTGCTTTTGATATATCCCGACTCCGTTATAACGGTGCGCGGGTCAAAGCAGACAATGTCACCCACCGAAATGCCGAGCTTTTTAACATCATCCTGCGAACGGACATCCTCGTCAAGCACGACCTCACAGGTGTCAAAGCTCCTTTTGGTGTCGGAATAATCGCCGTTCACATGAAGCGACGGGTTAATGAGCTGAAAGCAGCCCGTATATATGCCGCTTTTGCGCGTGACAACGCGGCAGTTTTCCGCTTCAATGTTGCAGGCGTTCAAGCCGCCGATTTTCGTCAGCTTCAGTCTGCCGCTGCTTTTGATTTCACACACCATGCCGCCCAGTGTGTCGGTGTGAGCTTCAAGCAGCAGTGCGTTGCTTTTATCTTTACCGCCGAGGTCAACCGCAACGCCGCCCTTGACGGTGGTAAAAGCGTCAAATCCTAATTTTTCAAATTCCGCTTTGATATATTCGGCTGCCCTTGCCGTGTAGCCCGACGGGCTGTCGATACTCAGCAGCTCCACGGCTTTTTCGACAGCAAAGTCACGGTATTTACTGTACATGATGTGTCTCCCGGTAATTAAAGTCCCGTTTTCTCCGCGATATACTTTCTCGCAAGGCAGGCGTATTCATACGGATTTGCCTTTGCCGGATCCTGCTCCGCTTCAACAACTACCCAGCCCTCATAGTTCTCTTCTTCAAGAATATCGAAAACGGGGGTGAAATCAAAG
>JAKSQS010000269.1 GCA_024404055.1 Clostridia bacterium | reverse complement strand
GTCGGGCAGAAAAATTTCTTTTATTGACGCGAATGAGGCAAACGGCTTTCTCCCCTCCCCGGATGAGCTTGACGGCAGCGCATATGTGATTTATCTGTGCTCGCCCAACAATCCCACAGGCGCGGTTTACGGCAAAGAGGGACTTCAGAAATGGGTGGACTATGCAAAGCGCAGCGGCTCTCTCATAATTTTCGATTCCGCATATGAAGCGTTTATTCACGGGGATGAGCCCCATTCAATATATGCCATAGAGGGAGCGGAGAGCTGCGCCATTGAAATATGCAGTCTTTCAAAAACCGCCGGCTTCACAGGGACGCGCTGTGCGTGGACGGTTGTGCCAAAGGCGCTCACCGCCTGCGACGGTACTCCCCTTAACAAGCTGTGGATGAGAAGGCAGGCAACAAAATTCAACGGTGTGCCTTATGTGGTTCAGCGTGCGGCAGAGGCGGCATTGAGTGAACAGGGCATGAAGGAATGCCGCGAGCTGATTGATTATTATATGGAAAATGCAAAAAACATTTCCGACCTGCTTAAAAGAAAGAACATATGGTTCACCGGCGGCGTTTCCTCTCCGTATATATGGCTTAAATGCCCGGGCAATATGGGCTCATGGGAATTTTTTGATATGCTGCTGAACAAGGTTCAGGTTGTCGGCACTCCCGGAGAGGGCTTCGGCAAATGCGGCGAGGGATATTTCAGACTTACCTCCTTCGGCAGCCATGAAGCAACCGGAGAGGCTATCAGAAGGCTGGAAACCGTTTTATAAAAAACCGCAGCTTTATCTTGTCAGCTTAAAGGAAGGACGAAAAAATATGGGCAGATATAAAAGCTTCGTTGCGCTTATCAGCGTCACAGACACGGAAACACAACAGGTTATGCGCCTTTATGACTGGAAAGAAAAACGGTTTGACGGTGACGGACAGATATATTATGAAGCCTGCATTGAAAAGGACGGAAAGAAATTGCCGGTTATCACAGCAAGACAGGACGAAATGGGTATGACCGCAAGCGCGACCCTTTCGATGAAAATTATCGAGCATTACCGCCCTCAATATCTCATTATGGTTGGTATTGCGGCAGGTGTGGTTCTGCCCGATGTGGAAAATCAGATTTACGGCGATGTTGTTTTGGCTGATGTTGTGTGGAATTATTCATCCGGAAAATTTGTAAGTCCTGAAAAGGCGGATATTCGCTTCGGTGACATAGGCTTCATCCCCCGTCCCACCGCCATTTCCATTAAAGAAGAGCTTGTACCGTATATACGCGCGGCGGCTGAATCGGACGAAAACGAAACCCATGTTTATATCGGACCTATGGCAAGCGGCAGTGCCGTTGTTGCCAATCAGGAGGTTCTTAATAAGCAGATACGCCACAGCTACCACAACACGGCAGGACTTGACATGGAGGCGTATGCCGTTATGTATGCGGCAGAGCACGCCACAGAACCAAAGCCGTCCCCGATTATCGCAAAAAGCGTGTGCGATTACGCGGACAGCCGAAAATCCGACCAGTATCAGAGATTTGCGGCGTTCACAAGCTGCCAGGTTGCAAAGCTGCTGTCTGAAGAATACCTGCCCGTTGACGAGTGAATTT
>JAKSQS010000268.1 GCA_024404055.1 Clostridia bacterium | reverse complement strand
GAAAAATCCGTTTACGGCATCCGCGCAGCCCGGATTGTGTCCGCCGTCAAGAATAACAAGCGGCTTATCCGAAAGCTTTTCAAGTCTTGCAGGCATATAAGCCTTTTGAGTACCGTTTTTTATGTCCGCATCGGAAATAATATACCCCCTTTCGCGCAGTGCCTTCACCGCTTCAAGCACCGTTGCAAAATTCGCAAGCTGATGCCGACCTGCAAACGGTATTGTAATTTTTCCGTAAGGAGTGCCTACAAGTGATGAAGTCAGATTTTCTTCAAGCACGGTGATATTGTTAAGGTTTGCCATAGAATAACGGGCGTTAGCTTTTTCGCAAGAGTGTTTAAATACGCCGACAACCTGCGGCGGCTGCGGAAAATCACCGTTTTCGGGATAGCACACGGCGTAACAGCCGTTTTTGAAGATCCCGCATTTTTCCTGCGCGATTTTTTCAACCGTGTCACCGAGATAAGCGGTGTGGTCTTTCGACACCGACATGAGCGCGGCAACCTCAGGAGAAGGAATAATGTTTGTACAGTCGTTTTTTCCGCCCATACCGCATTCGACAACGGCAAAATCGCATTTCTGTTCATAAAAATAAAGGAAAGCCGCTGCCGTCAGTGCTTCAAAAGCAGTCGGCTGCTCGCTCATTCCCGCACATTTTTCCTCAACACAAGTAAAAAGCCGCGCAAGCGCATTTTCCGATATATATTTTCCGTCAATCTGAAGCTGTTCTTCAAAACCGAAAACAAAGGGTGAAGTGAAAAGTCCCGTTTTATATCCGGCACACGAAAGTATGCCGGACATAACAGAACAAAATGAACCCTTGCCGTTCGTACCCGCAACATGAACATATTTAAGCTTTTTGTGCGGATTACCGAGTTTTTCAAGCAGCTCTCCGACCCTTTCAAGCCCCGGCTTTATGCCGGAACGCGAAAGGGCATCATACCATTTCAGGCTTTCAGCGTAATCCATCAGCCTAAAAGATATACTCTTGTTTCATACGGTTTTGTCATAAAGCCGTTATGAATAACGGGATTGTCGCTGTAATTTGAAAGAACAAGCTGTGCTTTTGTCAGGTCAAAATCCTTTGGCGCGGTAAACGCAACGCTTTCCTCGCTGAAGCAGCACATAACAAGCATTCTCTTACCCTCATAGCTGCGCTCATACACAAAAAGGTCGCGGCTGGACTTGTTATGCTCTTTA
Organism: Clostridia bacterium; assembly: GCA_024404055.1. GTDB lineage: Bacteria > Bacillota > Clostridia > Oscillospirales > Acutalibacteraceae > UBA6857. The sequence continues at coordinate 508 of JAKSQS010000268.1, read as the reverse complement.
TAATCACCGTAAATGACAATGGGATTTTCCTTGCGGAATTTAAGCAGCTTTCTGTAATAGTTGAGAATGGAGTTTTCGTCCTCCTCCGCCTGCTTTACATTGATTGTTCTGTAATTCGGATTAACATAGAACCACGGCTCGCCTGCGGTAAAGCCCGCATTTTCGCTGTCATCCCACTGCATGGGCGTACGGGCATTGTCTCTCGCCGCACGGTGGCAGACCTTGAGATACTTTTCCTCGGAAAAATGAAGAACAAGGGTATTCATTCTTGACGATTCCAGTTCTTTAATCAACTCTTTAATCCATAAAGGAGTGTAATACTTTCGGGCAATATCAAGGAAAAGTGCACGCTCTGCCGTATCAGGAGCCGAATGTACAGAACCTACCCGTCCGTTCTTCTTTAACTGCTTTACGACCTCCGCACATCCGTAAAAAAGGCCGTTATCATCGGAGGCTCTGACAAACAGCTGACTGCCTTTGACAGCAATATCATATCCCTCTTGCTCAA
>JAKSQS010000267.1 GCA_024404055.1 Clostridia bacterium | reverse complement strand
CGTTTTACTGCTTCGGCTGCGGCGCGGGCGGAGAAGTGATTTCATTTGTCAGAAGAATAAATAATAGTGATTTTACAGAGGCTGTCAGAGCACTTTGCGACAGCGTCGGGATGAGCCTGCCGCAGGACGGCTTTGACGACAGTATGATAAAGCGGCGCAGAAGAATATTTGAAATAAACCGCGAGGCTGCCCGTGTCTTCCATGAATACATGATGGGGGAAAACGGCAGGGCGGGACTTGAATATTTTCTTAGCAGAGGACTGACCATGCAGACAATAAAGCATTTCGGGCTCGGCTTTGCCCCGGACGGCTGGGACGGTCTGCTGAAATATATGCGCTCACGCGGCTATAACGCAGAGGAGCTGTATGAAGCAAATCTTGTAAATAAAAGCACGAGGGACGGCGGCAGCCGGTTTTACGACAATTTCAGAAACCGCGCCATGGTGCCGATTATTGACCAGCGCGGAAATGTGGTGGCGTTCGGCGGCAGGGTGCTTGACGACAGCAAGCCCAAATATGTGAACACCTCCGACACGCCGGTTTATAAAAAGAGCCTCGGCGTTTTCGGGCTGAACTTTGCAAAAAACGGCAACACGAGAAGCCTTATCATCGTTGAAGGGTATATGGATGTTATCGCACTGCATCAGGCAGGCTTCACAAACTCCATTGCCTGCTTGGGTACTGCGCTGACAAATGAGATGGCACACCTTGTTTCAAGGTATGCGGACGAGGTTATTCTGTGCTACGATTCCGATGAGGCGGGGCAGAAAGCCACAAGACGGGCACTTTCCGTGTTCGGCTCCATAGGCGGAATAAAAACAAGGGTGCTGACAATGAGCGGCGGAAAGGACCCGGATGAAATTATAAAAAAATACGGCGCGGAGAGGTTCCGCACGCTTATGCAGGGCGCGGCAAACGATATTGAGTTCCGCATATTAAAGGAGCGGGACAAGTGGGATGTTGCCACATCAGACGGAAAGCTGAATTTTCTCAAGAGCGCGGCGCAGCTTCTTGCCGATACAGGCGACAGCATAACGGTTGACCTTTACGCTTCAAGGCTTGCAGAGGAAACGGGCGTTTCCAAGGATGCGATTACCGCGCAGGTGCGCTCATGCAGAAGGCGGACAGTGCGTGAGCAGGAAAGGCGGTCTTTTACGGAAATCGTGTCACGGGCAAACGGTACCACAGATAAAATAAATCCGCAGCGGCATAATAACATCAGGGCTGCGAACGCGGAGGAAACACTGCTTGCTTCACTTATGCATAACCCGGATTTTTTCCGCAAGGTGGAGGAAAAAATCATGCCTGCCGATTTTGTTACCGATTTCAACAGAAAAATATATGAAAAGCTGTATTGGCGGCTCAAGCAGGGCTATGAGGTTGACCTTACCGTGCTTTCGGCGGATTTCACGCCGGAGGAAATGGACGAGGTGAGCAGAATTTACAGAAAAGGACTTACAATCGGCAACACGCCCAAGGAATGCCGGGACTGTGTTGATGTGATAAAAGAGGAAAAGCAAAAAAACAAGACAGCGTCGGTCAAGCCCTCGGAGCTTTCAGATGAGGAATATAAGGCGCTGTTCCGAAAGAAAGGAAATTAAATGGAAATTACTGAAAAAAAAGCATTGATAAAGGCTCTTATTGACAAAGGCATTTCAACGGGAAAGCTTTCGTCAAACGACATTGATATGCTGCTTGTTGAAGCGGATATTGAG
>JAKSQS010000266.1 GCA_024404055.1 Clostridia bacterium | reverse complement strand
AACGGAAGCCGTATTCGCTTGTCTGCCGCTTCGACGCGATCCCCGGACAGGTGAAAAAGCTGCTCGGCGGGGGCTGAACCGCTGTTACAGACTGACATGATGGTTTAACACCACATGAATGAAAACATCCAGTTGAACAAGCAAGAAGAACTTGTAAAGCATACAAAAAAATGGTACAATAAAGGAGCCGAGAAGGTCGAATGAACTTGGAACATAAAAAGTCCGTGTTACAGACTGATCAAGGCTCCTTTAGTGTACCACATAATGTTGCCATAGAAATATGAGCACGCAGAGCAGTTAACAAAAAAGAAAGGAGCCCATCGGCTCAAAAACAACAGTATCCGGGAGGGAAAATGAATGGAACTGATGTATGAGCGGTGTTGTGGGATTGATGTACATAAGAAAATGCTCATGGTATGCGTTTTCATAGGCATCAATAAAAAAGAAATCCGAGAGTTCGGAACGATGACAGATGACATCATGGAAATCGTAAAATGGCTGAAAGAAACAAAATGTGAAATAGCAGCAATGGAGAGTACCGGAGTATATTGGAAACCGATATATAATATTTTTGAACAGGAGGGAATTAATACAATTATTGTTAATGCACAACATATAAAAGCAGTACCGGGAAGAAAAACTGATGTAAAAGATGCCGAATGGATTGCAGATCTTGTGAGACACGGTTTGGTAAAGGCAAGCTATATTCCTGATCGTGAACAGCGAGAACTTCGAGAATTAGTGAGGTATCGAAATGAAATTGTCGGTGAACGAGCCAGAGAACTGAATCGCATTCAAGCGGTTTTAGAAGGTGCCAATATAAAACTTGGAAATGTTGTGTCAGATATTTCCGGTGCAACAGGAATGGCGATACTTCACGCGATGATTGACGGAAAAACGAATCCGGAATATTTGGCTGCGCTTGCCAAAGGCAAACTTGCTGAAAAGACGGTTCAACTGCAAAGGGCATTAAAAGGCAGTATCAATACACATCAGATACAAATGCTGAAATTACAGCTTCAACACATAGATTTTCTTTCCGATTCCATTGTACAGATGGATGAGGAGGTTAAAAAAAAACAGATTCTATCGAAGAATATATAGAATTGCTTGACGAAATCCCGGGTATCGGAAGAAGAAGTGCCGAAAGAATCATTGCAGAAACCGGTGTTGTAATGACACAGTTTCATAATGCCGATCATTTTGCCTCGTGGGCAGGATTGGTTCCTGGATGCAACGAGAGTGCAGGTAAAAAGAAAAGCTGTCGAACACGAAAAGGTAACTCTTTCTTGAAATCAACTCTTGTTGAGTGTGCGCAATCTGCGATTCGTCATAAAGACAGTTATTTCTTCGCAAAATACTCTAAAATTGCTGCAAGACGCGGTGGAAAAAGAGCTATTGTTTCCATTGCACACAGTATGTGTCTTGCAATTTATCATATCCTTTTGAATAAAGAGCATTTCTTTGATTTCGGCTCAGAGTATTTCAATACAATCTATGCCGATAAAATTAAGCAGAGAAATATCAAATCTCTTGAAAAGTTGGGGTTCTCTGTTTCTCTGTCTTAAAATATTTCTATTAAGCTGCTTATCTGCAAGCCTTCTTTTGAGGACTTGCTTTTTGTCGTGCTCTTTTTTGTTCCGTTTGTTGTGGTTTTCAGAGCAGTTCAGCCGAGGGGGGTATATAACAAGTATTTATCAGCTTATCAGGTGGGAGATTATGTAAATTTTGGAAGATATCCGGATAGTGAT
>JAKSQS010000265.1 GCA_024404055.1 Clostridia bacterium | reverse complement strand
ATCACGGCTACGGTCTGAAAAGTATTGAGGCGATTGCGGAAAAATATTCCGGAACACTGTCTGTTAAAGCGGAAAACGGTGAATTTATACTTTCGGTTATACTTCTGATGGCAAATTAAGCTTGATTGCAAATATTATGTATATTCCCTACTTTTTATAAAAAAATAAAATGGATTTTATATTTTCTTAAAAAGCCTGACAATGTGTTGACATTACGGCAATTTATATGATAAAATAAAGTGCATTTTCAAATATCTTAAAAACGAGGGCAAAATAATGAACTATCTGAAGCGTGAATTAGAGAGAAAGTTTTTGAAAATGAATGACCATTTCAAGGCTATATTGGTAACAGGTGCAAGACAGGTCGGAAAAACAACCATGCTCAGGCATCTGGCGAAAGGCTCCAACAGAACCTATGTTTCGCTCGATAACCGTATGGCAAGAGATTTGGCAAAAAGTGATCCGGTGCTGTTTTTTCAGACATACCGGCCGCCGGTACTGATAGATGAAATTCAGAAAGCTCCTGAGCTGTTTGAACAGATAAAAATAATGTGCGATGAAAGCGAAGAAAAAGGCTTGTTCTGGATTACCGGCTCTCAACAATATAAAATGATGAAGCAGGTCAGAGAAACCCTTGCCGGAAGAATCGGTATTCTTACCCTTTACAGTCTGTCACAGCGGGAAAAACAGGGAATCCTTCCCGATGATGACTTGGATTTATCACTGCCGATGTTGGCAAAAAGACAGCAGCTTTTTCCGAAAAATAATATTGTGAATGTTTATAATCATATATGGACGGGCGGAATGCCGGATGTTCAGAATGTTGACGGCGAAATCCGGGATGAATATTTCAATTCTTATGTTGAAACATATCTTATGCGTGATGCAATTGAAATCGGCGGCATAACCGATACGGTCAAATTTTCCAAATTTTTAAGTGCGTGCGCCGCTTTAGTATCACAGCAGGTAAATTATTCAACCTTGGCAGAGGCTGCCGACATATCCGAGCCCACTGCAAAAACATGGTTGAATGTATTGCAGGGATTGGGCATTGTTTATCTGTTGAAACCATACGAAAACAATGAACTGAAACGCCTTGTAAAAATGCCGAAGCTGTATTTTTGCGATACTGCTTTATGTGCTTATCTTTCCATGTGGCTTTCTCCTGAAACATTGATGAACGGTGCGGCAAGCGGTCACTATTACGAAAACTATGTTGTTATGGAATTCGTAAAGACCTATGCCTATTCCAAAAACAAGGCAAACCTTTCCTATTATCGTGACGCAAACGCAAAGGAAATTGATATTTTCATAGAAGAAAACGATACCATACATCCTATCGAAATCAAAAAATCAGCCTCTCCGGACAAACGGGAAACAAAAAAATACTCTGTTATAGATAAAACGACCCTGCAAAGAGGCTGCGGCGGTATTGTGTGTATGTGTGAAGAAGTCATACCGATCGACTCACAGAACTGTTTTATTCCGAGTAATATTATTTGATAAAACGCGAAAAAGGAACGGGATATATTGTAATCCAATCACTTTTGTATTTGAAATTATCACCTTTGCAAACTGTATTGAACACACAATGAATATTATTTATCATAGGCACATCGGCAAGTACCTTGCACCACTTAAATTTAGATTCTATTTGCAAGTTGTTTTTGCGTAAGGCAAGGCGGAGGAACGAGGAATACTGGCATGTATTCCGAATGACGACAACGCAGATTTACACAAAAAGAACTGCAAAGAGCACTAAAAGTTAGGTGGTGTAAGGTACAAAGGTGTGCTTATTTTTTATCCCATAAACTTTAACAGGAGGAAAACAGATGTCAAAAAACAAAGACAAAAAATACGGCGTTATCAGTAATCTTAAATTCATGA
>JAKSQS010000264.1 GCA_024404055.1 Clostridia bacterium | reverse complement strand
AAATAATTTCCGTATTTTTTGAGCGTTTCAACAGGAGAGAGGTCCGTAAACGCCGAAAAGCAGTCAAGATTACCGCTTAACATGGAAATTTTTTCGTCATTGCCTGATTTGCGTATAAATAATGCGGGCGGACAATTTGCGTAGAAGGTGTCAAACGCCAATTTATTAATAAAATTATTGAAATTGCTGCCGCTGTTGAGCGTAATCAGATAAGAGGATTTTTCATTGTTGTAAAACAGGGCGTTTTTGAGATTATAAAGCAGAACAAAGGCAACCGTGCCGGCAGATGAGTATACATTGTTTGAAATGCTGTTTGAAATGCTTACGGTAATTACCGTACTTGCATTTCCGTTTTCGTCCGCTGTGAGTGAAATGCTTTCTTTGCTGCTGTCGGCTGACAGTTCCGCACTCGAGGAAAAAATCTGATAGTCAAAGCTTATCTTTTGTCCTTCGTTTGCGCCGGTGAGAGTGACTGTTATCTCTGCGCTGCTTTCTGTAGACTTAACATCGGCTAAAACCCTCGCACTGTGATAAAAAAAAGAAAAATCACCCGTCAAATCCTCATCCTCAAGGTTTGTGATATTGAAGCCCTCGGTCTGAAGCTGCTTTACAAGGGATGCGTATGTTTTTTCATGCTCTTCGGTCCATTCGCTGCCGTAAAGGTAAGCGTCCTGATAAACGGAAATAAAGTCTTCTATTTCGATTATCTGCGCAATTTTTTCAAGTGTTACATTTTCGCCGTCAACGGTGATTACCTTGTCCGGGTCGTACTCTCCGGACAGTATTTGCCGTATATCGTCGATAGTAACTTCTCTGCCGTCCATGGTTACAGACCATTTTTCTATGGCGTTTCCGTCCTCGTCAAGAAGACCGTATTTTTGCATCATGGAATACATTTTTTCGGCAGTTGCTTCATCTGCGCCCATTTCCTTAAACGAGGAAATTATTTCACTGTTATACTCGGTTGAGTTATCAAACAGTGAAGCATAAGCCGATGCGGGACAGAGCTGGAATAAAAGCAATACCGACAGAAAAACGGCGATAATTCTTCTTTTCATAAACGCACCTTCTTTATGTATTATATAATATTAATATACTATTCGGCTTGCAGTTTGTCAATAAAAAACTGCAATGAAGCATCGCAGCTTCATTGCAGCCGTTTTCTCAAATCGGTATATTATATGCTGAAATCGGAATCGACAAACTCGCTTTTGACGGTTCTTTTTTTCGGCTTCCTTTTAAGAGGGTCGTATTCATATTTTCTGCAGCTTGACTCAGGGAGCATAACCCCTTTTTTTATACAAAGCACGCTTTCGCCGTCTGCGGTCAGCTTGCCGTGAAGGCAGTATTCGCATCGCGGCGCATAAGCCTTTGAATTTATTATCTTCTGTTTCATACCGGTTGTTTGCCGCTTCCTTTCAATGTTACTTCTGCGGTTTATTTTAGCACAGAAAAATCAAAATTTCAATATTTCTTTTTTAACTGTGAAATTTTCTCCGAGCAAAAGCAGAGCACACATAATAAGCAGTCCGGCGGAAACAGGCAGTTTGCCGCTTAATAAAACGGGCGTATGCCGGGCGGCATATGAAAAAACGGCGGTGTCTGTCGGAAAAAGCTTTATCAGCCATTGACATATGAGCGAGGAAAATGCACCGTTGAGCACGCGGGAGGCAAAAAACAGCTTTATATCCGTTTTCATTCTGATGTTATACGGCATGAGCTGACAGTGGACGGAAAGTCCCGACCATCCGATTATCCCTGCTAAAACAGGGGCTGAATATTTAAGCGCCGCTGCTTTGCACCCGGCTGTTACCTCCAGAAAATAAATAACAGCCTGCGACGATGTTCCGCTGTTCAGTGACAGCATATGTATAAGACAGTTAAAAAGAATAATCCATACGCATATGTTAAGCATGGCGACAGGGCTTTTTCTTGCGGCGACTGCGGCAGCCTGTGAA
>JAKSQS010000263.1 GCA_024404055.1 Clostridia bacterium | reverse complement strand
TGTTGTTAAGGTGGCAAACGGCAGTGTGAAAGGGGTTGGAGCCGGTGAAGCGGGCGTTTACGCGATAACCTTTGACGGCAATTTCAAAAAAACCTGTCCCGTTACGGTGACTGAATAAAGGAGGAGACCGAATGGCAAAGCTGACAAAAGAAAAGCTCGTTAACCGCTTTATAAAAGCTGATGACTATTCCGCCGCGACTATTGACGACGATGTGCTCAAGCGGTATGAAAATTTGGCCGTTGATGTTTACAGCACAAAGTAGGTTTCCGTTGGTGAAATTACATGGATGGCGGTGCAGAAATTCGCGCGCGCTCTTAAAACGGGACTTGACAATTATCAGAATCTTTATTTCACAAAGGTGCTGAAAATCGATCTTGTTTACATCACGGTAATAAAGGCTCTTATCAGTATATACGACACACTCAATGACCCGCTGATGGGTATTCTTTTCGATAAGACCCGTACCCGCTGGGGAAAGGCAAGACCGTATATTTTGTCCACTCCGCTGCCGTATTTTCTTACCACCGCGCTGATGTACTGCGGCGCGATGATATTCGGTGAAACGAAGGTAAACGACCCGAAAAAGATTATTTTCCTGTTTATAACCCTGTTTTTGCAGGAAACATTTTCAACTCTTTTCAACATACCGACAGATAATTACCCGACGCTGCAATCCTCCTGTCCGTCAGACAGAATTGCCGTGTCTCTGGCGCAAAGCTATGCCGGAGCATACGGCGGCGACCTTATCGGTCTTATTTATCTGCCGCTGCTGACGCTTAACAACATCGGCAAAATTCAGATTTCACAGCCTGTGCTTTTTGCGATTATCTCAATTATTACGGGCGCAATCGGCACCTTCGGTACTATGGGCGTTGCAATGAAATGCCCCGAAAGGGTTATCTTACAGCCCAAGCCCGCTCCGCTTACAAAGACGATGTTCTATGTTCTCAAAAACAAATACGCCCTCAGAAATGTTGCGGCAAATTTTGTTACAAGCTTCTGGAGCAACGGCGGCTATTCGTGGGATGTTATCACACAGATGGAAATTATGGGCGGCGCGTTCCGCATTCTTCCGATGTACGGCTTCTATCACATATGCAACATTCTGTCGCTTAAGCTTATCAAGCCCTTCCGCGAAAAGTTCAAAAATTACAAAAACCTTGTTATCGCTTTGCGTGCGTGGGACTTTGCTTTAAGCATTATATGGGTTATCGGCGGCTGGATTGTCATGCCCATGAAGAAGTGGTGGCTGACGGGTATTGTGTTCACCTTCTGTTACGGCTTCAACGGTCTGAACAACGCTCCCGCAACCGCGTTTGAGGGTGAAATAAACAGAGAAATCAACGACTATACAGAGTATCTGACGGGTGAAAGACCGGACGGAACGATGTATCTTCTCACAAATTACCTCAACCGTATCACACAGCCGCTTAACACGCTTATGGCAATCTGGATTATCAAGTGGACAGGCTATGACACCACGGTTGAATCCACCTCGTACTGGGCGCAGGATTCCGTGGATGTTTACCGCAAGGTATTTGCCCTTTACGGTGCAGGTCACTGGCTGCCCGATATTATCAAGACCATACCGCTGTTCTTCTACGACCTTGACGGCGAAAAGAAGCTGGATATGTATAAGGCACTTAACGAAAGAAGAATGATGATGGCGAAGGAGAACCAGGGCAAGCTGAGTGAGGATATGTCTGCCCTCGTTGAACAGCTCCGGACGGCATCTTCGGCGCAGAACAAAAAACAAAACTGATATTTGATTTATTTGAGGGGTTTTCTCAAGCTTTGTGCACGGGGAAAGCCTCTTTGTTTTACTGAGGTTAGAAAAATGTTTTTTTAACCGCTTTTTCGCCCTCGGCATACTTTAGTATTGCCTTCGGGACGAATAAAACGGTTTCTGCATCCGAATCTGCCCGTCCGGACGGCATCTTCGGCGCAGAACGACAAACAAAAATAATATTGTGGCATTTAGTGCTTTTCTTATGTGTGTTCATAAAGGAAAGCACTCTGCCTTACCGGAGGTATTTTTTATTT
>JAKSQS010000262.1 GCA_024404055.1 Clostridia bacterium | reverse complement strand
GAAAGACTTCGCGCCTGCGGAGTAAGACCGATAAACAATATCGTTGACATAACAAACTATGTTATGCTTGAATACGGTCAGCCCATGCACGCGTTTGACCTTCGCTATGTTGACGGCGCAAGCATTATCGTCAGAGAAGCCAAGGACGGCGAAAAAATTACAACGCTTGACGGAATTGAAAGAAATCTCAAGCCCGGAATGCTTGTTATAGCGGACGAAAACAAGCCCATCGCCGTAGCAGGTGTTATGGGCGGCGAATACAGCGGCATTATGGACGACACCACCACCATCGTGTTTGAAAGTGCCTGCTTCAACGGTCCGTCCACCCGTGTTACCGCAAGAAATCTCGGTCTTCGCACCGAAGCATCGGGAAGATATGAAAAGGAGCTTGACCCTGCAAGCTGTATGCCTGCTCTCTGCCGCGCTCTTGAGCTTATACAGGAGCTTGATGCCGGTGATGTAGTGAACGGCATTATAGACTGTGACAAATCAAATCACGAGGTACGCACCCTTCCCTTTGAGCCGGAATGGGTAAACAATTTCATCGGAATCAGCGTACCTGCCGACGAACAGAAAAAAATACTCGAAAAAATCGACTTCAAGGTTGAAGACGGAGTTATCTATATTCCTTCATACAGAAATGATATAGAGCACAAAGCGGATATTTCAGAGGAAATAGCGCGCTTTAACGGTTATCAGAATATTCCCGACAGGGCACTTGCCGGCGTTGCCTGCGCAAAGCTCACACCCCGTCAGAAGCTTGAAAAGGTTGTAAACGCCACCATGCTTGCAAGCGGATTTACGGAAATTTCCACTTATTCTTTCATAAGTCCCAAGGCGTATGACAAAATTCTTCTTCCCGCTGACAGCAAAAAGAGAGATTCCGTTGTTATTTCCAATCCTCTCGGTGAAGATACAAGCGTTATGAGAACCACGGCTGTTCCCTCCATGCTTGAGGTACTTTCAAGGAATTACAACAACCGCAACGAAGAAGCATATCTTTATGAGCTTGCAACGGATTACACCTCAAGAGGTACTGAGGAGCTTCCCATTGAAGGGCAGAAGGTTATCATCGGTATGTACGGCGAAAAGGCTGATTTCTATTCGCTCAAGGGTGCTGTTGAAGAGCTGCTTGACAAAACAGGCGTATACGGCTGGGATATTGAACCGGTAAAGGACAACCCCACCTTCCATCCGGGCAGAACCGCGGTTATTACCGTCAACGGAAAAGAGCTTGCCGTTCTCGGTGAAATTCATCCGGCGGTTGCCGCAAACTATGAAATTGAGGTTAAGGCTTATGCGGCGTGCGTTGACTTTGATGTAATCGCGCAGGAAAGCAATCTTCAAAAGACATATAAGCCTCTGCCGAAATTCCCGGCTTCCACGCGTGACCTTGCTTTCGTCTGTGAAAAGGATGTACCCGTTATCACCCTTGAAAAAGCCATAAAGGAAGCCGCAGGAAAGCTGCTTGAAAAAATTGAGCTTTTCGATGTTTACGAGGGCTCTCAGATACCCGACGGATACAAGAGCGTCGCGTTCAACCTTCGTCTGCGCTCTGCGGAAAGAACTCTTACCGATGAAGAGGCTGACGCAGCGGTGAAGCGTGCCGTAAAAGCCCTTGCAAAGCTCGGAATAACCTTGCGTTCATAATTTTGTCGAATAACAGGGTGCAAAAAGCAACCCATTAACAAAAAATTTAATTAAAAAGCATTGTTTTATTTCCTTTGATGTTATATAATATGTATAAGACTATTCTAATCGGAGGTATTTTATTATGACGGACAAAACAAGATCTTTTTCAATTCATAAGGACGCTGACACATCAATGAAGGATACACTCATTGATGTTTATAACGCATTGGTTGAAAAAGGATACAATCCGATAAGTCAGATAGTCGGCTATATTCTTTCGGAAGACCCGGCATACATTACAAATCACAACAATGCGAGAAGTCTTATCTGCCAGCTTGACAGAGATGAGCTCCTTTCCGAGCTTGTTAAAACATATCTTGCATCCGGTCAGAAATAAACCGGGAAAATAACTGCCGGAAAATCCGGGATTGGAGTTACACAATGGCAACTGCAAAAAAGAAAAACGAATTTCTTACATATAG
>JAKSQS010000261.1 GCA_024404055.1 Clostridia bacterium | reverse complement strand
GGTCCGAATTTGACGCAAAGCAGACAATCCATAACGGGTTGCCTGCTTTTTGTTTTTGCCTTTTTCCATTTCCAATGCTGATTTGAGCAGAGAATACCCTGCCATTTGTAAACATCTTTTTAACATTGTCATAATCGGTTGCAGATTTGAAAACGTAATGCTATAATAGTAGAAATTTCTACTATTATTCACCGTTAATCAAACTCGGAAAGGAGAAAAAATGAAGGAAAAACAAGTTCCCGTAATTCAAAGTGCTCTCAGACACAATATAATTTCCATGCCGGAAGAAATATACAACGCAAGTGGTATTATTATTAACGGCAAACGAATAAAATCTTTAATCTTTTCAACAGATCTTGCTATTATATGTAATTGTAATGCCGATGCAGTTCTGGCGGTATATCCTTTTACACCGCAAAGATCAATCAGCGACGGTATTATCAAATATGCAAATATACCTGTTTTTTGCGGCGTGGGCGGTGGAACGACCAACGGTCCGAGAACAATACCGCTTGCAAAAGATGCAGAATGTCAGGGCGCTATCGGAATTGTTCTGAACGCTCCTGTTACGAACGAAAATATGCTTTCAATTTCCGAGTGCGTCGATATTCCTATCGTGATAACGGTTCTCGGCGGCGATACGGATATTGAATCACGCCTTCGCTCCGGTGCATCCATACTGAATATTGCCGGCGGTCCGGCTACGCCCGATATAACAAGAAAAATTCGCACGGAGTATCCGGATGTGCCGATTATTGCTTCGGGAGGAAATACCGGAGAAAGTATTTTGAAAACAATTGAAGCGGGTGCAAATGCAATAACTTATACACCGCCTTCCTGCGCAGCCATTTTCAGTCAGATGATGGAAAAATACCGTTCTGATGAGCGGCAAAATTAAGGAGAATTTATGGATTAGCAAACACTCAACATGTTATTCCGCTGTAACAAGGAATTCAGCCATGAAAAAATCCGTATGCAGGAACTTTCGGATACCGAATGTATGATTTGTTCTTACATCTATTCACACAAAAGCTGTTCGCAGGACGATGTTTCCGTTGCGCTGAAAACCGACAAAACAACCGTCGGCAAAGCACTTGCATCACTTGAAAACAAAGCCTGCGTTATTCGTGAGCAGGACTCGGCAGATAAACGCATCAAGCGGCTTTCGCTTACCGATACGGGGCATAAAAAGGTTGCGGAGCTTGTTGATATTCACAACAACTGGCTTAATGAAATTATGAAATGCCTGACAGAAGAGGAACAAAAAAACTTTGAAAACTACTGCAAACGGCTGCTTAACGCCGCAGAAAATCTTTGATAATGAGGTAAACTATGATGAAACATAAAGAGAAAACCCCTGCAATCGAATCCTTTAAAACGGATTCCGTGCCGAAAATAGTAATAAAAAACAGCATTCCCGCACTTATCGCAATGATGATGGTTATGGTCTATAACCTTGCGGATACATTCTTCCTCGGACTTACTCACGACGATTTGCAGGTTACGGCGGTATCTTTTGCTACTCCCCTGTTTATGATTTTTATGTCACTGGGAACGCTGTTCGGTGTCGGCGGAACTTCCGTTATCTCTCGTGCTCTCGGTGAGAGCAAAACAGATTATGCCAAAAAAGCCTGCTCATTCTGTATGTGGGCTTGCTTTATTGTAGGTGCTGTGTTTATGGCACTTTTATGGATATTCCTTGACGATGTTACCGTAATGCTCGGTGCAAGCGAAAACAGTATCGGTCTTACAAAAGATTATCTGCGTATAGCAATCGGCTGTGGTATATTCTCGATGATTTCCAACTGCTTCTCCTCCGTTGTTCGTACCGAGGGCGAAGCAATGAAAGCCATGACAGGCACACTTATCGGAAATCTGCTTAATTTGATTTTAGACCCGATTTTCATTCTCGGCTTTAAATGGGGCGTAACAGGTGCGGCGATTGCAACCGTTATCGGTAACGCTGTTGCGGCAGGCTATTACATACTGTACTTCCTTAAAGGCAAGTCAGCACTCAGCATCAGCCCGAAATATTTTTCAATGAAAGATAAAATTCTTACGGGCGTTCTTTCCGTTGGTATTTCCGCTTCTCTCGCAAATCTGCTTGTAAGCCTTTCTTCAATCGTTGTCAATTCACAGCTTGCAAAATATTCTGACGGTGATA
>JAKSQS010000260.1 GCA_024404055.1 Clostridia bacterium | reverse complement strand
TAAAAATTTGTGCAACTATTTTTTGTTGAAAATTGAACGGTGCTTTTTCAGTATTTCTTCTTTTCTCGCGGCAGTTAACTTTTCATCAATTGTATATCCGCCGTTTTCATAAATCAGTATATCGCTTTCTTTGACATTATCAGGAAGCAAAGCGGCACTAACAGTTATATGTATGTCATTCGCCCCCTCAAGAACAGCAATGCCGTCTTCTATTCTGTCAACAGTAAATCTTTCGCTCATTATCATTTCTCCGTTTCAAAGCTGTAACCGTCCGCATTAACCGTAACAACAACATCGCCGTGCTTATCGGTACGGTAATATGTTATTTTATTATTTTTCAGATAGTTCAGTGCTTCTGTGTGCGGATGCCCGTAATCGTTATTTTTTCCGCAGGAAATAACGGCAATTTTCGGTGAGACAAGCTTTAAAAAGCTCTTTTGTAAGCCTGTTCTGCTGCCGTGATGCGACATAGCGTAAATATCAGAATCAAAATCGTAGGGCAAACTTGTCAGAGTGTTCATTTCCTGAATTTCCGCATCTCCGGTTATCAGTATTGATGTGTCCTTATAAGTTATTTTAGTCACAACCGACATATTGTTAAGGTCATTAATGTCGGTTACGGGTCCCATGAACTGAAAAAGTGCGCCGCCGAACGAAAATGACATACCGGGCTTTGCATATTCGGCATCAATATTGTTGTCGGAAATCGCATCGAGCAATTTTTCGTAACAGGATGTTGAAGGAACTAAGTTGTCCGGCAGCTCAGGAGCGTAGAGCTTGTCACACTTGAAGCCGTTCAAAACCTTTGCCATGCCGCCGATATGGTCGGAATGCGGATGAGTTGCAATAACATAAGAAAGACGCTTTATGCCGTATTTATTGAGATAATTGCATACGGTAACGCCGTAGTCTCTTTCGCCCGCGTCAATAAGCACGCCGTATTCTCCGCTTTGTATCAGAGTACTGCTGCCCTGTCCCACATCAATGAAATGAACCTGTATTTCGCCGCTGTCGGGTATAACATCCGGCACGGATTCATATTCCTTAAATTCATATGCGGAGAATGCCGCAATAACCGCGACAATGATATAAATGATTTTTTTAAACAGCTTTTTATTTTTTCTTCGTGCCATTCTTCTTTACCGTCCTGTGAATTTTATTGCTCGCCTTTGGTTTGGAATCCGCTACAAGACATTTCGGAGATGAACCGATAAGGTCATATCTCCCGGCTTTTTTCAGTGCCTTTAATATTATATCCTTATTTGCAGGAAGATAGTATTGAAGCAGTGCCCTTTGCATAGCTTTTTCCTCGGGGGATTTTGCGACATATACATTTTTCATCGTGTAAGGGTCAATACCCGTATAAAACATAGCGGTTGAAATTGTGCCGGGTGTCGGATAAAAATCCTGAACCTGCTGCGGCCGTATTCCCCTTTTTTTCAGAAAAAGAGCAAGCTCAATCGCGTCAGAAAGCTCACTTCCGGGATGTGACGACATAAGATAAGGTATTAAAAACTGCTGTTTACCGTTGTCACCGCTGTATTCAAAATACTTTTTTGAAAAATCGGTATATGTTTGAATATGCGGCTTACCCATGTAATCAAGCACTCTTTCACTGCAATGCTCCGGCGCAACCTTAAGCTGTCCGCTGACATGGTATTTGACCATTTCCCTGAAAAAAGCGTCATCGCTGTCACGCAGCATATAATCGTACCGTATGCCGGAACGGATAAAAACCTTTTTTATTCCCTTTATATTCCTTAATGTACGCAGAATATCAAGATATTCCGAATGATCCGCCTTCAGCGCGGGACAAACGGTCGGAGCAAGGCACCTTTTTCCTTTGCACAAGCCGTTTTTTTCCTGTTTTTCGCACGACGGGTATCTGAAATTGGCAGTAGGACCGCCGACATCATGTATATACCCCTTGAAATCCGGGTCGTTTAAAGAGCTTTCAGCCTCTGAAACAATGGACCGTTTGCTTCTTGATGTAATATACCGTCCCTGATGAAAAGCTATGGAACAGAAAGAGCAGCCTCCGAAGCAGCCGCGGTTATGCGTTATTGAAAACTTTACCTCTTCAATAGCCGGAACGCCGCCGTCATTTTTATACATAGGATGCCATGTTCTCATGTAAGGCAAGGAATAAACCCTGTCAAGCTCCTC
>JAKSQS010000026.1 GCA_024404055.1 Clostridia bacterium | reverse complement strand
AATGTCATCAATGTGCTGTACGGTATATCTGCTTCAATCGCAAATTGTCTGAGGCTCGGATATTTGTCAAGAATCAGATTTCTGAGTTTCTGTTCCCGCTTCATTTTGATTCCTCTGCAACGATTACTTTAACTCCTGTATCTTCAAGTGCCGTAATCTGCTCTTCTGCACAGTCCCAATCGGTGATAATTGTATCAAATTCATTTGCATTACATACCTTTACAAAAGAATTCGCACCGATTTTTGAGCTTGACAGCAAGAGATATTTTCGTCTGCTGTTTTTAAGAACAGTTCTCTGAAATGTTGCAGTTTCATCAGAGCCGTTTGAAAGTCCGAATTCTGCAGTTAATCCTGAACCTGTGATAAAGCAAATATCAAAATGCAGCTTGCTGACAAAGTCTATTGCAAAGGTATCAACGAGTGAACCGCTTTTTCTCATTTTCCCGCCTGCAATATAAACATCAATGTTTTCAAAATCTCTGAGTTCCTTTGCAAAGTCAACAGAATTCACAACTGCAGTGAAGTGCTTATCTATCGGCAGAAGAGATATTATAATGTGCCCGAATGAACCGCTTGTAATATAAACAATATCATTCTCTTTTATATTGCTGACGGCAATTTCAGCTATTTTTTTGTAGTTATCAAAAATAGGCATAGTGTCATACCGTCGGTTCATTGGTGGCAGTACGCTTACCTGTCCTAAAAGAATAGCACCGCCGTGAGTTCTTTTACAAATGCCTTTTTGTTCAAGAATTCGCAAATCACGTCTTGCTGATTCATCAGAGATCCCGTATTTTGCAGTAATTTCTGATACCGTAATTTTACCGTTTGTTTTGATTATATCTGCTATTTCCTGATGTCGCTCTTCCATAAACATAAGAAATACCTCCGAATTAAGATTTATATCGAATTCGATGACATAATAATACAACATATTCGGAAACAAATCAATATTTTCGGCAATCGGATTTGCGTATATTTTTTTAAAAATCGGCGGCATGATTTCTCCCACCGCCATATCGGTTATACATAAATCAGTTCTTTGAAAATGATTTCTTCCGCACAGTGCCGGTAGTTGTTCATCAATCCTACCCATTTCATTTGGTTTGTTGATTTCAGCTCCTCATCACACCCGTCGGCTTCAGCAAATGTTTTTACAGTCTGTTCAAGGATTCTATTTGCCTGTTCGTCAACATTATGCAGATGACTGTTTAATGTGCCGTTCATCAGCATTATAGAATACAGAACCTTTTTGTGTTCTTTAAGATAAGTCAACCGCATTCTGCCGTACTTGCCGAGAGGGGGAAATTCTTTTTCGGGCGGTAATGTCAAATCGGGAATATAATAATCTCCCTGCAGTGTGTAGCTGATATTTGTCTTTTCATCATTAATGTGCTTTTCCATAGAATAAACCTCCTGTTATTTGGTAACTTCATTCTACCGAATAACAGGAGGCTTGTCGAATGTGCGATGGGTATTGAATTAAAAAAACAAATGTGATAAAATACTAAAAATATCATATTGAATAAAAATTTGTTTCCTTCATATATTAAAAAATATGGAGGGATTCAATTGGAGGATTATATTGTGAAAATTGCCAAATTTAATATTAAAAAACTTTTTGGGTATGCAGATTATTCAATTAAATTCAATAAGGATATTACGTTTCTCTATGGTGATAATGGATGCGGAAAAACCACAATGTTAAATATTATTACATCAATTATTACCGGTAAAGTATATGAGCTGTTCCGATATGATTTTGAAAATTTAAGTTTAAAATATTATGATACGCAAAAAAATCTTTCTAAAACAATAAAAATTGAAGCTAAAGAGCCAAAATCTTTAGTAGTTAGCTATGATGATGAAACAGTTCAAATAGACGCTCAACGTTATGAAGTTTATAGAAGAAATGATGATATTGACGAATTAGAGCATTACTATTTTTCTGAATACGATATTTTATCAAAAATAAAAAATGTATTCAATTATATATATTTACCGTTAAATAGAAGCGGAAGTTCATCATTTGATTTTGTGTATTCAAATCGAATGAGAAAACTTAATTCGTCACGACATTCTTGGAGAGGCCTTGAAAGTGGTTCTAATTTTACTCTGTATAATGTTGAACAATTAATATCAAATGCTTATAGTCAAGTGAATTATTCATTAAATCGTGCAAGCGAGCAGTTTAGTGATTATATTCTAAAATCATTTCTTGATGTTGAAAACTCCATAAATATTCAACTTATTATTGATTATCTAAATAAATTAACAAATAAAGAAATTCATTCTATACAAAAAGATTACATGAGTATTATTAAAAATATTGGTAAATGGGACGATGATCTTGAAAGTAAAATTAATGAATTTTTTGATTCATTAGAAAGAAAATTTGACGAATACAGAATTGATGGTGAAAATCGAATTGACACGGAATTATTATTTAAATTGTCAGAATTAACAAAAATTGAAAAAATAATCAATAATGCTGAAGATTTTGAAGCAAAAAAGAAATCAATAAAGCAACCTATTGATGACTTTTTAAATACAGTTAATTCATTTATTGGTAATGAAAATGCAAATAAAACAATAAAAATTTCAACAGATGGCAATGTTTATTTAGAAACACCAACAAATTCTGAAATACCAATTTATTACTTATCCTCAGGAGAAAAACAAATTATTACTTTTTTCGCATATTTAGTTTTTGCTCTTCCTAAGACAAATCAAAGTATCTTCATAGTTGATGAACCTGAGCTCTCGCTTCATTTAAATTGGCAAAGAAAATTCGTTGATTTAATAATGTCTATTAACGAAAATATTCAACTTATATTTGCTACTCATGCTCCTGAGATGGTTGGAAGATATCGAAATAAAGCAGTAAAACTTATTGTAAATAATAACGGGATTAATAAGTAAAATGGAAAATGTGTATGATTTAAACTATTCAGAAGATGCTCTTTTAACAAGAGTATTGTTCCTTTCCTCAGATATAAAACTTAATGTTTTTGTTGAAGATATTGATAAAGAATATGAGTATGAAGAGCTTTTTGAACGATTATTGCCTTCAAGTATAGAAATAGGTTGTATTTTCCCTACGGGAGGCAAACTGAGATTAGAAGAAGCGTATCATTTGTTTGGTACAACAAACGACTATGGAAAAACTTTTTTTATTGCTGACGGAGATTTTGATTTAGCATTAGAACGAGATATAATAATTGCAGATAATTTTATTTATTTAGACAGATATAATATTGAAAGCTTTCTTATACACAAAGAAACTATAATCAAATTCATGAGGCCCAAACTAAAAAAAACATTTTCAGAAACGAAAAAAACGATAAAATATGATGAGTGGCTCAATTGTATAGTCCCATATTTTGAAAAATTGTTTTCTCTTCATTACGTAGTTCAAAAAAACTGTCACGAAATTGAAAATGTTAAAAGGGGATATTCACGTTTTCTGTTAAGCAATGGTTTACCTAAAGAGGAGGAATATATTAAATATTTAAATGAAATATCTACATATGTTCCAAATGTCGAAAATGAGGTTTATGATTCAATAATTAAACTACGTAATATATATTCAACAGGATTATTTGTTTGTGGTAAATATTATATAGGGAGTTTAAAATTATACTTAAATACTTTTTTAAGAAAAAAGTTGAGTGATGATGATATTCGCAGTGCTCTTCTTTCAGGTTTTGATTTGTCTGTATTAAGTAAACTACGACAAAAAATTTTTTCTTACTTAGTTATGGAATAAATATGTATGTTCGCTGTCAGTAAACTGTATTTTCCAAATCCCATATGAACATCCGCACCAAACTCGAAAAATCCGAACCCCATATTCTAACTTGGATAAGGGTTCGGATTCTTCATTTATCTGTGAAAAATACAGACTGATTTATAAAATTTGATATTTCGGTTATTTCAGTCCCGGAGCGGTGATAAATACACCCTCACCGGGTTCAAGCTTTATCAGTGCCGGAGTTCCGCCAGCATAAAAGCTCTTTTCGCCCTGCTGATACACCGTCATTCCGCCGTTTGGCGCAGTATAGGTGAAAACAGCACTGTCCTTCAGATTCAGCTCGTTCATATTGGCAACAATAAAAGCCTTTCCCCTGTTTGATTTGAATGTGCCGACAAGCAGACCATCCGGGCTCTTAATATCAATCGCCTTGCAGGGAACGGTTACCGCAAGCTCTCCGCCGCCTGTGCCTGCCACCCGGAGAGGATTTATCATATATGTGCTTTCATATTCGTATTTTCCGTATTTTTCGGCAAACGCCGCAAGCTCCGCATCAACGGTTTTCACTGCGTCATAGGTTTGAGTGGTATTGCCGTCAATGTCAATCATGTGCGAATGCTCAGCGTCCCACCAGCCCTTTGCGGAAAACTCCGCGTGAATAATGGCTTTTGCGCCGAAGGCAAGGGATGCGTATGCCTGCTGGCGAATATCCGTCACCTCGTCACACCATCTGGGTCCGTCTCCCTCCGCGCCGTTTTTCGTCTCTCCTGCCGCCTGCGTGATTACCCACAAATCGCGCTGCGTCCCGCGGCACGCTTCGGCAAGTATGTCAAGATTTCTTATCCATGACTTGCCCGTGTGCTTAACTTCTTTTCCGAGACTGTTCTGCTTTGAATAATACGGGTATATGTCAACGCAGATATAATCGGTATCAATCTTGTTTATGTAATCCGAAACATACATTTTATAAGGAAGTCCGCTGCCCGTTCCGTTGTCGGAGGTTGCAAGGAAAAAGTCACGCTTTGATGACTTCTGCGGAAATTCCTGTAACTGCTCCTCGGACGCATAGCTCGGAAACAGGTTTACAAGTGCCAGCTTTCCGGTTGTGTTTTCATAATAAGCCGAAAGAGATGCGGCAATATTGTCATAAGCACCTGCCGTAGGCTCGTCAATCAGGTCATCGCCCCACAGTGCCGGATGGTCTTTGTACTGTGAATAATCGAAATTAACCCACTTGTCCTTAATACTGTCCGGCAGCTCCGCGTACCCGGTCGGAAGATTGTAACCGCCCGCGATAACACCGATGCCGTATTCCTGACAGCGGTCGAGAAATTCCTCGTCAACACTGCTTTCAATAAAAAAGTTGATGCCTGCCTCGCTCGCCTCGTCAATATGGTCAGTGTCACCGTAATATGCACCTATAAGCAGCTTATCACGGTCAAAACAGTATTCGCGTTTTGTTGCCGTTATCGGCTCACCCTCAGTAAATCCGATAACGGATTCCGCCGTACCGCCGAGAGCAAAAAGTACAGATGAAAAAAGTGCGAATAATTTCAGTAAAAGCTTCGTTTTCATTGCATAAACCTCCTTTTCTTCTACATTATACCACATAATGTCAGTATTTCAATAGTGATTCTGACGGATTATTTCCTTTTTCAGTTTTTTCTTAAGGTAAAAGCACGACGGTGAATAAGTCGCATTTTTGTCTTTCGGGCATTCCCCGTTGCGAAAGCAGTCTTAAGCATAGGACAGCGGTTCTCTGCAGCCAAAGCCCGGAGAACCGCAAATCGATTTATATATCAGTAATGAACCTTACCGCACTCACACACTCTGTTAATTCCGAAAAGCTTCCAGAAGAAGCCGACTATTTTATACAGGAAGCCCATAAAGCCTGTCTGATGGCACATACATGAGCATTTCTTTGAGCATACAGAGCAGGTATCACTCCCGTCTGCAAACACATGACCTGTGGCATCCGTATAATTATCCTTATATTCAGAGCCGCACAACGCGCATTTATGAAGAGTATATCCCTTCTCGGTACAGGTCGGATTCACAACAGAATGCGAATAGGAATGAGGAACCGTCGGTATTTTCTCTGTTTTCGTTTCGGGGCAATCACGGCAGGTGAAGGTTCTGACGCCTTCTGCCTTGCAGGTCGGCTGTGAAGTCACCTTTCCTTCGCCCCAATTATGGTCTTTCTTTTTAACTGTCTGCTGTGCAGTGATAACCTGACCGCAAAGAGAGCATTTTTTGCCTTCCGTAAGTCCCGTGCTGCTGCAAGTAGCTTCCTTTGCAGGAACAGTTACCGGATTATGAGCTTCATTATAGGTATATCCGCAGTATTTGCATGAAAGAGTATGGGTATCTGCGCCATCGGAGGTATATGTATAGCTGTGATTTCCTCCGTCACAGAAATAAACATTCCTGCTTTCGCGAACGCCGCAGTCTGCGCAGGTTCTTATGTCAAGTCCGTTGTGATTTTCTTCTGCCGCAACGGCATTTTCCCATTCTCCGAAATTATGCTGCGTCTGTACAGCATTCAGTGCGTTGCCCAATGCTATTCTGGCGTTGTTCATGGTAACAACCTCCCAGTCAAGCATACCCGATGTCGCACTTCCTATAACTCCGTTTATTATGCTTTCGCATTCCTCACCGACAAATTCTCTGGCAAGCTGAATATAGTCATATATTTCAATACCGTCTGCTATCTGCTTAAAGCGAAGAGTTGCAATCGGTGTCTGCGCGCTTTCGCCTACGGGAACGCCGGGCAGAAGAATTGCGCCGTCAGCATTGGACTGCTGTAATCCGTTTGAATACGGATAGGTGTGAGTATCCCACACATTATACACAGAACCGTCGTCTTTTCTTCTGAAATACGCGCAGTTCCACAGGAGTATCGCACTGTCCTTAAAATGCGCCTGCTTCCAGAAAAGCAGCTTTCTGTAAATGCCTGAGCAGCTTTTGTTATGTGTCCACAGGTTCGTGTTTCCCGTCCAGTTATCGCCGGGAATATAACGGATTCTCTTATACCATGAGTCGCTGTTATATTTTCCCATTGCATCGGCATTTTTGTTAACGAGGTCGTTATTGAAGCAGGCAATATCGGTGGTCGGAATTATCTTGTTATTCAGAATGTCGTTTGAAACACCGCCGTTATATGAAATGAGGGAATGATAACCCTGCCAAAGCTCCGTCATAGCCGCAACAAATGCATCATATTGCGGCGTTTTCCCTTCGCCGTCAACAAAATTGCCTTCATCAACCGGATAGAAATATGCCTTATCCTTCAAAAATTTATTTTCGTATACAATGGATTTGTATTTTTCAATAGTCGCCTGAGCATAAGGGGAAAATTTACTGCCGTACATATCCCATGCGGTAACCGGAACAGAAAACGACTCTCGTCTCACATCCGCCATTGCAAGTGCCGCAGCTCCTTCATCCTCATCAATAAGCCAGCGCGGTATCTCATACGGCGTGATACCGTGGTCAAGCATATATTCCTGCCATCCGGCAAGTATTTCTTCCGCTTTTTCTTTATCCTCGGGTATAACCTCACCGTTTTCAACGCGTACACCGTTCAGCTCAAGAAAACCGCTTGTACCCGAATAACCGGAATTATGATTGTAAAGACCCGTAACCAGGGTCGTATAATGGTCATCCGGCAGGGCGAAATTCCATACCGTAGCGTGAATTTCATAGCTTGAAAGCTTTGTTTCGCCGTTATAAACCGTAACCTCTGATTTGTAATCGCCGGCGGGCTGCTGCTTATCCGATTTAATTTCAACATAGAACATCATGTTGTTGTTTGCCGCAACCTCAACATATTCTCCGTGATACGGCAAAAGCGCGTCCGCAAGGCTGTAACTCGTAACTTTTTCCGGAACAAAATATTCCTCTTTGTATACGGCGGGCTTCATCACATTTCCGCTGCCGTCCTTAAAATCGCTGACTTCGATTTTAATGTTTTTGCCGCTGCCTTTTTCATAAAAGAAAACCTGAAACGCTTCTCTCTCATTTTGTGCAAGATAAATCCGGCTTACCTTCTGCCAGTCAACCGCATTACAGTTTGTTCCGTAACGCAGGTCGCCGCTGCCCTGATACGCCTGAATGTCAGAATATGTCAGGCAGCACATATAGCTGTCGTCTGCAAACGCAAAAAGCGGAACAGACGAAAGCAACATAACAACCGTAAGAAAAATGCACATTATTTTTTTCGTTTTCATATAATTCACCTTTCCTCTTTTATTTGTATTCATTTTATCATTTAAAAATTTTCTTTGCAGTAATACGGAATGAATAAAGCAAAAAAAGGAATGAACGGTTCTTTTCGGTATTTACAGATTAACCGATATATGGTATTATATAGAAAAACAGAAGTGAGGTAGTTATTATGAGCAAAGAATCTCCTTTACCGCTTGAAATCAGAGACGAATACGAACCGTTTGCCATAGAAGATAAACCAATGCCAATAGACAGCGAAATTGAAAGTACCGGAGTTATTGATTTACTTCTTACTATACTGAAAAGGCTGTTGGGCAAGGCTGCTTGATTTGTAAGCTGAAATTCAGCGTAAAAATTCCGTCATTCACCGAATATTCACAGCTTCCGCCGTATTTTGCGGCGGCTTTTTTTATGCTTTTCATGCCGTAGCCGTGGTTAATACTGTCGCGCTTTGAAGTAATCAGATTTCCGTTTTTGATATTCAGCTTGCCGGAAACAGGATTGCTTACCGTCACAAAAACTCTGTCTGAAACAATACGGGAAACCACTGTTATTTCCCTGTTTTCACAATTTCGGCAGCTTTCAATCGCATTATCAAGCGCATTCGGAAATATAGTGTAAATATCATCAGGGTCAATACCATCCGACGGGAAAGAGCAGCCGAAGGGAAAAATCAGCTTTATTCCGTCCTTTTGAGCAAGCTGCTGTTCACATTCAAGCACCGTATCCAGCCTGTAATTTCCCGTTTGAAACCTCGGTCGCAGTGCCTCCACCCGTTCGCAGAAGCCTTCCGCTATTTCAATCGCCTGCGATGTTTTCCCTTCATTTATATACATCAGCATCGGTCGCATTTTTTTCGGAAAATCGTGTCTGAATTGACGGAGCTCTTCATTTTTCAAATCCATCTGCTCATAATAGTGAACCTGCATATCAAGCTGCTTGCGGTAATTTTCCTCAGACAGCTTTGTTTTAATCAGTGTTTTTGCCGCATAAACCGATGTTACACCAATCATGGGTATATTGAACAGTGTAATAATAAATTCGCCCTTCTGCCGCGCATAATTCATCCCGAGAATAACCATTGAAACAATGAAAAATATCATTGTGAATAAAACGAGGATAATCAGCGTACTGTTAACTTTTTCAAAAAACTGCGTGTTTTCCCTTTTTCTTTCGCAGACAGGCAACAGGCAAACGGCAATAATAAAAAACAGTATTTCCGCAGCCACTTCAACCGAAAAATTGAGATATTTACTGTCAATACTGTTTTCATAATCAAAAAAGAACATAAGCAGAATATACTGGGTAATTTCACACAGACTGCTGTATATAAATCCGGACAGCAAAGCTTTTATACGGTATTTATTTTTGGTAACAAGCAACACACATATATACGGTGTAACACACATTATTACAGACACAGCAATATCGTACGGCAGAAAGACACGAACAGCTGCTCCTGCCGCGCATATTGCCGTACAAATGCCGTAAAGGTATATTTTTGTGCTTATTTTTGCGTTAAACAGTATTTTTTCCGAAATAATGCATCCGGCTGTCAGGATTAAAATGGCAAAAAAACACGCCGCTATGTATGCAAGCCTTGAATTTTCAAACAGGCTGATAAAATTATCCATTTTTTCATCTCTTTTAGCAGTAATTTGTGTTGATTTTAAAATTAAAAGCCTCAAACGCCTTTAAAAATTCTTTTCCTTTTTTCAGCGGAAGCTGTGTACCGTCTTTAAGCGTTACATACCGGCTGTTACACGAAATAACATTCATCATATTCACCGTGTAGGAGCGGTGAACACGAAAAAACACATCTCCGGACAAATAGTTTTTTTCAAATTCCTTTAAAAGACATGAATATTTTCTGTCACCGTCAAGGCAGTGAATAACCGTATTTTTCACCATTGCCTCGGCATAAAGTATGTTTTTGGGATATAAGATTTCAAATCCCGCCGCATTTTTTACCGTAATTATATTATACCGTATATCCGCCAGCAAACGGTCAAGCATTTCAAAAAGCCGCGTTCTGTCAACAGGCTTGTTCAGAAAACCGTCGGCATATATTCCGCTGTTTATGGCTCTTGAAGCTGCCGTTTCATAGCTTGTAAGAAAGCACAGCGTAACTCTGTTCCCGAATTTTTCACGCAGCGCACAGGCAGTCTCAATTCCGTTCATGCCGTTCATTTTGTAATCGAGAAAATAAAAATCAAATCTCTCCGCTTGTAAAAGCTGCTCTCCGGATAAAAAAACCGAACAGCTTATTTCAATATTTCTGCTGAATGCATACTCATTTATAAGAATGCTCATTTTTCTGTTTTCGCCGCTTTCATCATCACACAGCGCAATTTTCATTTTCTCACCGCCTGATATTGGCACAATTCGCCCGGTTTCCGGCTCAAAAAGAGCAACTTTATCGCTTTCTATATTAACATATAAAAAAGAAACATTCAAGACGGATTTTTTGAGTTTCCCCATTACGGAACATGAAAACGGCCTGCGGCATCCGTGTAATTATCCTAATATCCATATTTTTATATTCATTTCAGAAACGAGTTCAGAATACCGTCGTATTCCTTCAAAAAGTTTTCTGCGTCACCGACCATGCGCATTCTGCCGTAACCGTCACGGTAAGCGAATGTGATATACAGATTTCCGATATATTCGTCAATAATCTGCACGGTTAAAAGAAGCTGATTTTCCGTTCCCCACGCAAAGGAAGAGGCGCATTTATATGTATGCCCCGGACAGTCCTGTCCGCCCGTAACAGCGGAATACCCCGTTTCCGGGAATTGACTTATCACATTATATCCCCTACCGCAGACTATTTCCTTTTCGCCCTGCGCGTTTTTGTAACTGAAAACACATTCGTCCTCTTTGAATGTGAACGAATACCTCTCAATGTCCATATCGTTCGGTTCGGCACTAAACACTTTTCCGTTTATTTCATCCTCAACGGATGATTTTTTTCTTCCTGCGGCGCAAACAAGCTTCAGCCCGTCCGTGTATTTTTCAAGCTCCGCACAGGCTTTTTCATTTTTCGGCAGAGCTTCCCCGGCTTCGCCGATTATTTCAGTAAACAGATAAGACAAAAGCAGCTCACCTGCCGCACTCCCCCTGTAATTGCCGGAGGTGCAGGTAAAGGTTATATCCGTGTCCGGGTCATAAACCGTATACTGGTCGTGCATACCGTCAAACGCGACTGAATTTCCGTAAAACCGCCAGAACTGACTTGCATAACCCCTGTTGTCGTAAGAGCGGTAGCCGCAGGTAAAGTTGTCGCTTTCATCTTGCAGTGCTTCATCGAAAATTTCACGCGGGACAAGCTGTCTGCCGTTCCATTCGCCCTTTCTTCCCGCAAGTCTGCCGTAAAGAAGCATATCACGGGGCGTACACAGAAGCGCGGAATCTCCCCACGCCCAGCCTCCCGGACATTTCAGGCAATAAGCGTCTTCCGAAAAGCCGATTTCACGCAGACATTTGTCACGC
Organism: Clostridia bacterium; assembly: GCA_024404055.1. Taxonomy (GTDB): domain Bacteria; phylum Bacillota; class Clostridia; order Oscillospirales; family Acutalibacteraceae; genus UBA6857. The sequence continues at coordinate 8,307 of JAKSQS010000026.1, read as the reverse complement.
AGATAGTCAAGAAATATTTTACCCGTTATTCTTTCCACAAGTGCCGCCATAACAAAGGAGCCGCTTGAATCATAACGGTACTGTGTGCCCGGGTATACAGACGGCTGCTGTGAAAAATACAGCTTCACCCTGTCATCAGTGCCGCTTGTGAACCAGTTTACCCCGTATTCATCAAAGCAGGTGCGCATCATCAGCATATCGCGTATTGTCAGCTTTTCAAGATAGGGATGTATCTTTTCGGGCAGCTTATCGGGAAAATATTTTATTATCGGGTCATCAAGACCGATTTTCTTTTCATAAGCCAAAATGCGTACGGCAAGTCCGACATAGCTTTTGGTCTGCGAATACATACGGTGCTTCACAGTGCTGTCAAACGGCTTCCAGTATGCCTCGCACACAAGACTTTCTCCCCTTGCAATAAGCACGGAATGGGACTGCAGCCCTCTTTCGTTTATTACCTTGAGATATTTCAGAATTTTTTCAGACGGTATGCCCGCACTTTCGGGACTTGCTTTTTTAAACATATCAGTCGCTCCTTAATAATTTTTCTTTGAAAAGCTCCAATGCCCACTGCTGCATTTCTATACTTAAAACCGGAACATCGTCCGGATTGAACCACCGGAGAAAGTGGTCTTTTTCAACAGGTTCAGCCTTTTTGGAGGTAAGCTCTCCCGTGTAATAATATTGAAACGGATGAAAATAACCTATATCTGTCTGGTCAGGCTTGTACTGCTCCGCCGTGGCAAAAATATATCCCGGATTTACGCCGCAGCCGGTTTCTTCAAGCACTTCCCTTGTCAAACACTGATCCTTTGTTTCACCCTTTTCCATTCCGCCGCCGATAAAGCAATATGAATTTTTGCTTTTTATCAGCCCGATTTTGCCGTTTTGTACCGGCACTATATAGCATCCCGGCCGCTCATAATAATCCGCGCCCTCTTGTTTAATACCCACCGTTTTATGCGGTCCTTCAGTTTTATTATCCATATCTTTTCTCCTTCAATTTGTTTATCATACTCCCTTTTTTGCGGCAAGTCAATCACAGCCGTGTGAAGGGCTGAAAACGCCGTGTGAAAGGCTGAAAACGCCGCTATTGCATTTTCTGAAAATATGTAGTATAATAACAAAATTCAGGAGGTGACGGGTTTGACTGAACTGAACGGGGAAGACTTGTTTTTCAAAATAGAAAACGAAGAAATAAACAAAATTACGCCTGCTGATGACGGCGTTAAATACGCGCAGATTTGCGACAGTGGCGATGAAGAAATAATAACCTTTGATTACGACAGTAATGAAAATGAAAAAGAGACGGTCAGCTTTGACGGCTCGATTTTAACTGTAATAATTGCTTTTTTTACATTTCTCGGCGAGCGCGCATATGAAAATGTCGCGCAAATTGCAAAAAAGCTTTTTTCATGGATAGTAGTACCTGCCTATGACACGGGAAAAAATTTAAAGAGCACGATTCAATCCGTGCTTTCCAAAGCTGTGCGGCTTCCCGCTTCAACCTTTGCGGATTTCAGAAAAATCCGTGATGAGTCCGATTTTGTAAAGCAGAGCGCAAGAAAAATAAAAAGCAAACGCCGTTTTGCAGTGCCGAAAGCAATGCTGCGATATTACAGACATTCCTTTAAACGCTACGGGCGGTTCTGGAAAAGCGTGTTTAATGTGCTTTTTCCGATAGCCGCGGTGCTTGTGCTTGTTTCCGTTGTAAATGAAAGGCAAAACACCACTTATGCGCTGGAGGTTAATTATAACGGAAATGTTCTCGGATATGTTGAAAATGAGCAGATTTTCAACGAGGCGAGAAATTCAGCGGTGGAAATGCTGTCATACGGCGGCGAAAGCGGTGAGGATAAGTTCAACTCGGCTGTTTATTCCATACGCAGGGTTACGCTCAATAAATTGAGTGACGCGTCCGTTATAACCGATAAGCTGATAAAAAACAGTGATGCCGGATATGTTCAGGCGTGCGGAATTTACATAGACGGCGAGTTCTTATGCGCCGTGAAAAACGAGTCGGATGCGGTAACGGTGTTTGACAATATCCTCGCGCCGTATGAAGCAAAGGCTTCGGGCGGTGACAAGGTGGCGTTTGTTGAGGAAATTACATATCAGCAGGGGCTTTATGCCGATAATGCGGCGGTTATATGGGATGCGACAAGGCTTGAAGAAACCCTTGACAGCGAAAAAGCCTCCGCTGTATATTATACCGTCAAGGCAGGAGATACCTTTTCCGGCATTGCCGAAAGCTGCCATATAACCGAAAAAACACTTGCAAACCTTAACCCGAAGGTCAGCACAGACAATATTTATATAGGGGACGAGCTGCTTGTTTCACAGCAGGTAAGGTATGTCCGTGTTAAGGTTATGAAAACCGAAAAAAGGTATGAAGCAATACCGTATGCAACGGTTAAAAAGGACAGCTCCACATTGTACGAGGGTACAACAAAGACTGTACAGGACGGCATTGACGGAAAGAATCAGATAACAGAGCTTGTGACTTATATTGACGGCATCAGAACCTATGTTTCCCATATTTCCACAAAGCAGGTATCCGCGCCGCAGGACGAAATTATTTATGTAGGCACTAAGGAACAGGAGCCTGTTTACACACCTCCCGAAACATATTATTATGAAGAAGAGGAGGAAGAAGAAGAAGAAGAGTACGAAGAAAGCTCAAATTACAGCAGCTCATCGGGGCTTTCATGGCCGACCGTAAGCGCGTATTATATTTCCTCTTATTACGGATACAGAACTCTAAACGGATATTATAAGTTCCATGGCGGCGTTGACATTATACGCTCCGGCGGAGATTCGGCAGGTCTTTCGGTTATAGCCGCCGGAAGCGGCACGGTCGTTGAATGCGGCTGGAACGGAAGCTACGGCAACACAATTGTTATTGACCACGGCGGTGGAATCAGAACTCGCTATGCTCATATGCAAAACGGCTCACTTGCCGTATCCTACGGCTCATATGTTTCAAAGGGTCAGCACATCGGCTGTATAGGCAGTACGGGTAATTCCACGGGTCCGCACCTGCATTTTGAGGTTATAGTGAACGGCGAACGGATGAATCCGCTTAATTATGTAGGGTAAATATGACATCCCCGAAAAAACAAAATGCATATTTTTGCATAAAATTGCATAAAAATGCGAATATATCGGATAAGACAGGCATTTTCTATTGACAAATGCATTTTTCGGTGATATTATATCCGCACAATAAATAAAAACAGGAGAGACAAAACAATGAAAAAAGTATTAGCAATCGTTCTTGCCGCTGCACTTTGCCTTGCACTCTTCGCAGCCTGCGGCACTCCGGCAACAACAGACGACACAACAGCGGCTCCCACAGTTGGCTCCACCGCAGCGGACGACACCACCGCAGCGGCAGACGCAAAGCTCACCGCAACGGAAGGCGTTCTCGTTATGGCAACCAATGCGGCTTTCCCGCCCTATGAATTTAAAGAAGGCGACAATTTTGCGGGTATTGATGTAGAAATTGCAACCGCTATTGCAGAAAAGCTCGGTCTTACTCTTGAAATTCAGGATGTTGAGTTCGGCTCAATCGTCGGCGGCGTTCAGACCGGCAAGTTTGACATCGGTATGGCGGGCATGACCGTTACCGAAAAGAGACTTAAAAGCGTTAACTTCTCCGAGTCATATGCAAAGGGCATTCAGTCCGTTATCGTTCCCGAGGGCAGTGACCTTACAAAGTTTGACGATGTTTATTCAGAGTTTGACGCTGAAGGAAATCCCGCTGCCGTTAAGGAAGGCATTATAATCGGCGTTCAGCAGGACACTACGGGCGATATTTACTGCTCAAGTGACCCGGCAGACTTCGGTGTAGGCGAAGCAAATGTTATCCGCTACAAGGTTGGTGCAGACGCTGTTCAGGCACTCAAGGCCGGCAAGGTTTCCGCAGTTGTTATCGACAACGAGCCCGCAAAGAGCTTCGTAGCCGCCAACGAAGGACTTAAGATTCTTGACACTGCTTATACAGAGGAAAATTACGCTATCGCTATTGCAAAGGAAAACACCGCTCTGCTTGACGCTGTAAACGGTGCTCTCAAGGCTCTTACAGAAGAAGGCAAGGTTGCCGAAATAATAGCAAAGTACATCCCTGCTGAATAATTATTTAAGATTCATGCTTTAAAAGGGCGGTTCTCCGCCCTTTTTTCAAAATTAAGGAAATACAGAGAGGATTGATTAAATGGCGGAATTTTTCGCGTCAATTCAAAAAAAATTCATACTGTGCTTTGTCGATGACGGGTTTTGGAAATGGCTTGTACAGGGCTTCAAAAACTCCCTTGTTATTACATTCTTTGCCGTTATTATAGGATTCTTACTGGGCGTTGTGCTTGCAACGGTACGCTCGTCCTATGACAAAAATGAAGAATCTCTCCGTTTAAGAAAAGGCATCGGCTACTATCTTCTCCGCTTTTTTAACGGCTTATGTAAGGTCTATATAACCGTTATCAGGGGCGTACCTGTGGTAGTTCAGCTTATGATATGGTATTTCGTAATTCTTGTTTCGCAGAAAAACGGCGTTATTGTTGCGGTAGTTGCCTTCGGCTTCAATTCGGCGGCATATGTTGCGGAGATTTTCCGCGGCGGAATTATGTCCATTGACGGCGGTCAGTTCGAGGCGGGACGCTCACTCGGCTTTAATTATGTGCAGACGATGATATATATTATCATTCCGCAGGTAATAAAGTCGGTTCTGCCAACCCTTTTAAACGAGGTTATCGCGCTGCTCAAGGAAACCTCTGTTGCCGGCTATGTCGGAATTATGGACTTAACCAAAGCAGGCGACCTTATCAGAGGACGCACCTTTGAAGCGTTTATGCCTCTTATCGCAGTAGCAATAATTTATCTTATTACCGTTATCGTGCTTACAAAGGTGTTCGGTATATTTGAAAGGAGGCTGCGCAAGAGTGAACGGTGAGGTACTTATCAAGGTTGAAAACCTGAAAAAACATTATCTCGGCGGCAAGGTTAAGGCGCTTGACGGCGTAAACTGTGAGGTTCATAAGGGTGAGGTGCTTGTTATAATAGGACCGTCCGGCAGCGGTAAATCAACTCTGCTGCGCTCACTCAATTTGCTTGAAATACCCACTTCGGGCAGCATCCTTTTCGATGGCACGGATATTACAAATCCGAAAACGAATATAAATATCCACAGGCAGAAAATGGGTATGGTTTTCCAGCATTTTAACCTTTTCCCGAATATGACTATACTTAAAAATATGACAATCGCGCCCATGAAGCTGCTTAAGATGCCGAAGGCGGAGGCGGAAAAGAGGGCACTTGAGCTGCTTGATAGGGTCGGCTTGAGCAACAGAGCATACAATTATCCGAGCCAGCTTTCGGGCGGACAGAAGCAAAGAGTTGCTATTGTCAGGGCTCTTGCCATGAACCCGGAGGTTATGCTTTTTGATGAACCTACATCAGCTCTCGACCCGGAAATGGTCGGTGAGGTGCTGGATGTTATGAAGGAGCTTGCCGCAGAAGGCATGACCATGGTGGTTGTAACGCATGAAATGGGCTTTGCAAGGGAAGTCGGCTCACGCGTTGTGTTTATGGACGGAGGCGTGCTGATTGAAGAAAACACGCCTGAGGAATTTTTCGCCCACCCGAAGAGTCAAAGAACTGTGGATTTTTTGTCAAAGGTACTTTAAAAGTTAATTTCCGCTTTTTGAGCAGAAATAATAATTTAGCGGTTTTCCTTACCTTACCGGTAAAGAAAACCGCTCTTTCTATTGAATTTTAATTAATTGCCGACATTTTGTATGAAACAGGGTGTTTCTCAATTATCGCTTTCGTACAGTTCTCCGCGATTATCCACATGGCGGTAGTTGTCATCGCCTTCATTGTTGAAAATATAGCTGCCGAGGTCTATACGCGCGTAATTATGCGGTGCGGCACGGGAGGAAAGTCTCGGCTCATTTATATAGTTTGGTCCGTATGCGAAAATAAGGTAATCCTCCGGGCTTGCCGGAATGGGAGCCTTAAAGCCTTTTTCTTCAAAATCAACATATTGCACATCAAGCAGTCCGTCAATTTTAATTGTGCCTTTGCTTACGCATTTGCCGACACCGTCTATAACACGGTACCCGGGTTCGTGCGGCAGATTTTTATATTTCGCGATAACCTTTTCAAACATATCCTGCCATTTATTAATCGGATAGCGTTTAAGAAGCTTAAATATTTTTTTTCTGGTTTTGCTTTTGATTTTCTTTTCCTTGCCGACAAGCCAAAGTGCTTCAATAAGCTTCTGGAAAAGGGCGGCAAGCCTATAATGCCGATAAGATTTTTTCTTGTTTTTCGGAGTTATATCGTAAACGAGCAGGTCAACAAAAACGCCGTCATCAATGCGGTGGCATGATGAATAATTTGTTGAAAAATAAGTATCTTTAAGCCTGATTTTATCTACTACATAGTTGCTGCCGGAGCCGTTGTAATAGCATGAATGAACAAATCTGTCTCCTAATTCGCCGTTGTTAAGTGCTTCACGGAATTTATCAAAATCAGGACGCAGGAAACCTAAATCAAGGTCATCATCCCACGGAATGGATTTTCCGTAACGAATGCTGCCGAGCATTGTACCTCCCGCAAGGAAATACTGAATATTGTGTTTTCTGCATATACGGTCAATTTCCTTAAGTGTTTCAAGCTCAAGGCTCTTGATACGGTCAAGTCTGCCTGAATATATTGCAATATTTTTTTCGTTATTCAGCGGTTTGTTTGTAGTGCCGGAGATGATTCTTGCAATGGAGGTGTTTATACCGGTAAAGGTCTTATACCGTGTTTTCCTGTATTTCAGGGTGTTTACACAGTAATAGCTCAGACGGGAGTTTTTATCAATGCTTTCTTCAAGGGAAAGCTCACTGCTGAACAGTCCGTGTATCTGCCGTTTAATTTCAGCAAAACAGGAATCAAATGAGCAAAAATTATAAATATTACCTTTGAGAGAATTATCTGCCGTATATAGCGCAGCACAGCAGATGTCAGCAATGTATGAAAAAGAATATTTATTGACAAAATCGTCGTTTTCAATTACAAGCTTTCCGTTTTCAAATCCACTGTTGATAATATCCTCTATTTTTTGATTCATCACAGAGCTTACACCGGAGCCAATCGGGTTTGCAACACGAAGCACGGTTACATTAAGCTTGTCTTCCTGAACAAGCTTTCTCGCATATGCTTCAAGTTCATTGAAAAAAATCTGCTGCGGTGTTTTGTCTTTTATATAAGTATCAAGAATATATCCGATTTCTCTTTCGGCGAAGGATGTGGCGTTTGTCTGTGTGTCATTCGGAAGAGTAAATTGCGGCATAACCGATACAATTACTATTTTATTTTTTTTCCCGTTTTTTACACGCGATATTGCATTGTTCAATGTTTTGTAAAAATCGTCCGCAGCCGCATATTTTTCGCAGTCGGCGTATACAATAACGGCTGTGTCATTTATTTTGGAACCGAAATTATCAAGGTCTACAATCTTTGATGACAGACTTTCTTTTTTATTTACAAAAGTATCAGTAGTATATTCCGCATAATATATGCTTTTTGCCTTGGGTGACATCAAAAGGGAGCTCAGAAGCATTTTTGAAATGCCGTTGTCATCAGTTACAAGAAGATACTTTTTAAATGCGCGTCCTGAATTTACCGGATTAGCTGTGAAACCCTTGGGTTTTACGGTTTTATAAAATTGGGCAATTTTTGCTGTTTCATCTGTAAATATCAACTTCTGCATTTTTCGTCCTCCGAATTTAATTCTTCCTCAAAAAGCTCACCGTTTATGTTGAGCTTTCTTGCTTTAACATCTGCGTTGTAAATGTATTCTCCTAAATCCATCCTGGCAAAGCCATGTCCGGATAAACGCTTGAATATCGGCGGAATTGACATATATTCCTTTCCGTAAAAAAAGGTGAGGTATTTGTCATATTGCGCGGGAACAGGATATTTTTTTCCGCCGAAATCCATATATTCTGTTTTTTCAAGTATTTCTGCCGGAAATGCGCCGAAAGCGACATGAGTGCCGCCGTCAATAAGATAGCGGTTGCGCGGATTATTATACAATGCTGCGGTTTTATCGTAAAGCTGATGAAGTATTTTCCAAGGTATATGCCGTATAACAGGCAAAAATCGCCTGAATACCTTTGCGTGATTCAGTTTATCCGGCACCGCATTTCTGCTTTTCAGATTGATACATCTTCTTAACAGCCTGACCGCAACAAGATGCAGTTTTTAGAATGAATTATTGAGCGGAGGCCGGACATAAAAGATAATAAACAGAGA
>JAKSQS010000259.1 GCA_024404055.1 Clostridia bacterium | reverse complement strand
GTCCAAAGAACTCGTGAAAAAACGGGGAACCAGTCAGGAAATTGGTGCAAGAGAAGTAGACCGCGTAATCAGAAATGAGATTAAACCACTTTCTGTAGATTCGATATTATTTGGAAAACTGAGAAAAGGCGGAAAGCTGAGTTTGAGCCTTCCCAAAAAGGGTTCAGCAGCGCAGCAGGAAAAAATGACAATGAATTTTGCACGGCGCAGCTCCGGCATTGATGTTAAAAAGCTTGCTCCCGTTCTCGGCGTTATCCTTGTCATTGCCCTTGTGTTCTTCAAATTCGGCATTATGGACAGACTTGGCGAAAAAAATGCCGCATATAAACTGCTCAACGAAAAGCAGAGCACAATTGATGAATTGTCGCTCAAGCTTTCCGGATATGACAAGCTGCACGAAAAATACGGCAGATACAGCTACGGCTGGATGAACGAGGACGAGGTTAACGCCATAGACCGCATGGATATTATGAACCTGATTGAAAAGAAAATTATGCCTTATGCTTCAATTTCCGATTTTTCAATCAGCGGAAATGTTATCACGCTTAATCTTTTCGGTGTAACGCTTAAACAGACAAGCACGATTGTTAAAACCGTGGAAAAGGACAAGCTTGTCAAAAGCGCGTCGGTATATAACGCCTCTGCACAGGATGCCGACAAGGCGGATGTTCTTATGAGCATTGTGCTTATTACACCCGAGGATGAAACTACCGAGCCCGTACAGGAGGGAACAACCAATGAGTAATTCAAAGCTTTCAAAAAAGGATATTGTGCTGGTCGGGCTGCTTGCAGTCATTGTTATCGGCGTTGTTTACTATATGTGTTTTCTCACGCCGCTGAAAAAAGAAATCAGCAGCGTTTCCGGGCAGTGCGGCGAGCTTGATTTGCAGATAACCGAGCTTGAGGCGAAGGCAGCTTCTATGGACGGTATGCAAAAGGAGCTTGACGAAATTTTCAAGCGTCCGAAAAAGGAAATAACCGAAATCGCGCCGTATGACAACGCGAAAACCGTTATGAATTTCCTCAACGGTATTTTAGCGCGCAGCAACGAATATTCGCTCTCCTCCCCCGACCCTGTTATCGGTGAGGACGGCATGGTGCGCCGTGTGGTTAACCTTTCGTTCACCTGCTCAAAATATTCAACCGCAAAATCCATATTAAAGAGCCTTGCAAGCTGGAATTACCGCTGCCTGCTGGGCAATGTGACCGTTTCGGCAGGTGACGGCGATGACGGCAATGCCGCAAGCGTAAACAAATCCGGCGTTTCCGTAAGCGCAACTATGACATTCTTTGAAAGTCAGAAAATTAACTGATTAAAATATGCGAAATGATATAACAGTGCTTACGGCTTCTGTTTGGCATTTCGCATTTTCCGCTATATTATTACACAAAGGGGTGTTGCATTTTGAAAAAATTCAAGTCAAAAAAAGGCTTTACACTGATTGAGGTTGTAACCGTGGTGGGCATAATTGCCGTGCTTTGCGCCATAACAATCATCCCCATATCAAAAATGGGTTCTTCGCTTGACAAACAGCAGGAGAACAATTATGCAAAGGATATTTATATCGCCGTTCAGGATGAGCTTGCTTCCCTCAGAACAGACGGAAGCATACGCAAGCTTGCAGACAAGGGCTTTACCTCCGTTTATGCTTCAACCGGTGAAAGCCCGGAGCTTTGCAATGAGGTTAAAGAGCTTTTGACGGGTGACTATGCAGACTTACAGGCAGAGCTTATCGGCGAAGACCTGAAAAGAGAATATGTGTATGTTATGGGAACCGGGGATAACGCGATTTCCTCCGTGCTCCCCGCCGGTAAAATAGATTCAACTATTTTTTCGGATTCAATTGAGGTTGCCGTAATTTTCAACAAAATGTCAGGCGATGTACTTTTTGTTAAATACGGCGAAAACGGAAGATACAGCGGTAAGGTTGTCAATCAGGCGGATAAAATCAAAATTGACACAGAAAAGATAACCCCGGTAATAAAAATAGTACAGGATGAGGAATGTTATGTCAGCGTTACCGTTCAGGTTCCGCAGGAAATGCGCAGTGCGGACGGACTGATAAAATTCCGCGACGGACTGAAATATGACATCACGATGAAGGACACCGGCAGCGATACCGAATATAACTATGAATATCTCGGCAGCGGCGAATATGACACCTTTACAAGCAGTTACCACTCCGGCTCATGCGAGGCAAAATGGAGTGTTGACAGCATGATTGAAGGTCTTCATTTTGA
>JAKSQS010000258.1 GCA_024404055.1 Clostridia bacterium | reverse complement strand
GTTTGTCTAACCGTTTTTTCGCCCTCGGCATACCTTGGTATTGCCTTCGGGACGAAATTTCCGCTTTCTGCATCCGAATCTGCTCACCCGATATAAGCAGAAACGCACCCCCGCCTGAACCTGTTATGACAAAGCTGAAATAATAGCTTTGTCATTTTCTTTTGCAAATTTGCTTACCGTATATGAGCGGATACGTTCTTTTACGATATTCGGAACTAAAAATCCGTTTGAGGCAAGCCTTGCACAACGATTGATAACCGTCTTATTCGTTACATTAAGCTGTCTGCTTATCTCGATAGGCGTAAATTCAAACAAGCGGTTTTTCAATAAAAACATCAGGAATTCTTTTTCCTTTGCCGTCAGATGTGATAATGCCGTACCCAATTCATCCGCTGCACCTGACAACGATATTTCACAGACTTTCTTTGAATACAATTCCATCATTCGTAAAAAGTAATTTATCCAAATCTCAGGATGAGGCGGATTCTCTCTGCCTGAATAATACAGTGCAGGCAGTCCCATTTGCAGCGAAGAATAGTATTCATCGGGGTCATACGCAAAATACTCTTCTAACGAACCGATTCCGTTAAAGCCGTAGCCGTTTAAATCAAGTATATAACCCGACATCAGTCTTGCTGTTCTGCCGTTACCATCTTCAAACGGGTGTATTGTCACAAGTTGATAATGCACAACAGCCGCAACAATTAACGGGTGATCGTCAGTTGTGTTGACATATTCTGTCAGCTCATCAAGCAATGCCGGAATTTCCGAATATTCGGGAGGAATATAATCGGGATTACCCGTTTCGCTGTCATAAACCGCAAACAAGACGCCCGGAGGCATTTCGCCTCGCAAACCGATTTTTTCCTTTGACGCACCCTTTTCAACTACGGCCTGAACTTCAAGTATCAGCTTCTTTGAAAAAGGGGTTTTATTTTTCAGCTTGTCCTCAAGCAAAGTTAAAGCTGAAAAGTAATTTCTGATCTCCTGCTCAGGCTTTAAAAAATGCTTGTGAGCATCGCTGTCTATAGCTTTATCGGCTTGCGCTTCGGTAAGCGGATTTCCTTCAATTTTATTGGAAGCATAGGAGCTTTTCTTCTTGGAGTTTTTTCTGAGCCTGTTTTGTGTAATTGCCGGCAGCTCAATGTTTCTGACATAAAAGCGATTTTCGTCTATTGCGGAGATCCTTTTCAATATTTCATTTGTCAAAGTGACCTTTATCATATTGTTTTTCCTCAGATAGATTATTTGTTTACAGTATAACACGACAGAGCTGAAAATTCCACTAAAATTACACTATTTTTTCACTATTTTTCATTATATGATTGTTATAGTTGCTTTATCATTTTCTTTCTATATTCGGTTTCACTTACCGGGCATTCTATAACAATTTTACTTTGCCTCTGTGCCATAGCTTTGAATTGTGCCGCACCGCCGGTGGGGTGTGTAACATAGGTGATAACATAATCCGCCTTTTCGAGCATCCACTTATTGCGGTAAGCTATCGCAAAACGCGGCGGGACAGCCTCGATCCCGTCCGGAAGAATGGTACAGTCGGAATACTCCATTTCCTCTTTCGGGAAGTAAGCAAGAACGACCCGATAAGTGATAGGATAAGTTTTCAATAGCTCCGATAATACTTTCCGCGCCATAGCGTCAAAATTTCCCTGATTACCAATGTAAAACAGGTCAACGCCTTTGTTCTCAATCAGATCTTGCAGAGTCGCTTTCATAAGCGGCTCTATTTTTGTCGGTGTATCACGGTGTCCGAAGAAAGTGCAGGTCATAAGCTCATCTCCTTAAATATAGTATACTTAATACAAGTATACTTGCAACATTATACCACAAAGTAATCTTAAAATATACTTAATTTAAGATTAAGGAAGTGCTGTAATGCGAAATAAGGAAAACAAACATCTCGGACTTGAAATAGAACCGACATTGCACAGCAAAATAAAATATATCGCAAAATATGAAGGACGCTCGATCAACGGACAGATATTGTATCTGATACGCAATTGCATCCGGCAGTTTGAAGCCGAAAACGGCGAAATAAAACCGGAAGATACCGGAGAATAACAAGTTCATTAGCAAATTAAACAAACCTCCTGTTATTCGGTACAATGAAGGTAAGCGCCAAATAAACCGGCGTCGGAAGGGTTACCGGTTCACATTTTTGAGCAAGTCCGTAAAATATTGCTCGACATTTTTGTCATCGGCTTTCGCCGTTTCAACCAGAGAATAAAT
>JAKSQS010000257.1 GCA_024404055.1 Clostridia bacterium | reverse complement strand
CGGAAATCTAGAAATATCATATTGACTTTATTTTTTTGAAGAAAATGGTTCACATATATTTACATCACAGATGTCAAGTAATAATAATTTCATTTTAATATTGCCAAGTTTATTTATTAATGTTAGAATATTGTATTAAGATATACTTTATATAACGGAGAAACCGATGAAAAAAGTCAACATATACACAGACGGTGCCTGCAGCGGAAATCCAGGGCCGGGCGGCTGGGCGGCCATACTCGAATATAACGGAAAGCGCAGGGAAATCAGCGGCGGCGAAAGGGAAACCACCAACAACCGCATGGAGCTTACCGCGGCAATACAAGCGCTCAGCGCGTTAAAGGAGCCGTGTGAGGTGTCCTTAACCACGGATTCACAGTATGTATATAATGGCATAACACTCGGCTGGGCGGAGTCGTGGAAAAACAACGGCTGGCGCAAAAAAGACAAAAAACCTGCGCTTAACCCCGATTTATGGGACGCTCTGCTTTCTCTTAACGAAAAGCATAAAGTGAAGTATATATGGGTAAAAGGACACGCCGGACACCCGGAAAATGAGCGGTGCGACATTCTTGCCGTATCGGAATATCAGAAGTACATCAGCAAATGAGGTTGAATGAAATGAAAAAAGACCGACTATTTCAGAATAAATACTCCGTGCTTGTTATCGTTGTACTGTGTACGCTTCTTTGGGGCACTGCACCGTCGGTAATAAAAATCGGCTATCGGGACACATTTTTCGGCGTTTCCGGCAGTGATATACCGTCACAGATTCTTTTTGCCGGCGCAAGGTTTCTGACCGCAGGTGTGATTTTGCTTATTTCCGGCTTTTTAAGCACGGGAAAGAAAATGCTTCCTCTGAAAAACGAGTGGAAGCCCCTTGCCGTCATAGGAATTATCCAGACAACCATGCATTATCTGTTTACATTTGTCGGTGTGGCGCATACCTCCGGCACAAAAACCAGCATATTCACGGCAAGCAGCGCATTTATGAGCGTGCTTGCGGCACCGTTTTTTTTCAAAAAAGAAAGAATTGATTTCAAATCCGTCATAGGCTGTATAGTCGGACTTGCGGGTCTTGTTTTCATAAATTTTGACAGTGACGGAAAAATCGGCTTTGCATTCATGGGAGAGGGCTTCATTCTTCTTTCGTGCGTATGCTATGTTACGGGAAATTTCATCAGCAAAAAGGTCGGCAAGGGCATAGGCTCGGTAAAGCTTAACGGCTGGCAGATGTTCACGGGCGGAATTATCCTTGTTGCGGTGGGTCTTGCCTGCGGCGGCAGACTGCATTTCAACAATTTCAAATGTTATCTGATAGTGCTTTATCTTGCACTCGTTTCCACGGTGGCGTTTACATTATGGACAAAAGTACTTATTTATAATCCGGCAGGTAAAATCGGGATATACAATCTTCTCATTCCCGTTTTCAGCACTGCGTTTTCGGGCATACTTCTCGGTGAGGATATTTTCAGTATACCGAACCTCGCTTCGCTTTTGCTTGTATGCGCAGGCATCGGACTTGTAAACTATCAATCCGCTAAAAAGGATATAAAAAAAAGAACGGAGGATAAAACTTGAAAAAAGTAACCATCAGCGCAAACAGCTTCAAACAGAAATTCAGAACCCTTTATACCGAAAAGGACGGACTTCCCGGCGCGAAAATCACCGCTCTCGCCTATTCGGCAAACGGCACGCTTTACGCCGGAACCGAAAATGGTCTTTACGCTTACGACGGCAAAAAATTCAGCCCGTGCGCATTAAAATGTGCAGTCGGAATGATTTACGCCTGTGAATGCGGAAAAATTTTCGTGTCAAACGGCAAAAAGCTTTACACCCTGTCAGACGGTGAAATAACAGCAGAGCAGGAATTTGACACTGCCGCGGTAAAAATATGCAGGGATGAAATCGGCTTGTGGCTTTCCACCGAGGAAAAAATATATAAATATACAGACGGAGCATTTGAGCCTTACGCGGATGTTGAATACGGCGGCGTAACGGATATGACCGTGTTCTCTCAAAGAAGAATATACTGCGCTAATCACATGGGCGTTATGGCTATGCACGGCAAGCGTCCGCATTGGAGCCGTCTTTCATATCTCACCTGTGACCTGCCCGAATGCAAAGTAAACGCGGTTGCAAACGATGAATGCGGTTACATATGGGTCGGCACCGACAAGGGTGTTTTCCTTTATGACGGCTATACAAAATGGTATTCTTCAAACGACCTGCCCTATCTTGCAAAGGGTAATATCAAAAATATTATTATCGGCAAAAAC
>JAKSQS010000256.1 GCA_024404055.1 Clostridia bacterium | reverse complement strand
TTAATTTCATGCTCACATCTTGATATGTGCAGAAACGGCGGCACCTTTTGCACCTCACAGCTTTCCCCGGGTTACAGACCAAGCGTTTATACAGTCAGTGATTATGTTATTACAGGTATTTCAGTCGGCTTAAGAAACGGCAGTAAGGCTGAAATAAAAGAAAAAATGGATGAGCTTATGGGCAAAAGGCGTGATAAACAGCCGCTTGAATATCCGAGTTCCGGCAGTGTTTTCAAACGCCCGGAGGGATATTTTGCCGGCGCGCTGATTGAACAAAGCGGACTTAAGGGCAGGTCTGTTGGCGGTGCGCAGGTCAGCGAAAAGCACGCGGGATTTATTATCAACAAAGGCGGTGCAACGACAAAGGATGTTGTTGACCTTATTGAATTATGTAAAGATACGGTTTTCAAAAACACCGGCGTTTTACTTGAGCCGGAAATAAAAACAATAGAAGATTATTAAAGAACAGAGGCGCGAATATGGAGTTTATCATTGTAACGGGAATGTCTGGAGCGGGAAAGTCAAGAGTAATAAATTCTCTTGAGGATATAGGCTTTTTCTGCGCCGATAATATGCCCCCGAAGCTTATTCCCATGTTTGCAAATCTGCTTAAATCATCACGGCAGAAACGACCGAGAGTAGCGGTTGTAACCGATATAAGAACCGGCATATCCTTTGAAGACCTGTTTGATTCTCTTGACGAGCTGAAAAGACTTGAATATGACTATAAGCTGTTTTTTATTGACGCGGAGGACAGCGTACTCATACACAGGTACAAGGAAACGAGGCGAAAGCATCCGCTGCTTGAAGCAAACGGAAATTCCATAGAAAAAGCCGTGAAAGCCGAAAGAGAGCTTTTAACCAAGGCAAGAATGCACGCCGATATGGTGCTCGACACCACAAAGCTTTCCGCAACCCAGTGCAGAGTAAGGGTAGCCTCAATGTTCTCTGACTCTGACGGAATATCAATGAATATACACTGTATGTCCTTCGGATATAAATACGGCATACCTGCTGATGCGGACTTCGTTTTAGACCTTCGTTTTCTGCCAAACCCGTTTTATATCGACGAGCTTAAGCACAAAACCGGTTTTGATAGCGAGGTCAGTGATTATGTCATGAAGTGGGAATGCTCACAAAAGCTGTTCAATCAATACAAAGAAATAATTCAAACCGCTATACCGCTCTGTGTTGAAGAGGGGAGAAGTCAGCTTGTACTTGCATTTGGCTGTACAGGCGGCAGACACCGTTCCGTAACCTTTGCAGAAAAAATGTATTCATGGCTTAACGCGGAGGGCTTTGCATCAAGTATAAGCCACAGAGATATAGAAAAATAAATACACGGAGGCATAACAGTGTCTTTCTCATTACAGGTAAAAAAGGAGCTTTCGCAGGCTGTCCCTTACGCTCCGTGCTGTGAAGCGGCACAGGCTTACGGTTTGCTGCTATTTGGCAGACACTTCGCATGCGATGCTGTTTCCATTCTTACAGAGCATGAATGTGTTGCAAATACATACGAAAGAGCTATGAATGAAACTGTCGGCGCAAAGGTGCGCAGTCAGCAAACAGATGCCGGAAATTACATAATCAGCGCCGCAACCGCTTCGGGAAGAAGGAAAATATTAAAATTCTTCTCGTCTGACGGAGATATAACCTTGAGAGTTAACAGAGCAAATCTTCCTAACGAAAGCCCGGACGAGCTTAACTGTTGCTTTTCGGCGTTTTTAAGAGGAGCTTTCCTTTCTTGCGGCACAATTTCAGACCCTAACAAAAATTATCATCTTGAATTTGATGTTCCGCACAAAAAGCTTGCCGAAGACCTTATCAAGGTTATCAGCGAGGTTGGTTTTACAGCCAAGCTTTCAGGCAGAAGAGGCTCATATGTTGTTTATTTTAAAGAAAGCGGCATGATAGAGGATATGCTCACATTTATGGGCGCACCGTTAAGCTCCATGGAGTTTATGCAGATTACCATGTATAAAAGTCTGCGCAATAAAATAAACAGAAGAAATAATTTTGATACGGCAAACATTTCGCGTACGGCAGATGCCGCGGCAAAGCAAATAGCCGCCATACAAAAAATTATGGAATCCGGCAAGCTTGACAGTCTTCCTTTACCCCTCCGGCAGGTTGCAAGGATGAGGATTGAAAACTGCGATATGAGTTTAAGCGATATAGGCTCGTCACTGACCCCGCCTGTATCGCGCTCGGGGGTTAATCACCGGCTCGCAAAAATAATATCAATAGCCGACAATCTTGAAAAAGATGCAGATAAAACACAAGA
>JAKSQS010000255.1 GCA_024404055.1 Clostridia bacterium | reverse complement strand
AACACGGGTAAATATGTTGTAAGCGTCGCAGAGCGTGAAAAAGACCGGATTTATCTTACTGAGCACGGCTATCACACCGTAAACACCGCAGCCCTGACCGAATATGTTTACCACGGAGTAAAGCTGCCCGAAAAACCCGTTCTTTTAAGCTTTGACGACGGCTTTGAAAGCGTTTATTCCCTCGTTAGACCGTTAATGCAAAAGTATCATATGAAATGTATAGCAAGCGTTATAGGCTCGGTGAGTGAAATGTACAGTGAAAACCCCGACCATAATATCACTTATTCCTATATGACATGGGATGAAATTAAGGATTTATCAAGAACGCGGGAAATTGAAATTCATCCTCACAGCTATGATATGCATTACTGTGAAAACGGGAAAAGAAAGGGAATGGAAAAGCTTACAGGTGAAAGCGACGGGGATTACATGACGGCTCTTTATGACGATATGTATAAAATTCACAGCAAGCTGCAGCAGCTCGGCGCAGCCGACACCGCTATGGTTTATCCTTACGGTATATATAACAGCGAAACCGAATGGGTGATTAAAAGCCTCGGCTACCTGTTAAGCTTTTCATGTGAAGAAAAGCCCTGTATACTCAAAAGGTATGACCGTTCATGCCTGTACAGACTCGGCAGATATAACCGCCCCTCCGGCGTTTCAAGCAATGAATTTTTTTCGTTTATGAAAAAATAAGAGATTTAAGGTTATATACCTGAAACCCCTTATTTTGTATTTGTTGTTTTAAATGCGGCAATTTTATTTTTTATTTTCACTGTTGCCGAAGCCGAAAAAGATGAACAGCGTTGCCGGAGCAAGACTTATAACAAAAACGGCAAGCGACAGAATATGCGTTTTAAAATAACCAAACATGGCATTAAACGCCTGCGGCTGCCACAGCACCGCAATTCCCGTGAGAACCGCGAATATCGCGCTGACAAGCACCGCGCCGGCTGCCGCATCCTTTGCCCTGCGTGCATATTCGTTTTTTTCATTTGTGAACATATCCACCGTGTTTTCAACTGCGGTGTTTACAAGCTCACCTGCCAGAACAACGGCACTGCCGATAAAAATCAGTGCCCACTGCACGGCGGAAAGCGTCCACCAGCCGGAAAAAATGAGAATGGAATACATATAAATACAGCATACAAGATGTATTCTCATGTTCCGCTCATTTTTTATGTAGTTCTCTATGCCGCGAAATGCGTAAAAGAAGCTTTTAAAAAGCTTTTTGTATTCTTCCATAAATTATTCATCCATATGGTAGCTGCCGTTTCTTTTAAGTCCGAGCTGCTCAAGCTCGGTTTCCTCATGCTCGCGCATACGCACAGCCTCTATACCGCCGTTCACATGGTCGTAGCCGAGAAGGTGAAGCATTGAGTGAACCGTAAGAAACGCAACCTCCCTTTCAAAGGAATGACCGTACTGCTGTGCCTGAGAAACCGCGTGTTCCATGGAAATAACAATATCGCCGAGCATCTGCGCACCCGTCACCATGTTGATGTCATATTTCCCGTCTTCACCGAGAGGGAATGAAAGGACATCGGTTGACGCGTCTATATCGCGGTGTTCAAGATTTATATCCCTTATCCGCTCATCGTCAACAAAGGTAACGCTGATTTCCGCAGAGCCCGTAAACCCTTCATTCACAAGCACCGCATTGCAGCAGCGGCGCACAAGAAGTCTTATTCCCGTGGGTATTTTGACCTTTTTCTGATTATCCGAAATAATAACCTTTATTTTATCCTTCATCATTCAACCTCTTTTCAGTTCCTTTTTTCAGCCTTTTCATATGCTTTTATTATATCCTGAACAAGCTTATGTCTTACAACATCTTTTTCCGAAAAGCGCACGACCGAAATATCGTCAATGCCCTTCAATATTTTGACCGCTTCAATAAGGCCGCTCTTTTTACCTGAGGGCAGGTCTATCTGCGTAACATCCCCCGTAACAACGATTTTCGAGTTAAAGCCGAGGCGTGTGAGAAACATTTTCATCTGCTCCGGAGTTGTGTTCTGCGCTTCGTCAAGTATGATAAAGCTGTCGTCAAGCGTTCTGCCCCTCATATAAGCAAGAGGAGCTACCTCAATGCTGCCGTGCTCCATATGCCTTAAAACATTTTCCGCGCCGAGCATATCATATAACGCGTCATAAAGAGGGCGCAGATACGGGTCAACCTTCTGCTGGAGGTCACCCGGCAGAAAGCCGAGCTTTTCCCCTGCCTCAACCGCCGGGCGGGTCAGTATTATTCTGTTGACATCCTTTGCCCTGAAAGCATTCACGGCAAGAGCCACGGCAAGATATGTTTTTCCCGTACCGGCAGGACGCACGCCGAGAACCACTGTATTGTTTTTTATCGCTTCACCATATTCTTTCCGTCCGAGGGTCTTCGGCTTCACCG
>JAKSQS010000254.1 GCA_024404055.1 Clostridia bacterium | reverse complement strand
CCGCAGTTTTCCACGGTGTTGTTTTTACCGCTGATAACGACTGCATTCCCTCTTGTTCCCTTTATGGTGAAGCCGTCAAAGGTAAGATAATTAACCTCCTGCGCATTTATGACGGGCTTGACGGTAACGGAAATATCTATTGCCGCGTTTTTTAAATCACAGTCCGGATAAACATATACGATGCCGTTTTCACGGTCAAGATACCATTCGCCGGGTGCGTTAAGCTCCTCAAACACATTGAAGAAATAATAAGGTGCATCCTTTTTCGCGCCGAACATTCCGGCAAATTTCGGCGAAAGGGTAAGTTTTTCGGCATTGAAATCACCGAGCGGCGTTGATGCGTCCGCCCAGTCGGCTGTCCAGAAGCCGAACATCCATACATCGTCAAGAGCTTTCCATGATGAAATTCTGTCGGCAAGCTCACGGTCTATTTCATATACATCTGAAGGGGGATTGCGTACCTCGTCCCAGTTCTCCGCCGGTGTGCCGTCGGGATTCTTACCGTAGCCTGCATCAAGCACCTTCCCGGTGTAGAGGTATTCCGTATCGGGATAACGGGCAAGCACCTGCCGTTTATCGTTGACAAAAAGCTCGCAATACAGGTCACCGACCCAGTCGCCGTCATATCTTGTGTTGGTGTTATGTGAACCGTAAGGATAAATCCTGCCCCAGTCCTCGGCAGTCAGACCGTATTCCTTTAAGTCCGCACAAAGAACCTTTGCTCCGGCATCGTCCGAAAGCCTGCCGAGCATTGCTTCGTCGGCAACAGTCTTAAAGCTCTCAGGCTTGATGGTTACGCCGCCGTTGAGGATAACCTCGCCGTCCCCGTAAGCGCGGTAGGCAACGGGGCATTCCTTTGTGCCCGAATCTCCGGCTGTAAATTCAAGGGAGGATACCCTGTATTCTCCGGCTTTAACAGCCACGGTTATGCCGGCTTTGCCCGATTTATCAAGTGAACGAACAGCGTCACGGGCTTTTTCAAAAGTTGCAAAGGGATTTTTGAAGCTGCCGTCATTTTTATCGTTTCCGTTCGGTGCAATATAAAAATCGGCATCTGTTATAAGAGCTCTTTCTTTTTCGGTGAATTTTGAAAGATTTGACGGAGCAGTCTGCGGCTCGGCGTGCTTCAAGCTGTAATCATAGGCTGCGGGTATTGCAACGGGTGCATAGCCTGCCGCGGCGATAAGAAGAATCGAAAGAACAGCAGGGAAGATTTTTTTGCCGCCTGCCTTTAAAATAAAAAGAAGGGTCAGCGTGAAGAAGACCGAAACAAGCCCCGTGATTATTTCAGCCGCAAGGGTGGAATCCTTTGTTTTTAAGATGATATTATTGATTAAAAATATCAGTCCGAAAATTACGGCAAGTGATGCCGCAGTAAATATTACTGCTTTCAGCACGGGCTTTTTGCTGCTTTTCAATTTGTGATAAAGAAGTCCGGAAATAAGGATTGAAATACCCCACAGTGCGGCGCTTACGCCGTAAAGCGCAATCTTGAACGGCGGAAACGAATAGCTGTAAAGTGCCGATGCACCGCAGGCAAGAAGAAAAACCGGAAATGCCTTAAGTGTAATTTTTTTCATAATATTCACCTTTCTTTTTTTATATTTAACGCTGTCATTACCTGACGCCACGGTGCGGCGGACAGGATAACGGCGTACAATCAGATTATTTTATCTTTCATTTCTTTTCTGTATTTTGCCGGGGTAACGCCGTATATTTTTTTGAAATGATTGATATAATTCCCCGTGCACTCCCAGCCCATTTTTTCGGCTATACCGTTTATCTGCATATCGGTTTGCAGCAGCAGGGTCAGCGAATCGTAAATTTTGCACTCAATGATATGCTGCTCAATGCTTTTGCCGAAATATTCCTTAAAAAGTCTGTTCATATAATCCGGCGAATAGCCGATTTCTTTTGCGGTTTCGCAAACGCTTTTTTTGTAGGATGTATCGTAATGCAGATTCATAAGCAGCTTTGTAAGACATTCCGGCAGAGGCTTGTCGCTTTCAAAGCTTTTTTTAACATATGTACCTATAACGGTGCACGCCACTATTCTTTTGACGGATTTATAAATTTCATAGTCCGTTGCCATGGAATACAGGTAGGAAAAATCCACGCTTTCGGAAAACGAGGCAAGCTCTTTTTCATTTAAGTGGAAAGACGGAGGATTTTTCCGTGTCATTATTTTTACAAAAAGGGTTGGGGAGATGTAGTCACACGCTTGCTTGAAAAGCTGCTGGTCTATATAAATATCCTGGCAGATGTGCTCCGCGCTGTCGTCAATAGCACGGGCGGAGTGGCAGTCCTGCGGTCTTAAAATCACCGCGTCTCCGACCTGCGGCTGAAAGGAAACGCCGTTTACCGTGTGGATATAATTGTTTTTCAGGGTGATGACGGTTTCAAAATGCTCATGCCGCTCCGGCGGTATGTTCATTCCCTTGTTGTGCGCGGAGTAATATCCGTCTGAGGTGTTCAGCCTTGTAACACGAATTTCCCCGT
>JAKSQS010000253.1 GCA_024404055.1 Clostridia bacterium | reverse complement strand
TATTTACAGGCGCAACGCGCCATTGCTTTGAAAATATAAACATAACTTCTTCCTTTCCGCAAAAGCAAAAACTGCCCCTGCAAGAATAATCTTGCGGGGACAGGAGATTTATTTTCCTGCGGTGCCACCCTGCTTGACGCATTGCGTCCACTCTGCGCATACAACCATATGCAGACTTTTGCTCACGGGGAGCCATACCCCGTCTCACATACTCGGTTTCCCTTTCCGCTCGCCCTCGGAAGTCCATTCAGCCGCACATTCAATACCGCCATTTCACCGCCGGCGGTTCTCTTTGAAAGAAGCGGTACGACCTACTCACTCTCCCTCAACGGTTTAATTGGATTTTACTACATTAAAGCAGAAATGTCAACAGTAAATTATTACTTTTTTCTTTTTTACAAAAAAATGCCGATTTTTTCTTGTTTTTTTTGTGATTTTGTATGTACATTTACAAAAAAATATGTATAATATAGTTATATCAGAAAAAAGGAGTCAAATAAAATGTTGAAAAAAGTAATGTCCGTTGTAATGGCTGCCGTTATGCTGCTGTGTGTTTTTTCAGTATCCGTTTTCGCAAGAACAAGCGAAGAAGCGGATACTCACCTGCAATATAATAAAGACGGCAAGTTCAAAATCATGCAGATTTCCGATATGCAGGATTTCTGCCCGATGAGGAGCATAACCAAAAAGATGCTCAAAAAAGTGCTTGACACATATCCCGTTGACCTGATTGTCCTCACGGGAGACAATATTTCAAGCTCGTCTCTTATAAGGCTTGAAGCGGTTGCGGCAATCAATGAATTTATGAGCATTTTTGAAAAATACGGTATTCCCGTTGTTATGACCTTCGGCAACCACGATGACGAAAACACTCTGGCTGACAAGGCTTTCCAGGTATCCGTATATGAAAGATACAAGTGCTTTATCGGCTGTGCCGGAGAGGATTTAGGCGATACCAACCTTGCAACCTATTATGTACCCATATATTCATCAACCAATAAAAATAAAATGGTATCAAATATCTGGATGATAGACTCCGGAACATACAATACAGAAAACGACCTTGGCGGATATGCCTGTACAACAAAAGCACAGATTGACTGGTACAAAAAGACCTCCGAAAATCTTGAGGAAGCATACGGAAGAAAAATTCCGTCCATCATGTTCCAGCATATCATCGTTCCCGAAATATGGGATGCACTTGAAGAATGCGACCCCGGCACCCCCGGCAGCATCAGTCACAACGAAAAATCCTACAAGCTTCCGGAAGGTACTGTGGGTCAGTTAGGTGAAGGTCCCTGCCCGCCCAACTATTCAAACGGTCAGTTTGACGCGGTGCTTGAGCGCGGCGATGTTATGGCAATGTTTTTCGGTCATGACCACACAAACTCATTTGAGCTCAACTATAAGGGTGTCGGTCTTATAAATACCGCAGGTATCGGTTTTAACTCGTACAACGGCTGGAACGAGGGTGTGCGCCTTATCACTCTTGATGAAAATGACCCATGGAGCTTTGAAACCGAATCAGTCACATACTTTGACCTGTATGATTTTGACGACGATGTTGCAAGATACCATTTCAAGCTGTATTCAAGCACATCCGATTCCGATACACAGTTTGCCTGTCTGTTCAAATACATCTTCGCAAGCATCAAGGCGTTATTCACTCTTAAATAAAAACATTTTAATATTCAGCTATATACCGTCTGTATTAGATGCAAACGGTATATTTTTTAAACAATTATAATAATTTTTAATAATAAGTAACTAAATATAAATCGTTTGTTAACATTTTATTAACTTCTGTTTTTTATACTGTTATATTGTTGGGTGAATGGTTAGGTAATTTTTTAAAGTTCTTCAGGAGGAAAAAATGAAAAAAACACAAAAAACAACACCCGCATACGAGGTTACAGGTTTTATTCCGGATGCGGCAGAAATGAACTGCTGCGAATTTCTGCTTGAATGCAACGGACAGTACGGCGATATTGACCTGCTCCAGCATCTTGACCGCAGATATAAACGCTCGGAAATGATAAGGGATATAGACGCAATTGCAGCTTATATGCAGCAGGAGCTTAAGCTGAAAAGGGGCGATGTTTATTCTATCTTCATGCCCACAACAATTGAAGGAATCATTTCGTTTTACGCGCTTAACAGCATAGGTGTTATCGTTAATTTTATTCATCCCCTTCTTCCGCCTGACATGGTGAAGGATTTTTTGCTTGATGTTGAAGCAAAGGGTGTTATGATTCTCGACCTGCTTTCAATAAAACATATTGATATGATAAACAGTCTCGGTATTCCCTGTATGGTGTGCAGTTGTTCGGATTATGCTTCGGCATTAAAGGGTACGGCACTTAAAATACCGGAAGCACTGCTTAAAGCTGTTTACTTAAAGCTGAAAAACAAGGACACATACAACCGTGCGGTAAAGCACTATCACGGTGCAAAGCAGCTTTCAAACAACGGTGAGGATATTGCCGTATATCTTAACGGCGGCGGCACAACCGGCAAAAGCAAAACA
>JAKSQS010000252.1 GCA_024404055.1 Clostridia bacterium | reverse complement strand
TGAAGAAAATTATACGCCCGATGATTTTTATAAGCCGATAAAATGGCGCTGCGGTCTCGGTCACGAATTTATGATGTCACCGAACCTTGTGCTCAAGGGCGGTCACTGGTGTCCCGACTGTCTGCCGATGCCGTGGAATTACGATGAAATAGCAGCTGCAAACCCGTTCTTTGCGCAGGTGTGGTACTCCCATCATGACAAGGACGAGCACAATGTATACGGCACGGATATTTATTACGGCTACGACGGATTCAAGGATTTATATTAATAAATAATATAAGGGTTGTGATGAAATAAAACGGTTTCGTCGCAGCCCCGTTTTTTTTTACATTTTCGAGGAAGTGCAAACCAATACGACGGATATTTCGTAAGGGAGCGCAATGCGCTCAATGCCATAAAGTTAAGGCTTTTGCGTAGAAAAACCGTCCGAGTTAGTTTTGTATACAAAAGCCTTAACCTAACGGCGATTTTAAAACATACCGAAAAAGCGAATCGTTTACACTTCTTTAGTGCACCGACTCGCTTTTTCTTTGTGGCTGTTGTGTCACAGCATTTTTCAATCAGAAAATTTCTTTGCTTGCAATTTCAGCCGAAATAAGCTTAACAAATTCATCCACAGTCATAGTGCCTATGTCACCCTGACCTCTCTTTCTGACGGAAACAGTGCCTTCCTCGGCTTCCTTGTCACCGACAACGAGCATATAAGGAATTTTCTGAAGCTGTGCTTCTCTTAATTTATAGCCTAACTTTTCGCTTCTTGTGTCAACCTCCGTGCGGATAATGCCCTTTTCTTCAAGTGCCTTTTGCAGCGCAAAGCAGGCATCCTGATGTCTGTCGGCAATGGGAAGAATCTTTGCCTGAACAGGGGCAAGCCAAACAGGGAATGCACCCGCGAAATGCTCTGTGATAACACCGATAAAACGCTCAATAGAGCCGAGAACAACGCGGTGAATCATAACGGGACGGTGTTTTTCATTGTCCGCGCCGATATATTCAAGCTCAAATCTTTCGGGAAGCTGCATATCAAGCTGAATTGTGCCGCACTGCCATGTTCTGCCTAAACAGTCTGAAAGGTGGAAGTCAAGCTTCGGTCCGTAGAATGCGCCGTCACCTTCGTTGATAACATATTCCTTGCCCATTTCTTCAATGGCGGTTTTCAGTGTTTCGGTTGCGAAATCCCAGTCCTTGATGTCGCCCATATGGTCTTCCGGCATGGTGGAAACCTCAATCTGATAAGAAAGACCGAACACGGAATAAACCTCGTCAAACAGCTTAACGACATTCTTTATTTCATCCTTCATCTGTTCCCATGTCATGAAGATGTGTGCGTCATCCTGCGTGAAGCAGCGAACACGGAACAGACCGTGCAGAGCACCCGAAAGCTCATGGCGGTGAACAAGACCGAGCTCACCCACGCGAAGGGGCAGGTCGCGGTATGAATGGGGCTGTGACTTATAAACAAGCATACCGCCGGGGCAGTTCATCGGCTTTATTGCGAAATCCGTCTCGTCTATAACAGTGGTATACATATTTTCTTTGTAGTGATACCAGTGACCGCTGCGCTCCCACAGTGCGCGGTTGAGAATCATAGGCGAACTTATTTCAACATATCCGTATTTTCTGTGAACCTCGCGCCAGTAATCAATCAGCGTGTTTCTCAGAAGCATACCCTTGGGCAGGAAGAAGGGGAAGCCGGGACCCTCGTCCATAATTGTGAACAGACCGAGCTCCTTGCCGAGCTTTCTGTGGTCGCGCTTTTTTGCTTCTTCGATTCTTGCCAGATGCTCCTCAAGCTGGCTTGCCTTCGGAAAAGCGGTGCCGTAAATTCTTTGCAGCATCTTGTTCTTTTCGTCGCCTCTCCAGTATGCGCCGGTACAGGAGGTGAGCTTGAACGCCTTTATTCTGCCCGTGTCGGGTACATGAGGACCGGCACAAAGCTCTTCAAATTCACCCTGACGGTAAAAGCTGATTTTTTCGCCGCTTGAGGCGTGCTCCTCAACAAGCTCTGCCTTGTATATTTCACCCTTGCTTTTGAAAAATTCAACAGCATCCGGTGCGTCCATTTCATATCTTTCAAGGGGCAGAGCCTCTTTGACGATTTTTTTCATTTCTTCTTCAATTTCTTCAAGCTGCTCGGGCGTGAAGGGCGCCGGAACATCAAAGTCGTAATAGAAGCCGCTGTCAATTGCGGGACCTATCGCAAGCTTTGCATCGGGATAGAGGCGCTTAACTGCCTGTGCGAGAACATGGGATGCGGTGTGGTTGAATGCGCGCTGACCGTTTTCATCGTCAAAGGTGAGAACGGAAAGCTCACAGTCTTCATTAAGAGGTGTGCGAAGGTCTGCCACAGCCCCGTTTATCTGTGCGGCGCACGCCGCCTTGTAAAGTCCCGCGCCGAGACTTTTTGCAACATCGCCGGCAGTTACACCCTGCTCAAATTCCTTCACGATGCCGTCTTTGAGAGTTACCTTAATCATATATGTCATCCTTAATTTTATTAATATCTTATATATCTTACCACCGGCAGTGCGTTTTGTCAATGAAAAA
>JAKSQS010000251.1 GCA_024404055.1 Clostridia bacterium | reverse complement strand
ACCGACGAACTCCGGATCACAGAAGAAATTACTTTCGGCGATATGAGCCGCTCCCATATTCCAAAAGCAGTTATTCGTAAACACTCCGTTATATTTCGTGATGAATTTTTCACCGTTGTCGCCGATATTTTTCTTCATATAAAGCATTGACGAAAGAATGCCGTTACCGACAAAAATGTTGTTGGCAATAACGGAATTTGTAAGTGCGTGGCAAAAAATCTCAGAGCAGTTTATCATCGTATTATTGTAGAATTTGAAATTATCCATGCAAACTGCCGCTTCGTCATCGGCATAGCTGACCGATCCGCTGCTCAGAAGCTGAGCCATAGAATTTTCGCCCTTGTTATCATTTACCGAAAGGCAGTATCTCACGGTGCAGTTTGCGTTTTTGGTGTAATTATCGTAACAGCAGTTGCGGATAAAACGCACATTGTCGTGTGAATAGATATACTGATAAGTCGCATCGGTAGTCCAGCCGTCAAAGTCAACAGCCATGCCGTCCTTCTCATTCTTTGCGCCTGCAATTTCACAGTTTTCAATTATGAAATTGCTTGCGTGGTGCGACCACATCGGTGCGGTATAATAATCATCATTGAGCGATGTGTTTATAAGTGAGCAGTTGCGGATTACCATATCGAAAACCGAGCAGATGATAACCGCGTCATAAAGAATATTATTAAAACTGTTGCCCTCAATAACAAAATGCGTGTTGTAGGATTCCTCGGGGCTGACATAAAAGTCGGGTGTCCATTCCCTGGTGAGTCCGCTCATATTGATGCCGTAGGCACAGTCATAAATATCACAGTTCCGAAGGTTTATGTTTCTCACTCTTGAAACCGCGCCGGAGGATGAAAGCATGATCGGGCAGTGACCGCCGTTATATGAAGGACATTGCTTAAACCATATATCGTGGAATGTGCAGTTTCTAACGGTGATATCGGTTGCCGAATTTCCGCTGTCGGCAGTAATGTAAATGCCCTTGCCGTTGGGTGCGGTAAACCCGATATTATCAACCGTCCAGCCGCTCACATTGTTTATAGTAAGCAAAATAATATCCTCGTCGCTTCTGATGATCGGCTTGCCGAGAACGGCGGAATCACCGTATGCACCGATTAGGATCGGG
The DNA here is from genome assembly GCA_024404055.1 of Clostridia bacterium. Lineage (GTDB taxonomy): Bacteria > Bacillota > Clostridia > Oscillospirales > Acutalibacteraceae > UBA6857. The sequence goes on along the minus strand of JAKSQS010000251.1, from coordinate 1,429 downwards.
CTTTCGGCTGTGCCGCTGCCCCGTGCAGTAAAACCGCCGTTGAATATTGAACCCGCCTTCAGAAGGATTTTATCGCCTGCGGAAAATGTTTTTGATGAAGCGAAGGCAAGAGTTTTCCACGCGGAGCTTTCACTCGTGCCGCTGTTTTCGTCGCTGCCTTTTTCGGCATCAAGATAGTAGGTGTTTCCGGTTGGTGCCGCATTGCAGGGCAAAGCCATACAAAACAGCAGTACAAAAACCAATAATACAGATATTATCTTTTTCATAAAAATCTCCCTTTTATCGGATATATCGCTCTGATTCCGATATCTCCGTAAATTCCGATTTATTAAGATAAAACGGGTTCTTTTTATCCGTCTGTTTCTATCTTTACATTTCCGTTATTCAGATAGGTCACGGGCAAAAAGAATATTCTTTCAATGTCTTCTCTGTCCGGTTCGCGTAAATTGGCATGAAAGCTGATATAATCCTGCCCGTCAAAGGAACGGAAGCAATGATTATGCCCCGCTTTGTGCCAGTTCTTTCCTTCGGACAAAACGGGATTGCAGGGCAATTTTGTCCACGGTCCGTTTATGCTGTCCGCGGTCAGCAGACCTGCGGCATATCCGTGTGTCCAGCTTGAATACCACTGAAAATACAAGCCTCGGCGTTTTACGATGCACTGCCCCTCAACACCGATATGATCCCATTCTCCTTCTTCACCGTTTGAGCATACATCGGCACAGTCGTATATTGTTCCGTTTTCTATATTCAATTTGGAAATATGCAGCTTTTTATCATCGCTGTTGCAGCCGAGATAAAGCTGACCGTCATCATCGCAAAAAATCGTTCCGTCAATAGCATTACCGTAACAGCCTGTTAACGGTTCCCGGTCGGTTATGATTTTATACGGACCCTCGGCGTTATCCGAAACGGCAAGTCCCACACCGAATTCGTGACGGTACCGTTCGTCTTCATTTCGGCTGTTAAAAGTGAGGCAGTATTTGCCTTTTTCGGTTTTGAAAAGCTCCGGCGCCCAAAATCTGTCTCTGCCCCAGAAGCTTTCCTCCATTTCAGAACGTCTCAGTATCAAGCCGCAGTCAATCCAGCTTGTAAGGTCTTTCGACTTCCACATATGTACTCCGTCGTTGATGCCGTTCCAGTACGGCGGCTGTGTTCCGACGAGGTAATAAATGCCATTATCGGGCAGAACGCATGGATCCCGCATCGTAATTAGTCCTGCATATTCATCGCTGATGTATGTATTATTTTTCATAATTTAAATATTATCTTTCTTTCTGAGCTTCACCGCGGCATATGTGCAGGCGGGGAAGAATTCGCAAGTAAGAGTTGTTGAATTTACCGCCCATTCATCATTTTTAAGCTGGCTTATTATTTCATATTCACCGTCAAGCATCTTTCCATCTGCATCGATGTTATGGAATACAAC
>JAKSQS010000250.1 GCA_024404055.1 Clostridia bacterium | reverse complement strand
CCGCGCCCTTACGCGCAAATTCAAAGTGGTTATTTACAACTACGGGAACACCGATAGCCCAGTTTGTATCAAGCTGCTTTACAATCTCGCCTGCCGCACCCTCATAGGCGTTGCAAAACTGGTTGGAGCTCATTACATAATCATTCCAGCTTCTTTTATAAATACGCTGAAGCGATGTGCCGGTAATATCATCATGGAAGGTATGCGCAATGTTGCGTTTCCACGCTTTTTCAAGCTCAATTTTCGGATACGGAGCACCGAGAAGATATTCAGCTGTAACGCATGACCTTTCCGCAAGATCTGCAAGCTCCTCGTTTCTTCTGTTGCAGCGCTTTGAAAACGCTCTTGATGTATAAGCACCTGCGCCGTGGTTCGTCATAACAAGCTCATTTTCCCATACAGGCAGCTTTGCCGTCTGCTCAGGCGGAAGCTTGTCAAGGTCTTCAAAAATCTGGTCAGCCTTTGCCGAAAGAACCTTTACCTTTACTTTTGGATTGTTGTTGCTGCTCATTTCCGAGCAAACCGTCTGAACCGATGAATCCTCGGGAGAACCGCCCTGGTCGCCCGTTCCATGGAAGCCGAATGTCCACGGAATGTCATACTTTTTCTCGTTATTTTTAAGCTTTTCTTCAAAAGGCTTATGCTTTCTTACCTTTTTCAGACTTGTTGTATAATTTTTGGAGTCAAGCGAAGCGTAAATCGTTCTTCCGTTAATGCCCCTCCAGCGACCTATATCAAAAGGAATACCGTATGCACTGCCCCATTCGAGCTTTTGTGTAATGAAGCCTTTGAGGTTGCCGTGCTCGGCAATGGAGGGAAGAGCCCAGCCGAAGCCAAAGCAGTCGGGAAGGAAAATATCCTTGCTTCTCTTTCCGAATTTCTTTTCAAAATAGCTGTTTCCGTAAAGAATATTTCTGAAAAGAAGCTCGGGTGACGGCACATTTACATCACCGTTTTCATAACAGCTTCCCGCAACATTCCATTTGCCCTCGGCAACATATTTTTTAAGCTGCTCGAAAAGCTCGGGATAATATTCTTCCATAAGCTCATATCTGTATGAGCCCTCAAAATTAAACTTGTAATCCGGGTATTTTTCTTTTTTTTTGAAATTATTTACCAAAGTATTGTATATGCAGGTGCCTATTGTATACTCAAAGTCCCAGTTCCATACTGTGTCAAGGTGCGCGTCCGCTACGGTATAAATTCTTTTTTCGATATCCATTACATCCGTCCTCCGTTAGTTGTTTTCATCATCCGCATCGTCGGCATCGTCGCCTTCGTCCGCATCGTCGATTTCTTCGTTTTCCGTGTTCACCGGATAAAAAATATTATCATCATCGTCATCGTCCTGTGTATTAAAGCCGGAAGCCTTTTTGGGCTTTCCGAAATAAATACCTTTTTTCTCTAAAATTACCGATACCACCAACAGTATTGAGCAGGCAAATACCAGCAGTGCAGCCGTAAGACCGAGCCCGCGCCATGCCGAGGATTCTGAGGTCAGATACAAATGGCTGAAATCCGCCGATATAAATCTGATAAGCGACACGATAAACATAAACAACGAGGAGCCTGCCAAAGCCGCAGAGCCGGCATCAAGCGCGTTTTTCAATTGCTCCTGCCTGCCGATGATAAATGATACAGCCGCCGCAGCCGCGGAAAGCATTGAGAAGATAATCGGAAGAACATACATGGTTTTCCAATATGAAGCCCTCTTTGCCTGTATGGCTGCCTCTATTTCCTGAAATTTTGATGTGCCGTAAAATTCAGTTAGCTTGATATTGTTTTCGGCAAGGTATTTTTCTGTTATGCCCGCATCAATTTCCGTCTCCTTTGCAAACCGCCAATAAAAACAGATGCCGGTTACAATAAACACGGCTGCCAGCAAAATCAAGGCACATCGTATCAATGTTTTCGAATATGAACTCTTGTTTGACATATAATCGCCTCTTTCTGTATAGTTAACCAATTATAAGTATAGTAACATAATATTGAACGATTTACAAGATAAAAAGCGAAATTTTTTGTTGTACAAAACAAAAAAACATACGGTATTTTACCTTTTCATTCGCTTATAAAGGTAAAAATCCCGCTTTCAATGCCGTATATATCCCGAAATTCGATGCTTTGCCCGTCCGTAAAGAACATTTTACCGTTTATCATGTCGATTCTTTTTACTCTCCCCGAATATTCAAGATACTCTCCGCCGCTTTTTTGTCCGTCATTTTTGAAATAGGTCACAGTAACAAACGGCTGCAAATTGATGTTTTGCATGATATAGCTTATGCGGCAGTTAAGCAACTGCATCGTTTCCTCGTCAAGCTCACTGCGTCTGTCCGTCATGCGTGCGGTTTCTTCAATCGCGTCCCCGTAACCCGTAAGTGCCGCAAACGGTGAAAACTGCGCCGCTCTGCTCTGTCTTGAAAGCTTTGCACGGTTTGTGCAGAACGGGTACTGTCTGTCTATAATTGAAGCATACTTTTCCATACTCACGCCTTATGCCCTCCGACCTGTCCGTTTCGTTCGCGGGCGGTAGCCCCCTGTTCAAAGTTCATCCCTTTTAATATTGCGTTTTTACCGTACTTCTTTTT
>JAKSQS010000025.1 GCA_024404055.1 Clostridia bacterium | reverse complement strand
CCCCCGTGCTGGATGTGCGCAGCGCACCGACCCCGGTGGGCGTCTTCGGCAAAGCGCCGGGCGGCTTCTTCGTGTTCGGCTGCTTCATGGCCGCTGCCGCGGCGATCGACAAGGTCGGCGACGAAACCATGCATACCGTTTCGCCGGTTTTATAATTATATACACCAACAGTTCCGCGCTGCCCGTCAAGCCAGTCAAGAGCCGTTGCGCACACATTTGCGTCAAGCGTAAGTGTTATGTCATTTCCTCTGCCCTTCATAACGGAATCATAAACCCCGTCAATAAAATTATATCCGAGAAGCTCCGAACGGTATGCGTTCTGCACACCGTCTGAAATAAATCCTTCGGTATCTCCCACCGCGTGGAGCACTCCCTCCCTCACAAGCCGTCTTTCGTTGTAAACCCTTTCCCCGTCCTGCGTTTCGGCAAGAATTTCGCCGTTTGTATCATAAACAGTCCCTGCGTTTGCAAGCTGACGGTATTTATAAACATGATTATTGACCCTGTTTGATGCCCATTCATCGCCATGAATAACAAAGTTGTACATAAGTATTCCGAGACCGATAAAAAACAGAGCTATAAGCGCGTAAAGGATTCTTGCCCGTTTTACTGTATTACGCATTCAATCAGCCTCCTTAATTCTTATATATCTTCGGATATGAACGAATATCCGCCGCTTTGATGAAAGCAAATAACGCCCATGAGCAAATCATACTGGAGCCGCCTCTGCTGACAAACGGAAGAGTTACCCCCGTGAGAGGAAGCAAATCCGTAATTCCGAAAACATTAAGACATACCTGGAAAAGCAGCATGGCAGCCGCCGCGCAAGCCGCTATGGAATAAAACGCGGACGGCGAGCTCTGAGCGTTTTTGATGGCGTAAAGCATAATAATCCCGAATGACATAACCACAAGAAATGCTATTATTATTCCAAACTCCTCACATATAACACCGAAAACAAGGTCTGTTGTTGAAGCAAATATTCCTCTTAATCTTCCGTTTCCGAGACCGACGCCGAACAAGCCGCCGCTTACGGAATAAATAAGCGTTCTTGTCTGCTGATAACCCGCACCGTCCAAATCGTCCCATACATGGCGGTAAGCCGCAAATCTTGCCGCAACATGGGGCTTGAAATACACAATAAGCACCGCGCCGAGAACAGCGGCGGCACAGATAAAAATCAGCGAACGAATATCACCGGAACGCATAAACGCGATTACAAGAAATGTGAAAAAGAAAATAAGCGCGGTGCCGAAGTCCTTCATAAGAAACAAAACACCTATACATCCCATCGCATATCCGATGTAAAGATAAATATTTTTGGTTGTCATTATTTTGTCGAGAGTTGATGCACCGACAAAAACGAAGGCAATTTTCACAAGCTCCGACGGCTGAAGCGAAAATCCGCCGATTTGAAGCCAGTTGTACGCACCGTTTATTTCACCGAAAACAAACCTTATAAGCACAAAAGCTCCCGCCAGAAAAAGAAGCGAGCCTATTGCGGCAACATATTTTAATTTCATAACCCATTCGGCATTTTTAAGAAACCATACAAAAAAGTCATACACAATTACGCCGGCAATAACGGCAATAAGCTGTGTTTTCATCAGAGACGGAGATACACTCGCGGTAACAACCAATCCGATACCGCTTAAAAAGAAAGCGATAAATTCAAGCTCAAAATTCACTTTTTTAAAGATAAAGTGCATTATTCCCACATATACCCATTCAAAAAGGATATATCCGAAAAGCATAATCGTATTCAGTGCGTTAAATTCTCCGTCGGGAAACGCAGCCGGAATTACCGTCATCGTCTGAAAAGCGGTAAGAATTATTAGGATGAAGCCTCTGTCAACATATCTGTATTTTCTTCGTATTTTTTCGGAAAAAGAAGCAGCCATAATTTCTCCTATTTTCTCTTTTTATAATCGTTGGTATATTTTAATTTATTGTCGCAAATCTGAATAATGTCATTTTCAAAAAGCAAAAGCGGTTTTTCTATTTTTTTACCGTTGAGAAAAGTTCCGGCTTTGGAATCGGCGTCAAGAACAGCCCAGCCGTCTTTGAATTTTTTAAGTGCGGCATGACTTCTTGATACTGCGCTTCCGTTAAGTCTTATATCGTTTGCACTTCCTCTGCCGAGACGGATATAGCTTCCGCACAGAACATATATTTCTCCGTTTGAAAGGTTAATAAGTGCCGGTTCGCCTTGTTCAACGGCCTTTGCGACACGGTTGAACGCAACATCACTGTAAATATCCTTTGAACCGATATTTCCGTTATATATTTTCTGTCCCGTACGCAGGGTATCGCCATTCACTGTCGTATACGGCAGTTCATCCGCTTTCTTTTCTTTTCCTTTAAAGTCAAGGCTGAAATTTTCATTATAAAAATCAGATGCCTTCATATCGGACACGGGCTGTACAAAAACAGAGCTTTTCGGCGGTGCGGCACTGACATTGTTCGTTTTCAAGCCGCTGTTGTTAACCGGCTTTTTATCTGCGATATTATTTTTCGGTGCAGGAATGCTTTCCTGCTCTTTTTTTGTTCTTCTGCGTCCGCCGACAGTGATTACAGGGTCGTCCGCGACAGCGAAAACAAAAGCTTTGTCCGCGAATTTTATTTTGTCTCCGTGCTTAATCAGCGTTCTTTTTTCGGCTTTTGCGCCGTTCACGCTTGTTCCGCCCTTTGATTTTGTGTCAAAAATATACCACCCGTCGGCACGGCGGCTTATTACAGCCTGCGATGAGGATATGTTTTCGTAATTCAGCTTTATATCACATGATTTTCCTTTTCCTATGGATGTTTCCCACATATTGAGCGGAATTTTTTCACCTGTTGAAGAGTCGATTATATAGGCATATATTTTATTGACCGGATGCCCGAGAAGTAATGTCATAACACATTTGACAAGAATAATAAAAGCAAGCACGGGAAGTGCATATCTTGTCATTCCGATAAAAATATTCAACCTGTTTCCTCCTTGTCTGTATAGTGCAGCCCATCCGTTATCGCCTTCATATCCTGCGGTAACGGCGCGTCAAAAACCATTTTTTTCTTTGTAACCGGGTGCAAAAATTCAACGCGGCAGCAGTGAAGTGCGTGTCTGCCTATTCTTTTTAAGCTGCCGCCGTACATATCATCGCCCATAAGCGGTGAACCGATATATGAAAAATGAACTCTTATCTGATGCGTCCGTCCTGTTTCAAGCCGGATTTTAAGCAAAGAAGCTTTACCGTCCGATGCGATACATTCCCATTTTGTTACGGCTTTTTCACCGTACAGCCCGCACGCACGCAGGGTTTTCATGGGGTCGGGTCTGTATATCGGCACATCAATCACACCGCAGCCCGTATATTTTTTGTCAACAAGCGCAAGATATGTTTTTTCAATATTTCCCGAAAGCACGCTTGCCCCAAACGAATGGAGGGCACATACAACAATGCCGGAGGTATCCTTATCAAGTCTGCCGACTGCGCGAAACGGACCGCCTTTGCCGTTTTTTATCAAATAGCCTGCAACCGCGTTTGCAAGCGTATCGCCCACATGATTATGCGTTTCGTGCATTGCAAGTCCGGCAGGCTTATTTATTACCAGTATATCATCATCCTCATAAATTATATCGAGCGGAAAATCACCGGGTACGGATGATGTGCTTTCATCGGGAATATTTATTTCAACCGTGTCACCTTTATGAACACGGTCAACTGTTCTGCACCGCACACCGTTGCACAGCATTCCGTTTTCTTCTTTTTTCAGCTTACCGATAAGCCGGGAAGAAAGTCCGCCTCTCGTTTTCAAAAAGCTTAACAGCTTTTTATCCTCATAAGCATCATCAACAGTAAAAGTCAGGGTTCTCATTCATGTTCTCCGATAACAACAATTCTTTAATATTATACCACATAAGTTGATTTTTGCAAGAAAAATTAGTTGTCATAATAATTAACTTGATTTTTTAAAAAAAATAGTTTATCTTATATATAAAATACCGGATGGAAATATGCTTATGAAAAGAAACACAAAGAACAGCATTCAGCGTTTTACTGACAAAATTTCATATACACAGATAATAGCTATCGGTTTTATTGTTCTGATTTTAACCGGCACATTTCTGCTGCATCTCCCCTTTGCCGCAAGAACAGGGACAAGAACGCCGTTTATTGACTGCCTTTTCACCGCCGCAAGCGCAACCTGTGTAACAGGGCTCACTGTGGTTGATACAGCAATGCACTGGTCGATTTTCGGGCAGATTGTGCTGATTTTTCTTATTCAAATCGGCGGTCTGGGCTTTATGAGCGTTATAACCATGGTGTTTCTGTTTTTTAAAAAGCAGGTCACTCTGCGCGAAAGGCGGCTGCTTTTGCAGTCTGCCGGAGATAACGGCAGTGTGTCTTTTTCAAATCTTATAAAGCGAATACTTGCCGGAACATTTATTTTTGAAGGTACGGGCATCATTCTTCTTGCATTTTTCTTTTGTCCCAAGCTCGGATTTTTCAAGGGAATGTGGTATTCGGTGTTTCACAGCGTATCCGCCTTCTGCAATGCGGGCTTTGACCTTATGACACCGCTCGCTTCCTCCTCGTTCAAGCTGTATTACTCAAATATATATGTAAATATTATTCTCATGCTATTGATAATAATCGGCGGAATCGGATTTATAGTATGGAATGATATACTCATTAACCGTCTTCATTTTAAAAAATACGGTCTGCACACAAAAATCGTGCTTTGCATAACGGGAATACTACTGTTTTCGGGAACAATTCTTTATCTTATTTTTGAAAGAAACGATACCCTTGCCGATATGAATATCATTGAAAGAATTATTGTTTCCGCCTTTCAGACTGTAAGTGCGCGTACAGCCGGATTTTACACCGTTGATTTGAGCAAAATGAGTGAAGGGGGAAATCTTCTTATAACCCTGCTGATGATGATTGGCGGCAATCCCGGCTCAACCGCCGGAGGAATGAAAACCACAACCGTTGCGGTTATTCTCGTTATGGTATTACGCAGCGCGTCAAACGATACAAGCGTGGTTTTCTTCAAAAAGAAAATACCCGATGAATCGGTAAAACAGGCTTGCACAATAGGTACTGTGTATGCCGCTATTTCCCTTTTCGGCACTTTGGCTATATGCGCAATTGAAAATTGTACATTGAGGCAGGGGCTATTTGAGGTTGTTTCGGCAATAAACACCGTCGGTTCGACACAGGGACTCACGCCGGAGCGTTGCAGAGTGTCGCGTCTGATAATAATTTTCCTTATGTACGCAGGCAGAATAGGCGGATTTTCGCTTGTGCTTGCTTTATCGGCAAAGAAAAATAAAATTCCGCTTTCAAGACCGACAGAAAAAATATTGATAGGGTGATAACATATGAAATCTGTTCTTGTAATTGGTATGGGACGCTACGGAAGAAATGTCGCACAAAAAATGCAGGAGCTCGGAAACGAGGTAATGATTGTTGACAAGCATGAAAATATCGTTGAACAGCTCTCCGCCGATTTTACAGACGCATATATCGGTGATGCATCAAACGAATCGGTTGTAAAAGCCCTCGGAGTTAAAAACTTTGATTTATGCTTTGTTGCAACAGGGGAAAATTTTCAGTCCTCTCTGATGATAACCATGCTGCTTAAACGCCACGGCGCGAAATATGTTATTTCCAAGGCAAATCAGGACATTCAGGCTGAAATATTAAAAGAAATCGGTGCTGACGAGGTGGTTTATCCCGAAAAGGAAATAGCACATAAAATAGCCATTAAACACAGCTTAAAAAATGTTTTTGACTTCATTCCTCTTTCAAATGACCATTCTATATATGAAATAGGTGTCCCTGACGAATGGACAGGCAAAACCATAGGCGAATTACGCGTAAGACCTAAATACAATGTAAATATCGTCGCTGTCAAGAGCGAGGATGATTCAACTCCGATACCCACAGCCGAATACAGGTTCAAACCAAACGACCATATTATTCTTATCGGCAAGCAATCAAGCGTGGCAAAACTGAAATAATCGTCGTAATAAAGTAAACCACCCATAAGGGTGGTTTGTTTTATATTCTTGAATCCTTTTCAACCGCAGCCTGAACCGCTTTTGCAACGGCTGATTCAAATCCGTTTTCCTGAAGCGAAAGAACGCCCTCAATGGTTGTCCCTCCGGGAGAACACACCTTATCTACAAGCGACCACGGGCATTCTCCGGATTCAAGAATCATTTTTGCGCTGCCAAGCACAGCCTGCGCCGATATTTCAAGCGCAGTCGCTTTAGGCATTCCGTTTTTTACTGCCGCTCTCGCAAGCGCGTCTATAAACATATACGCAAACGCCGGAGAACAACCGCCGATAACTCCGAATACAGGGAAAAACTTTTCATCAAGCTCAACCGCAGTGCCGAAGCTTTTACAAAATGACCCCGCAAAGTCTGTAAATTCTTTTGCCCTGCCATTGGCACAGTATGCAGAAACCGCCGACAAAGCCTGCGCGTTGATATTCGGCATAACGCGAATAAGGCGCGGCACATAGCTTAAACAGTCTTCAATAAATTCAAGAGTTTTGCCTGCGGCAATTGATATAATCAGAGGGTCTTTTTCCTCTAAAGTATCGTTTAACTCTTCAAGCACAGCAGCTATAACATTCGGCTTTACGCAAAGAATAACCGCATCGCTCTGCTTTACCGTTTCAACTGCACTGACGCATTTTTTACAGTTATATTCCTCACAAATTATATCTGTTTTACTTTCATCAATATCAAAAATGAAAATTTCCTCAGCACTGAAATTTTCGGAAGAAATCATACCTTTTATAATTGCGCCTGCCATGTTTCCGCATCCGATAAATCCCGTTTTCATATAATTACCTCAATTTTCGTTATTTTTTGCTTCAAGGTCTTTTTTGCGCAGCTCCACTCTGCGGATTTTGCCGCTGATTGTTTTCGGAAGCTCATCAACAAATTCAACAATTCTCGGATATTTGTACGGAGCCGTATTTTTCTTGACATATACCTGTATTTCTTTTTTCAGCTCGTCTGTGCCGACAGTACCCTTTGTGAGCACAATTGTAGCTTTAACTACCTGTCCTCTTATTTCATCGGGAGCGGCAGTTACCGCACATTCAAGAACATACGGAAGCTCCATAATAACGCTTTCAATTTCAAAAGGTCCGATACGGTAGCCGGACGACTTGATAACATCGTCAACTCGGCCTACATACCAATAATAACCCTCTTCGTCACGCCATGCGGTATCGCCCGTATGATAAAATCCGTCGTGCCATACCTCATTGGTTTTCTTTTCATTTCTGTAATAGCAGGAAAACAGACCGCACGGTGCCTTTCCGTCAGGAGTTCTTATGCATATTTCGCCGGTTTCGCCGCTCTTGCACTCATTGCCGTCCGGGTCAAGAATTGTAATATCGTAAAGCGGACTCGGTTTACCCATAGAGCCGATTCGCGGCGGAGTGCCGACAAGAGTGGCTATACTCAATGTCGTTTCCGTCTGCCCGTAGCCTTCCTTTATTTCAAGACCCGTAGCCTTTTTGAACTGATGGAAAACCTCGGGATTGAGTGCCTCACCTGCCGTTGTGGCATATTCTATCGACGACAAATCATATTTTGAGAGGTCTTCTTTTATAAAGAAACGGTACATCGTCGGCGGAGCGCAGAAGGTTGTTATATTATACTTTTTGAACATCGGCAATATATCATCGGAATTAAAGCGGTCAAAGTCATAAACAAAGGTTGCCGCCTCACAAAGCCACTGTCCGTAAAGCTTGCCCCACAGTGCCTTGCCCCAGCCTGTTTCGGAAATAGTAAAATGGAGCCCGTCCGGGTTTACGCGGTGCCAGTATTTTGCCGTTATATAATGACCGAGAGCATATTTGTAAGAATGGAGCGCCATGTTGGGATACCCTGTTGTTCCCGAGGTGAAAATCATAACCATCGGGTCACTGCCGCAGGGTGACTGCTCCGTACGCTCAAAAACATCTGAACAAAGCTGCGTTTCGGCGTTAAAATCGCGCCAGCCGGGCTTTTTGCCGCCGACCATGACCTTAATCATTTCCGGGTATTCCTCAGCGGCCTTTTCGGCGTGAGTACTCACCTCTCCGTCTGCGGTGCAAACAACAGCCTTTACACCCGCCGCCTTGAACCTGTATTCAAAATCGTGCGTTACAAGCTGATTGGTTGCAAGAATTGCAACAGCACCGATTTTATGAAGCGCAAGTATACTGAACCAGAACTGATAATGGCGTTTAAGAACAAGCATTACCCTGTCCCCTTTTTTGATTCCGAGGGATTCAAAATAATTTGCCGCCATATTTGAATATTTTTTCATATCCGCAAATGTGAACACATGATCCTTCTTGTCGTTTCCGACCCAGACCATGGCTGTTTTCTGCGGACATTTTGAAGCAAGCTTATCAACAACATCAAACGCGAAATTGAATTTTTCTTCATTTTTGAATTTTATTGATTGCAGTTCACCGTTTTCATTGGTCTGAGTTTCAATGAATGCGTCTGCCACGGTGCTGCTGCGCATTATCTCATGCATTGTATTGTTATCAATCGGCTCCATTTTATAGGGCTCGGCATTTTCACCCGGCTTTAAAACGATAGCATAAAGCTCCGCGTCCTTGCCGTCCATAGCCATAAGGGCATGGGGATATGCGGAATTATAATATATTGTATCTCCCTCTGTCAGTATTTCAACGCGGTCACTGACCTGAACAAGAATTTTACCTTTGATAACAATATCAACCTCCTGTCCGGCATGAGTGCTGAAAACAAGCTGTGCATCCTCCTTATAAGGTATTTTTACCCAGAAGGGCTCTGCAAGCTTATTTTTAAAAGATGGTGCAAGATTGTCGTAAATAAACCCCGTTCTGCGGGCAATGGGAAGCCCGTCGCCCTTTTTTGTTAACTCATACATCGAAAGGCTCGGACTGCTCCCTTCAAGAAGGTCCTTTATCTCAACGCCGAAAACATCGGCGCATTTATATATAAAAGTAAAACCGAAATCCGTTTCTCCCTGCTCGAGAACAGCATATTTTTCTTCGCTTACACCTGTTTTCTGTGCCATTTCAGCAGCGGAAAGACCTGCGATGGTACGCAGCTCCTTAATTCTTGACGCCACTTCCTTAAGTTGATTTTCCATATTCTTTTCCTTTCAAGCACAATAAAATACCCGTCCCAAAGAAAACCTTGAGACGGGGCAAAACCCGCGGTACCACTCAAATTCGCCGTTAAAGACGCACTTTGCAGACTCAAATAAGCCCTTTGCCGTAACGCCGCAATCACGGGATGCATTACTTTAATTTTCACACATCCGGCTCAGAAGTGATGGACCTTGGAAAGCATACCTGCCGGCTCACACCGTACCCGGCTCGCTAAAGGCGTTTTTTCCGCGTCGTCTTCGTCACAGCCTTTAAAAATTGTTATATCGAGTATAACACCGTATATTTTTTTTGTCAAGACATTTTATAAATAATGTATAAGGCTTTGTGCCTGTTTTATGCTGTCAAATTTTCCCGCAGCCTTCAGCGCGATAAGCGCGGCTCCGTAAGCTGCCTCTTCGCGGTGGGCAGGTATTATAAGCTTACATCCGAACTTCTTTTCAAGCGTTCTGCAAAGTGCCGCATTCTTTCTTATCCCGTTGCCGGAGCCCGTAATATACTTTGCTTTATTTCCGGTAACAGCATAAAAATCATATAGCTCCTGTGCAATTCCGTCAAGAAGAGCAAATGCCATATCCTTTGCAGTAAAGTTATTTTCCGTCAGATTTGTTACCGATGCTTTTACATCCGGGTATGTTCTTGAGCCGCAAAAGCGCGTATCAAAAGAAAGGTCAGTCTCATAATCCTCTTTAAGCATTTCATCCATAAAAGGATAAAGGTTCTCCCTTTTCATCCCCGCCATTTCACAAACCGAACCAAAAAAATTTTCAAGCATTGCAAACGCTCTGCCGCCGCAGATAGCACAGCCTACAAGAATATATTCGTCCCCGCCAAGCGGTCTTGTTTCAAGAGAGCGAATATTCCTGTATGAAGCCGCAGGAACGGTCACCTGACTTCCCGTACCGATATTTATAAGTGCCGAACCGTCTTTGGCAGAGCCTATATAGCTTGCCTGATTGTCACCTATCGCGATACATACCGGCACGCCTTTATATTCACCGATTACACGGGAGGTGTCAACTGAATCCGGCAAAAGCGGTTCATCTGCACTGAAACATCTCTTTTCACAGTCATAACCGCCGAGTGATGCCGCGTCAGATGAATGAAGCAGCGGTTTTTTATTACCGCAAAGCCGCATAGCAACATAATCGTGTACCGTGCAAATTATGCAGGCGTTTTGGGGTATAAGCCCGTTTATACGGTTATAAAAGTTTGTAGCAAGTCCGTAACCGGCAGGCGCACCGAAAACGGATGAATATGTCCCTTCCTTATAAGGCAGAGAAGCTCTCATATCCTGCCATGTATATAACGGACTGACAAGATTTCCGTCCGCGTCAAGATACACTATTCCGTGCATCTGACCTGTCACGCCGATACATTCGGCATCCTTCGTAAAAAGTGCACCGAGTATTTCCTCAACGGCGTTATATATTTTCTGCGCGTCTTGTATACGCTCATATTCTTTGCCGGTATTTATAAAAAAATTATTAGCTCTGCTTTCCGTTTTAATAACCGAACCGCTGTCGGAATCAATCAGTACGCCGCATATCCCCGTAGTTCCTATATCAAGTCCTATACTTAACATTGGCAATCTCCTATACTTGCCGATTTCGGGTCAAGCCTTTTAATAATATCCTGCTGAATAGCCGGTGAAAGGTCAAGAAAATTAACAAATGTGCCGTGTATTCTCATAATATATATTCCGCTCGGCGCATATTTTTCGGGGTTTGCAAGCACCTTGCGAAGTATTTCCGGTGTTGTAACATTGACATAGAGATAAAACGGCGAAACACCCTTTTTCATTTCGTTAAAAAACAGGGGCTTAACAATTCTCGAATAAAATTCCATGCCCTTTTCTTCATATGTGTCCGCCGTAAAATATTTCGGGTCAACACCGAGGTGTGAAGCATATCCGCCGTTCATTTTATTAAACGGAAGTCCGAGAACGGACAGAGTGCGAAGACCGAGACCGTTTTCAGCTGAACCGTACAACGGGTCAACGCCGTAATTTATCATGTCCCTTGCAGGTCTGCCGTCCGGCGTTGCGCCGACCCAGTAACCGTAAAGCAGATGCGTTGAGGGACTTGAAAAATCAGGGCGGAAGGAATTACCGAGATAATTTTTTCTTGCCGCGACTATATCGGCAGCCCTGTCTGCTATTTCGGCTGTAAGCTCATCCACCTTTTTAATACCGTTTCCGAATTTATCCGCAGAGAACAGGAAATCCTTAAGCTCCTCATAGCCCTTAAAATCGGCTTTAAGAGCGTCAATAAGCTTATCTGCATCCTGCGGTCTTTCGTTAAGCAGTTTTTCAATTGCCGTCAGACTGTCAGCCACAACTGATGTGCCGTGAATAAGGCATCCGCTGCCGTTATATTTTGTACCCTGACGCTGCGTATCTCTCAAATCAATTCCTGTTTCGATGCCGCCCATAAAGCACGAAAGGAACGGAACGCGAAGATTTGAAAGAGCACATGAAGCCGCATTTGCGGCTTTTGCCATTTCGTCACATATAACTTCAAGATTTTTGAAAAATTCTTCTTTGATATTCTTTAAATCCGCTTTTTTAAATTCAACAAGCTTCTCACCTGTTATTGTTGAATATCCGCCGGTAAGAGTGAGCTCAAGCACCTTCGGAAGATTAAGCCATGAATTTGTTGTATTTCCGTTATCCTTACCCATAATGAGCGGTTCCTGACAGCCGGCAACGGAAATATCAGGCAAATCCTCAACATCAACGCCGTGTGAAGACAGCACCTCGTAAAGCGAATCATCGTTAAACAGCGACGGAGTAAGCACACCGGCACTGAAGAAAAATCTCCCGAGCTCTCTGTAAAGCTTTTGCGGAGTATTTTTATGAAGCTTAACAGACAGAATCGGCTGCGGCAGGTTCATGTCATAATAAGCGTCCAAAAGCGCGTATGTGCATTCGTTTGTAAGGTCGTTGCCGTCCTTATCTCTGCCGGACAGAATTACATTCTGCGATATAGCCCATGAGCGGTCTGCGACATTATAAAAAACAAGAAGATGCTTAAACAGAGCCGCCGCGCTTTCCCTGTCAAGTCCGTTTCTGTACGGCTCAAAAATCCTGTCTGCATTGCCGACTGAGAAAGCAAACGGATTTGGTGTCTGCTCAAGGCACATAACCTGCCAAAGAAGGATAAAGCTTTGTATTGCTTCATAAAGGTCTCTCGCGCCGTAACGAGGAACTCTTTCAAGAGCTTCAACCATTTTTTCAAGTCTTGCCCTGTTGTCGCCCGTCGCGTTTTCAAGCTGCTCTTGTGCTGTTGTCCTGTACCTGTCTGCAAGGATTAAAACGGCATCAAGAGAAGCGGAAAAGGCTTCTCTGCCTGCGCCGCCCTTTTCTTCAAGCTGCTTTTTCAGCTCAAGCACTCCGAGCTTAAGCGCGGCTCTGAAATCGGGTATAAGATGTCCCGTAACCTGCTCAACAAAAAAGGCAACCTCTTTTGTATAATTCTCACAGCCTGCATAAGCCGCGTCAAGCTGCTTAACATAGTCTGTTTTTGAAAATTCATTTCTGACCCGTTCAATTTCCCCGGCAGGAATTTCTTCACTCGGCTCAATGTCGCCGAAAACCGCTGTCGGGTCACAGTATCCGCTGAATTCCTCAACCTTAAACGACGGGTTTATCAGCGCATAGCTTCTTGCAAAGCCGTCATCCTGTGTACCCGCAAAAATCTGATTTTCATCAATATTCAGCGGAAGAATTTCGGCAATTTTACATAAGGCCTTCGCTTTTCTCATTTCACCCGAAAGAGCTGAATTTTCTTTTTCAAATTCAAGCTCGGCGCGCTTTGAAATGAACCATCCGTCAAGTCTTTTTTTAGCCCTGTTGGTCTTAAAAAGCGTTTTTGCCATTTCCGTTATCTGACTGTTTGTGTAATTCATATAGTCCTCCTTATGTGCTGATAATCGTAATACCCGATTTACCGATTTCAGATGTAAAATAATTTAATGTCTTCTCATTTACAAACCCGTTTTTAACGGTATACTCCTCTGTCCATTTGCTTTTTCCGTATTCATGATAAGGCAAAATTTCAAGCACCGCATTTTCCGTCGGATATGCGCAAAAGAAATCAAAAAAAGGTTTTGGGTCGGTATTAAAGCCGTTTATAAGCGGAATGCGAAGATGAAGCTGCCTGCCCTGCAACAAAACCGAGGAAATATTTTTGATAACGGTTTTATTGCTTACGCCAGTATATTTTTTATGTATTTCATCGTCCGTATGCTTTATATCGGCAATAAGATAGTCAATATACGGCAAAAGCTCACAAAGCCTCGGGTCTGATGCGTTTGTTTCAACGGCTGTATTTATTCCTTCTTCATGAAGCATTTTCAGTAAAGAAAGCAATTCGTTATGCTGAACGGTACATTCACCGCCTGTGAAGGTCACTCCTCCGCCGTCAAAGAAAAGAAGGGATGTATGTACAATATAATCAAACAGCTCTTTAACGCTTACCTCTTCACATTTTCGCCCCTGTATTTCCATTCCCTCCGGGTTGGAACACCACGGGCATTTAAAATTACAGCCCTGCAAATGAATAACAAGCCTGTTTCCGGGTCCGTCCTGTGAAAAATTAAAGCCTTTCTGAAAAATCCGCAAGCTTTCACCCCCCTATTTTAACTATTATACAACGGCAAAAAACTTTTGTAAACAAAATTGCCAAAAAAAGCCGGCGGACAAATTGCCCGTCGGCTGATGAAAACGAAATCAATATGAGAAATAAACATCCAACCCGTCAACACGGTATGTTGACTGACTTGCAAAGGTATCACGCGTATAATGCTTTTGATAAAACGGATATGTATTTAATGTATCCATATTTTCAAGAGCGGCACAGAACGCATTGAGCATTGTCGCATCTTTCATCGTAATTCTTATATCAAGTCTCATATTGCTGCGATTCATATCAAACATCTTATTACCGGGAATAAATCCTGTGCACCACCAGTAATAATCATATGTTGTACTGAATCTTTTACGGAACTGCGCTAATCCGTTCAGTCTTGTATAATAATCGAAGCACATTTTAAGCCTGTTTGCATCGCTCGCGCTGTCGTAGAAAAGAACCTCTCTCGTCTTTTCTTTAGTATATACTCCGACTTCTCCGCCGATAAAGGCGTAACCGTACTGTCCCTTCCACACCTGAATCATCCAGTCAAGATTATCATAAGAAAATCTTATTCTTTCGGTTGCATACCACATATATGTTGCAGGTGAAAATGAGTCATAAAGAGAAGTAAAGCCGAGCCTTCTTTGCCACGGGTCGTTTGCGGTATAGAAATAGTTGCCTTTCGGATTGTAAAGGTAGCCTAACACGCCGGTATCCTGTATGGTTCTTTTTTCTTTTTGTGTTTCCTTATATTCAGCAGTGGCAACATTTGAATAATTACTGAAATACACATTCATTGTACCGTTTATATAGGACTGTACCTTATAGCTGTATGTAATTCCGTTTTTGACATTTTTATCAACATAGCTGTTGCTTGCAGTAAGACCAATTGCCGAATACGATGACTCATCAGACGCTTTCCTGTAAATTTTATATCCGGTTACGCCGTTTACAGCCGTCCAGCTCAAACCTATCGGGTCATCAGAATATGCATTCGCCTTCAAATTTGCAGGTGCTGCAGGCTTAGTTGCAACCGTATACGGAGCAGAGTAGTCTCCGTAATAAGTACCATTGCCTTCAGATACAACAAATGACCTTACCTTAAAGGTACACTTTGTTCCCTGCGAAAGTCCGCTTCTGGTATATGAGTTGCCGGAGGTTCTTGATACACAAGTGTATTTAGAACCGTTGAGCATCCACACCTCATAGCCTGTAACTCCGCTTAATTTGTTCCATTTAATTGTTACGCTGTTAGCTGTTGAGCTGTCTGATGCAATCTTCGCTGCCGGAGGAAGTGTTTTAACTTTTACGGCAGAACAAAAAGCACCGTACACCGTATTATTTCTTGAACAGTAAGCGCGTACCTTGAAATTATAAGTAGTTGCCGACTTGAGGTTCTTAACCTTATATGTATTATTCTGAACAGATGCTGCAAGCTCATATGCTTTCTTTGAACTGTTATACTTATATACCTGATAGCCCGTCGCCTTTGAATCCTTTGTCCATTTGAGCGTTACGGAATCTGATGTAACGGAGGCAGTCAGTTTTTTAACAGCAGCCGGAGCGGTAGTCAGCTTCTTTACTGCGGATTGCTTTCCGTAGGTAGTAACAGAACCGTCACTGATATATGCTGTAACTATAAATGAATAATCAGTCCCTGCTGAAAGTCCTGTAACCTTATAAGTTGTTTTACCTTTTACAGACGCAATTTTTGCATATTTGCCGGATTTAAGCATATAAACCGCATACCCTGTTGCCTTGCTGACAGCACTCCATTTAAGTGTGATGCTGCTTGTCGTTGCTGATGAAGCTGAAATTTTTCCGGTGCTGCCGACAGTAAATGCACTGACAGAAGATGAAAAGCTTCCAACGCCTATTTTGTCATACGCTTTAATTTTATAGCTGTATTTTTTCCCGTTGGTAAGATTTTTTACCGTGTAAGAATTTGAGGAAACGGTTGCAATTTTTTTGTAGCTGCCGGACTTATACTGATAAATATAATACCCGGATGCACCGTTCATTTTGTTCCATGTGAGCTTTTGTGTCGTCGCTGTTACAGAATCGATTTTTAACCCTGTCACCTTCTCAGTGGTTGTTGCCGCCTGCACATAGGTTAACGACATCATAGGGGTAAGCATCAGTACGCAAAGTAACAACGCCAAAACGGATTTTAATGTTCTTTTCATAGCCGGTATACCTCTCTTCCTTTATCATACAAGCTTAACGCCGCCTGCCTGACGAATTTTTAATATATGACAACAGTTTTCTCCGAAAACCGCTTTCATAGCTGCTGTATATTCTTCTGCCTTATCTGCCGGTACGAACGCCTGTATTGTTCCCGCAAATCCGCCGCCGTGTACTCTCCATGCTCCGCAGCCGGAAAGAATTTTTTCACTTATTGCAAGTCCGAGGGAAACAGGCTGATTTTTTGTATCGGTGCAGGTATAAACATTTTGATTATACATAAAAGACGAAAAACCGCTTTCCGTTTCAGTTGCTTTAAAAGCTTCAAAATCTCCGCGATTAAGACTTTCCACCTGCTTTGCAACGCGCCTGTTCTCCGCATAAAAATGCATGGCTCTCAGCACGGCTCTGTCACCGAATTTTGCGCGTATATCGGAAATATTTTCCGTAAATTCTTTTTCGTCTGCCTCTCTTAAGACATTCTTACCGAAAAATGAGGCAAC
Organism: Clostridia bacterium; assembly: GCA_024404055.1. Taxonomy (GTDB): domain Bacteria; phylum Bacillota; class Clostridia; order Oscillospirales; family Acutalibacteraceae; genus UBA6857. The sequence goes on along the minus strand of JAKSQS010000025.1, from coordinate 4,430 downwards.
GCTTTCCATTTCCCCTCTTACCGCGGCATATTCGTCCGTTAAATCCGAATGGTCGCCTTTGGTGTCGGTAATGCACAGGCAATGTCCGCATTTTTCAAAATCAAAATCAATTTTCTTAATTACCGGTACGGACGGGTCGCAAAAATCAATATTAACAAATCCGCCCACCGAGCAGGCCATCTGATCCATAAGTCCGCAGGGCTTTCCGAAATAAACATTTTCGGCATACTGCGAAATTTTGGCGATTTCAACCGCATCAATTTTGCCTTCATTATATAAATAATTTAAAATTGTTCCGACAAGCACCTCAAACGCCGCCGATGAAGACATTCCGGAGCCTTTAAGTACATTTGACGCAGTCGCGGCATCAAATCCGCCTATTTTATAGCCGAGCTGCTTAAACCGCGCCGCAATACCGCGTATAAGTCCCGCGCTTTTTGAAAATTCATCAGTATCAGGTTCAAGCGCGTTGATATTTATTTCATCCATATCATATCCGGCACTTTTTATTCTGATAATTCCGTCATCTCTTTTTGCGGCAACGGCAACCGCGTCAAGGCTTATTGCGGCTGCAAGCACCTGCCCGTGATTATGGTCTGTATGATTACCGCATACTTCCGTTCTGCCGGGCGCGGAAAAAATTGAAAACTCTCTCTCGTCTGCACCGAAAATATCGCAAAAATCATTTGCAACATCACACAGGCGCAGCGCGTTTTCCTTCTCTTTTCCCGGGTAAACCAACGAAAGAGCATCGTTATATACTCCGCTTTTGAGCTTTTCAATAAGCCCATTGGGTGAAATCATGTATCTGTACCTCCCGAATTTTCAGATTTTGATTTTTTCCTTACTCTGCGAAAATGGCGTATTGACGCGCCCGTAACATTTATTGCACTGTTTACAGCAAAAATCGTAAATGAAGAAAACAGGAATAAAAAAGCGAGCGGCAAAAGGAATTTTCCCGATAACGGGTCATATACATTACGACCGATTATCGTATATGAAAAAAGCTTGTAGGACGAGCCTAAAAGTGAAATTACAAGAAATTTCCAGTAATCAAATTCCAGTGAACCGTATACCTGACTTACGGAATTAAGCGGCAGACACGGAATAAGCCTGAAAAAGAAAAGCAATATCGGGCTTCCGAATTTATTGGTATCAATAAAGGTATAAATCTTTTCGTATTTCGCGAGTATTTTTTCCGTATTTCCGCCGCCCAAATGCTTACCCCAGAAATATTTCACGGTATACAGCACCGTAAGACCGATAATGTTTATCGCCAGTGCGGCAGGCCACTTAAATACAACGCCCGACATCACACAGATACACGAAATCGGTATCCACGGTATTACAGCCTTTAAAAAGAAATTTGCCTCAATAACAAGAACAACAAGCCATGTATCATCAAGCGATTCAACACGGTTTTCAAACTCCATAAGAACGCCCGTATATTTTGAATACCACATGGCAACACTGTCAATTCCGATTAGCCGGTGAACGATAAAAAGTGAAACACTCAACACAAAGAAAATCGCAGCAAGGATATTAAGTGCTCTGCTCCTTGCCCTCTCTTTTTTCTGCAATTACAGCACTCCTAAATATCGGCAGCAAAGCTAAAGCCGCAAACTGTTTTTATGCACAATAATTAAAAGAAATTTATAGTTGCATTTCTTTTATTATACATAATGTTTTCTGTTCAGTCAACATCTAAATTTCACATATTTACAACATTTACGAGATTTTCCGAAATAAAGCCCTCAATATTCTTTTTAAATATTTCCATAAGGCGTTTTCTCGACTCAGAGCTTGCCCATGCGATATGAGGCGTAATAAGACATTTATCACATTTAAGCAACGGATTATCCTCTTTTGCCGGTTCGCTTGAAAGAACATCTACACCGGCGCCTGCAATTACACCTTGGTTCAGAGCGTCTGCAAGCTCCTGTTCGTTTACAACAGGTCCTCTTGATGTATTAATAAACAGTGCAGTTTTTTTCATTTTGGCAAAAAATTCTTTGTTTGCCATACCCTTGGTTTTATCGGTCAGAGGACAATGCATGGTAACAATATCTGAATTTTTCAGCAGCGTATCAATATCCGTAAATCTCTCGTCACCTTCCCGTACGGTTCTGGAATTTATCAGAACCTTCATGCCGAAGCCCTCCGCAATTTTGCTTACCGCTTCACCGATTTTTCCGAAACCGATAATTCCTATTGTTTTTCCGTAAAGCTCCGTTATATCGGCTTTCCAATAGCAGAAGTGCGGCGTATTGCACCACTCTCCGTTTTTAACGCTTTCATTATGCAGCGCAACATTAACGCAATGCTCCAGTATAAAAGAAAAAACAAGCTGTGCAACACCGTTTGTGCTGTATGCCGGAATATTCGAGACGGGTATTCCCCTTTCCTTTGCAGCCTGACAATCCACGGTATTATATCACGTGGCAAGCACGGCAATATATTTAAGCTTCGGAAGCGAATTGATTATTTCTCTTGTAATAACCGTTTTGTTTGAAACAAGAATGTCCGCATCCGCCGCTCTTTCAAGCACCTGTTCGGGCGCGGTAAGATCATAAACATCATAATCACAGTAATCATTTATCCATTCCCAGCTTAAATCACCGGGATTTTCCGTATATCCGTCAAGAATTACAAGCTTCATAAAAATAATATCCTTTCGTTATTTTATGTTATTATACCACCTGATTAAAATTAAATCAACAAAAAAGCGGCATATATACTCCCAACGGAATACATAAGCCGCATTTTGTGACCGAATCTGTAAGCCGGGTTCTGTCGTTTAAGGCAATTATCTTTCTACGCTTACAGTTACCTGTAAGCTCAAGCCACCCGTCGGTTCTCGTGCGCCCAGCTGACGGCTGGAACCTGTCGGTGTTGCTTCGGATAGGGTTTACATGGCCGCAGGGTCTCCCCTGCGCCGGTGAGCTCTTACCTCGCCTTTCCATCCTTACCGTTTGCACGGCGGTTTATTTCTGTTGCACTTTCCCTGAGGTCACCCTCGGCGGCCGTTAGCCGTTATCCTGCTGTATGAAGCCCGGACTTTCCTCGGACAAAAATGCCCGCAATTGCCCAATCCGCTCACTGAAATATATTTTAACTCAAAAAATATATTTTGTCAAATCATGATGTCATTTTTTCCTGTTTAACCTTATGGTCAATAACATGGCGGGAGGCAAGCTCCTTATGTATATCCTCGAGACTTATACCCGCCTCAGTCATAAGAACCATAACATGATAGGCAAGGTCTGCAATTTCATATACCGTTTCTTTTTTATCCTGTGCCTTTGCGGCAATAATGACCTCGGTGCTTTCTTCACCTATCTTTTTGAGTATTTTGTCAAGTCCTTTTTCAAAAAGATAGGTGGTATATGAGCCTTCTTTTTTCTCGGTCTTTCTGCCTTTAATAAGCTCCATAAGCCCTTCATATGAAAATTCCGTTCTTTCATCACTGCTGAACACGGGATTTGTAAAGCATGAGAAGGTTCCTGTATGACAGGCAGGACCGTCAGGCTCGACCGCAACCACAAGAGCATCCTTATCACAGTCTGCTGTTATCGAAACAATATGCTGATAATTTCCGCTTGTATCACCCTTGAGCCAAAGCTCATTTCTCGACCTGCTCCAGAAACAGGTGAGCTGTTTTTGAAGTGATATTTCAAGGCTCTCTCTGTTCATATATGCAAGGGTAAGCACCTTTTTGCTTACCGCATCTACAACAATTGCCGGAATAAGACCTTTTTCGTCAAATTTAAGTTCATCGGGATTTACCATTTATCATTTACCTCCTTGCGGATATACCTGAATTTATCATCAAATCTTTCAATTCGGATATTTTAACCTCACCGAAATGGAACACGGACGCGGCAAGCCCAGCGTCAACGCCGGGAAGCGTTTTAAATAAAGTTATAAAATCCTCGGCTTTACCCGCACCGCCGGACGCGATGACGGGAACGGAAACGGCACTGCACACCTTATCAAGCAGTTCAATATCAAAGCCGCCCTTCACACCGTCCGTATCAATGGAATTAACAACCAGCTCACCCGCTCCGCTGTCAACACATTTTTTTATCCATTCTATCGCTTCAAGCCCCGTGTTTTCTCTTCCGCCCTTGGCGAACACACGGAAAACTCCGTCTACACGCTTAACATCCACAGATAAAACCACGCACTGATTGCCGTAAAGCTTGGCAGCCTCATAAATAAGAGACGGATTTTTTATCGCGCCGGAATTGACGCTCACCTTGTCCGCTCCGCATTTAAGCACGCGGTCAAAATCGTCAAGGGTGTTTATTCCACCGCCTACGGTAAGCGGTATAAATATTTTCGAGGCGACCTCGGTAAGCACCTCCGTGAAAAGCTTACGCCCCTCGAACGACGCCGTTATGTCGTAAAAAACGAGCTCGTCCGCGCCG
>JAKSQS010000249.1 GCA_024404055.1 Clostridia bacterium | reverse complement strand
CATGCGCGGCAACGGCAACAAGGGCGCAAACGGCGGACCTGCCGGAGACCTTATCATTGCGGTTCGCGTGCGTCCCCATCCGTTCTTTGAGCGTGACGGATATAATGTATGGTGCGAGGTTCATGTTACCTATGCACAGGCGGCACTGGGCGATACGCTTTATGTTCCGACGCTTGACGGCAAGGTTAAATTTGACCTGTCAGCCGGTACACAGCCCGGAGATGTTGTCCGCTTCAAGGGCAGGGGAATACAGGCACTCCAGGGCAGAGGCAGGGGCGACCAGTTTGTGAAAATCATTGTTGATGTACCGAAAAATCTCACAGGCAAGCAGAAGGATTTACTCAAGCAGTTTGACGCGACCCTCACCGACAAGCCGAAGAACAATGTTCCCGACGGGAATGTTGTAGGTGAGGAAAAGAAAGGCTTCTGGGATAAATTCAAAAACTGAAAAAGGCATGACTAAAAACTCATGGAAGTTACGCGGAGAAGTTTTGATGAAAACCGGGCTTTCTCCGCGTTTCAATATTTATTACCGCCGCTCTTCGGAACAGTGTGAAATGTATGTATAACATAATGAAAGACCTATAAAGTAAAGGTAAGAGCTTATAAAACCGTGAACGGCACGAAATACTATTCAGCTTTTTCACCCGTGTCACGCTAATAATCCTGAGATACAGAAAACAGAAGCGGACTGCTTACTGCAAATCCGCTTCTGTTTTTTTGCTTTCCGTCTGCTGATTTTGTGCTTTTTTCTTTGTAACAAAGAACTTCACGAGCGTATAGACTGCCGCGACGGGGAGGGCGGCGATAATGATTTTCACAATCAGATGAATAGGAATATAGTCGTAAATTCCGTCTCCGAGGATGGTGAAAAGCACCACACGCGGCATAATTCCGATGACGGAGGCGGCAAAATATTTTAAAAATCCGGCTTTTGAAGCACCCCAGAACAGGCTGACGAAATCAATGGGAAAAACGGGGAGGGCTCGGATGACAAGCAGGGCGGGAAATTTGTTTGAAAACTCCTTTTCAAGCAGCTTGCGCCCGGCTTTGTTTTTTGAAAGGAGCTTATTGACATATTCACCGCCGAGGAAAAGCCCTAAAAAGTAAGTTGCGGTCACTTCGATTATTATGCCGGCAAGACTGATAAGGCACGCCTGCCATGTCGGAAAGGCCATACCAATCGCAATGTAAATCAGCGATGCCGGGATAACAAACAGCACGCTTTTCACAAGATAAATGCCCCATATGGCGGCAACGGCGGCGGCGACGGAAGCACTGGCATTTACAATTGCCCTCACATCTATGTTTTTCAGTCTGTCATAATAAATAACCGCGAAAACGAAAAGCGTCAGGGCAACGGCGGCACGAAGCAGAGCCATAAGGGTGTCTTTTGTGTTTTTGTTCATTAGGCAGTTCACCTTTCAGATAATAGGGATAAATTATACATCAAAAATGCCTTTTACGCAACCGTCCGAAATAAAAAAATTGCATAAGTTACATTAAAATGTGAAAAAATATAGACATTGTTATTTTTGTATGATATTATATAATGTAATTAAATAAAAGGGAAGCGCGGACTATCACGGCATCCGCGCTGTACGGTGAACTGCATGACTTTACGCGAAAAAGCGGAGAGAGCCGCCGCGGCGGCTTTTATTGACGGTATTTTTAAGTATATTGATAAAAATCCGCAGGAAAATCTGCTTAAGCTTATGGACAAGGTGTGGACTTTTACGGGAGATACATTTCCGCAAAAAAACAGGGAAGCGATGATGAACGCGTTGAAGGACGAAAATAACGCGTATTATCATTTTGCGATGAATATGCTTTCTGATGTTGACAAGCGTATACTGAAAAATATGATTCTTGCGGCGGGTCTCGGTGCAGGTGTACACGGCACGCGCGAAGTCAGGAAAAACCGTGATATTTACAAATGCAACATACCGTTTCTGATTCTTATGGATCCCACAAGTGCCTGCAATCTCAAATGCAAGGGCTGCTGGGCTGCCGAATATGACAGACATTCAAGCCTTTCTTATCAGGAAATGCACGATATTGTCAGTCAGGGCAGAGAGCTCGGAACGCATATATATATGTTTACGGGCGGCGAGCCGCTTATGAGAAAAAAGGATATTATCAAGCTTTGTGAGGAATTTCCGGACTGCGCCTTCCTTGCCTACACCAACGGCACGCTTATTGACGAGGCTTTTTGTGATGAGCTGCTGCGTGTGGGAAATATGACGCTTGCTTTAAGTATTGAGGGCAGTGAGGATGTTACCGATTCAAGACGCGGCAACGGCACATATCAAAAGGTTCTTGAGGCAATGGAAATTCTGAAAAGAAAGAATATCCTTTTCGGTATGTCCGTTTGCTATACCAAGGATAATGTTGAAAGCGTTACAAGCGATGCGTTTCTTGACAGTATGGTTGAAAAAGGAGTTAAATTCGGCTTCTATTTCAATTATATGCCGGTCGGACATAATTCCCCGGCTTCTCTGATTCCGACACCCGCACAGCGCGAGCATATGTATAAATGGATAAAGAAAACGAGAAACGGCAAAACAGGCAAGCCCCTGTTTGTGGTTGACTTTCAGGATGACGCCGCAT
>JAKSQS010000248.1 GCA_024404055.1 Clostridia bacterium | reverse complement strand
TTTTGCAGTCAAGCGCGTTATATACAAGCGCACAGTTGTCTTTAAGCTCCCCGTCGGAGCGTATTGAATAAAAAAACACCCTGTTCCTTACGGGAATAAGCCGCAAAAGCTTTTTAAATACAAAAGAAACAGCTTTGATAACAAGCTTCATTATTTTTTTTATTAAATTCATATGTGCTTCCCCATGCTTTCAAAAAGCGGGCTGTCCGCAAAAGTGCGGCAGCCCCCGTATTGTATTACTGTCTTTCGGTAAGAAGCTTATCAAGCTCATCCATAAATGTGCTGATGTCCTTAAACTGCCTGTATACAGACGCAAATCTGACATAAGCAACCTCATCAACGGTTTTAAGCCTCTCCATGGCAAGTTCACCGATATGTACGCTTGTAACCTCCCGTTCAAGGGAATTGGAAAGCTCCGACTCGATTTCCGAAACCATTTTTTCAAGCGTATCAATCGAAACAGGGCGCTTTTCGCAGGCACGAAGCATACCGTTAAACAGCTTTACCCTGTCAAAAGCCTCTCTCGACTTGTCTTTTTTCACAACAATAATCGGTACGCTTTCGATTATTTCATAAGTCGTGAATCTTTTCGCGCAGCTTATACATTCTCTGCGGCGGCGTATGCGCTCACCCTCATCAGTGGGTCTTGAATCTATTACCTTGCTGTCTTCATTTCCGCAAAACGGGCATTTCATATATATTTATCTCCTTTGTTACAAGCATATATTTATTGTATCACATTATTTTGTACTATACAATATGTTGCGGAAATAAATTTCAGTCTAAATCAAGAAAATGCTTCATCAGCGACGGACCGTGAGAAATAAATATGCCGCTTTCCTTTGCCGTTTCCTCGTTTACGGTGTCAACGCCGCTCTTTTCATCCTTTTTATGATAGATGATATACGGAACCGGGTCTCTCGCATGGGTCATTGTCACAATCGGCGTCGGATGGTCGGGCAAAATCATGATTTTATAGTCATCATATTTTTCAAGAGCTTCAACCACAACAGGCAAAACCTCCCTGTCGATTATCTCTATCGACTTCACCTTGTTAAACGGCTCGTTTCTGTGTCCGCATTCATCGGGTGCTTCCATATGGATATATACGAAATCGCTCCCGTTTTCAAATTCCTTAACCGCTGCCTGCGCCTTGCCGCTGAAATTGCTGTCTATATATCCCGTTGCGCCCTCAACCTCCGGCACTGACATTCCTGCGCTTTTTCCTATACCCTTAAGCAGGTCAACCGCAGAAATAACGCTGCCCTTCATGCCGTAAAGCTTTTCAAAATCTTCAAGCATGGGCTTGCTCCCCTCACCCCACAGCCATATTGAGTTTGCCGGACGCTTTCCCTCGGCAATTCTCTTAAGATTGACGGGATGATTTTTAAGCAGCTCATAGCTTTCCTTCATCATTTCAATAAGCCGGGCAGCTGACGGATGGTCAGAAAGATATTCGCCTATTACCCTGCCGCTGATGTCGTGCGGCGGTGTCATATTTCCGAGCTTTGTTGTGCCGCCGTGCCACACAAGGCAATGGCGGTAGCTTACTCCGCTGTAAAATCTGAAAATTTCATTTCCGAAATGCTCCTCAACGCTTTCAATGATTTGCGCCGCCTCAGCCGTGCTTATATCTCCGGCTGAATAATCAAGCATTGTTTTATCTTCATATTTTTCATCATCACTTAATGTAACAATATTGCAGCGCAGAGTAACATCGTCATCAAGAAGCTTAACGCCTATGCTTACAGCTTCAAGAGGACTTCTGCCCGTATAACACACAGTCGGGTCATATCCCATAACGCTTAAATTTGCAACATCACTTGCAGGCTTCATACCGTCCGGCACGGTTTTAACAATCCCGACCTCTGATTTTTTTCCCAACGCGTCAAAATTCGGCTTATCCGCAACCATCATCGGCGTTTTTCCGTCAAGCGCAGGAACGGGATAATCTGCCATTCCGTCACAAAGTATAACACAGTATTTCACTTTCTGTACACTACCTTTCCTTTTATAATAACAAATTTTATATCCATATTGCCGTCAAGCACGGTCAAATCGGCATATTTTCCGTTTTTTATGCTGCCTGTAAACGAATCGGCAGCTATAACCCTTGCCGGGTTTATTGTACACGCCTTCAGTGCGGCAGAAAAAGGAATGCCGAAATCAAGTAAATTAAGAAATTCCTCGTGAATATTTGAAATGCTTGCCGCTATTGTTCCGTCTTTGAGAAGGGCTTTCCCGTCTTGAACATAAACATTCTGTCCACCGAGCCGATATACTCCGTCCGGGCATCCGGCACTGCACATAGAATCACTCACAACACATATTCTGTTCTCTCCCAAACAGCGGAAGCTTGCCCGTACCGTAACGGGGTTATTATGAAAGCCGTCGCATATCAGCTCTGCCGTAACCCTTTCATTTTCAAGCACGGCACCCGCAACGCCGGGCTCTCTTGCCTTAAAGCCCGTCATGGCATTATACATATGTGTTGCATGGGTAAAACCGTTTTGAAAAGCATTTTCCGCCGTATAGCCGTCGCTTGCCGTATGTGCCGCACTGACGGTGCATAAATTTCTTGCGTAGCAGGCAAATTCAGCCGCGCCTTCAACCTCCGGCGCAACATCGACAAGAGCG
>JAKSQS010000247.1 GCA_024404055.1 Clostridia bacterium | reverse complement strand
TAGCACAGTATCGCGCCCCAGCCCCCGGGCCCGGGATTGCCGGAACACGCGCCGTCTGTGTATATTGTAACAGTTTTCATTTAATCATTCCTAACTCGCGCACACTTTAAAATCCGTCAGGCTGACGGAAAACAGCTTTGACGGCTCACTGACGGAAAAGCAGCAGGCGGTATATGACCTGCTTTGCTCCATCGGTTCAGCCTGTGTAAAAGAGGTATGCTATTATACCGGCGTTACCGCCGGCGTGGTTGCGGCACTTGAAAAAAAGGGTATTGTTGAAATTTATGATAATCCCGTTTACCGTACCCCGAAAATCGTGCAGGGTATTACGGAGCAGACGGGCGAAATCGTTCTGACGGATGAACAGCAAAAAGCATATGACGGACTTTTGAGCTCCTACGGCAGTGATAAGGGGGAAACCTCGCTTTTATACGGAGTGACGGGGAGCGGAAAAACCGGCGTTTTTATGAAGCTGATCGACCGTGCGGTGGAGGACGGAAAGGGAATAATTGTTATGGTTCCCGAAATTTCACTTACACCGCAGGTGCTTTCCCGTTTTCAAAGCAGATACGGCAGGAAAATCGCCGTTTTTCACAGCGGTCTTTCCGTTGGTGAAAGACGGGATGAATATCTGCGCGTGAAAAGGGGTGAAGCGCAGATTGCCATAGGCACGCGCTCTGCGGTTTTCGCTCCGTTTGAAAATCTCGGTCTTATTGTTATAGACGAGGAGCAGGAAAGCACATATAAATCGGAAATGACGCCGCGGTATGACGCGAGAAGCGTTGCAAGATACAGATGCGCTTATCACAAGGCACTGCTTGTGCTTTCGAGTGCAACTCCCTCGGTTGAAAGCTTCACATATGCCATGAAAGGCAAATACGGCATACAGACCATACGCAACAGATACGGAAATGCAAGGCTGCCCGATGTGCTGACGGTGGATTTGCGCGTTGACAGGGCGCAGGGTAATAAATATGATATTTCAAGTCTGCTTTTGAAGGAGCTTGAAAAAAATCTTGAAGAAGGCAGACAGTCAATTCTTCTGATAAACAGGAGAGGGTACAATACATTCCTTGCCTGCAATTCCTGCGGTCATGTTCTGACCTGTCCGTCGTGCAGCATTTCACTGACCTATCACCACGCAAACAGGCGGATGATGTGCCACTATTGCGGTTACAGCGCACCGGTTGAAACAGTGTGCCCGGAGTGCGGAAAGGAAGATATACGGTATTCCGGCTACGGAACGCAGAAAATCGAGGATGAATTATCACAGCTTTTGCCTGCCGCAAGGGTGCTGCGCATGGACACGGATTCCACTCTGTCACGCTTTTCACACGAAAGCAAGCTTGCCGCATTTGAAGCAGGGGAATATGATATTCTTTTAGGCACGCAGATGGTGGCAAAGGGACTTGACTTTGAAAATGTTACACTTGTAGGCGTTGTCAGTGCCGACCAGCAGCTTAATAACGATGATTTCAGAAGCATGGAAAGAACCTTTGACCTGCTCACGCAGGTGGTCGGCAGAGCAGGCAGGGGAAACGCGGCAGGGCGCGCCGTTATACAAACCTTAACCCCGGAAAACAGCGTTATCAGACTTGCGGCAAAGCAGGATTATGACGCGTTTTATGAAAATGAGATAGAAATACGCCGTTTTCTGAAATATCCGCCGTTCTGCGATATTTGCGCCGTGACCTTTATTTCAAAGGACGAGGCAAAGGCATCACTTTGTTCAAAGCTTTTTTTGAAGCAGATTGAACAGCTTTGCGCGGACGAATATGCCGATGTGAAGCTTATAGTTTTAGGCCCGATGCCGCCGAGAGTTGCAAAAATCAGCGAAAAATTCAGATTCAGACTTATTATCAAATGCAGAAACGATAAACGGTTTCGCGCAATGATGTCTTTTTTACTCACCGATTACGGAAAGAAAAGAGAGTTTTCCGATGTGACGGTAACGACGGATATGAACCCGTCGGCAATTATTTAAGAGAGGAATATCCGAAAGGATTGGAGATAAATTATGGCAATCAGAAAAATTGTGACAGTGGGAGACCCGGTGCTTAACAAAAAATCAAGAACGGTTGAAAAATTCGATGCGAGGCTCCACGCTTTGCTTGACGATATGAAGGACACCCTTGTTAAAAGCGATGGAGTAGGGCTTGCGGCAGTACAGGTCGGTGTGCTTAAAAGAGTTGTTATCGTTGATGTGGGCGACGGGCTTATTGAGCTTATCAATCCCGAGATAACCTATACTGAGGATGAGCAGGAGGGCGAAGAGGGCTGCCTCTCCGTTCCCGGAAAATCCGGCATAGTAAAACGCCCGATGACGGTGAAGGTGCGCGCGCAGAACAGGGACGGAAAATGGTGTCTTTACAGCGGTACAGAATTAAAAGCGCGATGCTTCTGCCACGAGATAGATCATCTTGACGGCATTTTATATACCTCCCATGTTACTAAATGGGTTGTGCATAAGGATGAAAAATAAAAAAGGGACTGTTATAGAACGGTACTAAAAAAAGCGAATCGAAGCACTGAAAATCAGTGCAAACGATTCGCTTTTTCGGTGTGGCTGAAAAAATCGCCGTGCCGGTATTCCGTAAGGCGCGTTGGGCATCGTCCCCTACAATACTGTATCAATTTAAACTTTATTTTTATATGGGTTGACATCCCCGACAGTCCGAGT
>JAKSQS010000246.1 GCA_024404055.1 Clostridia bacterium | reverse complement strand
CTGACAAGCATATCCGTACCTGTTGCATGGAGACGGCAGTATTGCGGCATTTTCACCGCAAAATGCGACGGAGTGATATACTATCTTATCGACAATCAGTATTATTTCAAAAGGGACACTATTTACGGGCATTATGACGATGCGGAGCGCTTCGCCTTTTTCTCAAGGGCTGTGCTTGAAATGCTTCCTGTTATTGATTTTCACCCGGATATTATCCACTGCAACGACTGGCAGACCGCGCTGACGCCGATTTCCCTTTCCACCAGGTCCAGCCGTGACCCGTGGTACGGCGGAATAAAAACGGTATCCACGGTACACAACATGCAGTATCAGGGCGTTTACGGGCATGAGCTTATAGGCGATGTTCTCGGTCTTAAGCAGGAGGACACGGGCATTATTGACTACGACGGCAATGTGAACTTTATGAAGGGTGCTATTGAGTGCGCGGACAAGGTGACAACGGTAAGCCCGTCCTATGCAGGCGAAATTCTCGACCCGTGGTACAGCCACGGACTTGACACAATACTGAAATACCGCAGTGAAAAGCTCTGCGGAATACTCAACGGTATAGATACCGATTTTTACAATCCTGCATCGGACGAAAGCATTTTTGAAATGTATGATGCGGACAGCTTTGAAAAGAAAGCCGTCAACAAAAAGGGCTTACAGGAAAACATGGGACTTCCCGTGCGTGAGGATGTGCCGCTTATCGGAATTGTCACCCGTCTTGTGTCTCACAAGGGGCTTGACCTTATCAAAGCCGTGTTTGACGAGCTTCTGAGCACCTCCGATGTTCAGGTTGCGGTTCTCGGCTCCGGTGACTGGCAGTATGAAAACTATTTTAAACAGCTTTCGGAAAGATACCCCGACAAGCTTGCCATAAGAATAGGCTTCGTGCCTGCGCTTGCACGCAAGATTTATGCCGCAAGTGATTTGTTCCTTATGCCCTCAAAAAGTGAGCCGTGCGGACTTTCGCAGATGGTAGCCCTGCGTTACGGCAGCGTGCCGATTGTCAGAGAAACAGGCGGACTGCGCGACAGCATAACAGACTCCGGCGACGGAAAGGGCAACGGCTTTACCTTCAAAACCTATAACGCCCATGATATGCTTGACGCGATACGCCGCGCCCTTGCCGCTTATTATGACCGTGAATACTGGAAAACCCTTGTCAGCCGTGCCATGAACTGCGATTTCAGCTGGGGCAGAAGCGCAAACGAATACATCCGTCTTTACAAATCGCTCGGAAAGTAATATAATAAGTATATATTACACCGGAGGATAAAAAAATGAATAAAAAAAATATCTGCCGAATTACGGCGGCACTGCTTACAGTCATATGTCTTTTGGGCATGAGCGGATGCCATATGCTTGATGTTACCGTTGACTGGAATATTCCGAAAATAAGGAGAACCTACCGCGCGGCGGCTGTTGAACAGGCTCAAGCCGAGCCGTCAACCTCTGCGACGGCGATGATGCCGACGCAGCCCGTTACAAACTCCTCAACACAGGGTGAAACGACAACCGCTCCCGTGCAGTCGGAAAAAACAGCTCTCGACATATATAACGAGGCACTGAAAAACTCCGTTATACAGGGCGTTGTTCTCGGCTCCAAATTTTCAAGTCTTACCGTGGATATAGGTGACAAGGAAACCTTTGACGGTCTGGGCAATGTTCACGATTTTTCAAAGTCTCACGACCTTGACGCGGCGGATTTCTCACTTCCCGCATTTTCCGACCCGGCACAGCTTGCTGTGGAGGAAACGGACGAAAGCTACATAATCACCTGTGACGGCAGTGATATTCTTTCGGCGGATATTCCCGTCAGGCAGATAACAGGCTATGTTTATTTCCTTGATATTGCCGCGGTTGACGGAATTTTCTCACTGCTCGGCGGTGAAAAAGCGGACGGCGCGATATATGACAGCATGGGTGACGGCAAGGTATCAATGAAAAACGGCTCGTTCACCTGCGAAATCAGCAAGGCGGAAATGAAATTCACAAGCGCAAAGCTGTTGTTTGAGGAAACCTTTGATGATATTGTGAAGTTATCATTCCCGAAGGATTTTTCCGCAGACCTGACTATGAACATCACCCTCGGCTTCTCCTTCTGACGGGTGGCATATTCGGCGCAGAACGACAAACAAAAAAATAATGTGACAGTTAGTGCTTTCCTTATGGCAATACATAACGGAAAGCACTTTGTCTTTATATAAGTTCTTTTGTTTGTTGTCTAACCGTTTTTTCGCCCTCGGCATACCTTAGTATTGCCCACGGGTCGAAGAAAACGCTTTCCGCATCCGAATCTGCTCACCCGTGGGCGGCACTCGGCGCAGAACGACAAACAAAAAAATAATGTGACAGTTAGTGCTTTCCCTATGGTTATTCATAGCAGAAAGCACTTTGTTTTACTATAAGTTCTTTTGTTTGTTGTCTAAGCGTTTTTTCGCCCTCGGCATACCTTGGTATTGCCTTCGGGACGAAAATTCCGCTTTCTGCATCCGAATCTGCTCACTCGTGGGCGGCACTCGGCGCAGAACGACAAACAAAAAAATAATGTGACAGTTAGTGCTTTCCGTTATGTATCACCATAAGGAAAGCACTTTGTCTTGCTGTTGGTTCTTTTGATTTGTTTGTCTAACCGTTTTTTCGCCCTCGGCATACCTTGGTATTGCCTTCGGGACGA
>JAKSQS010000245.1 GCA_024404055.1 Clostridia bacterium | reverse complement strand
TTTTATGATTATACCACTGCAAGACGCAAATTTCAACTTGTAATTTATATATTGGTAATGCTATAATCATAAAAAACAGACGGAGGCGGTTATATGCTTGAAAAACATTTTTGCTTTGATGAACGGGTTTTTACCGTGCAGTCGGACAAATCACTGTACGGCATTGAAATAAAATCGGTTTCCCGGCAGGACGGCATTAAAATATACAGTATTGAAATGCAGCTCCTCCGCCCCGAAATCCCGTGTGACGCGGTTATATTCTGGGACGAACAGCCGCAGGGTATAACCGGCTGCTGGATGCCCGGAAACGGCAGAAACCGCTGTGTGCCTCAGGGATGGTATCCGCAGTGTCAGTACAGCACACTCACAGAGGGTGCGCCGGTGCTTTCACTGTTTAACGGCTCAAGCGAAAATTACCGAACGGTTGCCCTTTCGGATTCCGAAAGACCGTTTGAAATGTCGTTCTGGCTGAAAAACGATCCGGGAAAGGACAGCCTGCGCATTCAGATTTCACCGTTCAAAAAAGAGGCTCCGGGCGTTGCCGAATATTCCTTTTTCCTGCGTATTGATGAAAGACGGCTGCCGCTTGGCCGCTGTATCAGCGAAACAAGCTTCTGGTGGCGCACATTTTACCCGTCCG
The DNA here is from genome assembly GCA_024404055.1 of Clostridia bacterium. Lineage (GTDB taxonomy): Bacteria > Bacillota > Clostridia > Oscillospirales > Acutalibacteraceae > UBA6857. Next base: position 2,058 of record JAKSQS010000245.1, on the reverse strand, counting down.
ACAGCCGGGTGTATTCCGAAGACTTCGCCGGAGACAAGCCACTGTTTTCATCATGGTATGCCTGCTTTCAGAACCCCTCACAGGAAGTGCTTGAAAAAGAGCTTCCCGTTATTTCAGACCTCGGCTTCAGGAGCATGATTATTGATGACGGCTGGAGCTACGACGGCAACGGTGACGGAGCTTATACGAACTGCGGCACATGGGAAATTGCAAAATCAAAATTTCCCGATATGCTTTCGTTTGTGAATAAAGCGCATGAATACGGCATAAAGGTCGCGCTTTGGTTTCCTCTGCCGTTTGTCGGAAAAAACAACCCCGATTACAGGCGTTTTGCCGATAAGCTGCTTGACGAAACAATGGGCGCAGGTGTGCTTGACCCGCGATACCGCGAGGTACGCGAATATATTGTCAATAATTATATCAGCATAATAAAGAAATACGGCCTTGACGGTCTTAAGCTTGATTTTCTCACTGATTTCAACCGTGCCGCACCCGAAAATGCATCAGGAACAGACTGCAAAACCGTAAATGAGGGTATAACAAAGCTCCTGTTCTCCATTGAAAATGAGGTTCGCTCCCTCAAAAGCGATATGCTTATTGAGTACCGCGCGTTTTATTTCGGTCCGTCGGTCATTCGCCGGTGCAATATGCTGCGTATGTGCGACTGCGCATTCGATTTCATCACAAACCGTATCGGAACGGTGGATATAAGAATGCTTGATTATCCCGTTTCGGTACATTCCGATATGCTGCTGTGGAGCCCCGGTGAAACGCCCCGGAATATTGCCGTTATGCTGTTGAATGTGCTTTTTTCCGTTCCGCAGATTTCGGTTCTTACAGCCGATATGAACAACCGGCAGCGTGCGGTTTTGAAAAATTACCTTTCCTATTGGACTTCACACCGCGATATTCTTCTTCACGGCACAATGACAGTTAAAGATCCGCAGGCAAACTATTCTTTTGTAAGTGCCTCAAACAAAAAGCTTTGCATTGCCGTTTTATATCTGCCGTGCGTTTTCGTTTATGACTGCGGCGATACCGATATTTTCAACGCTGGCACGGATGAAAATATTTTTATTGAATGCAAAACCGATGCGACAGCCGTCTGTTATGATATTTACGGCAGCCGCACGGCTGAAATAACGCTTCAAAAGGGTTTGGCAAAGCTTCCGGTCGCGCCCGGCGAAAAAGCGGAGCTGCGCATTAAACCTGAACAACTGTATAAATAAAATTTATGCACAGGAGACGGATAGCGTAACACACTATCCGTCTCCCGTTTTTTACTTTTATCAATATGTCATTTTTTTGTTTATGTCAATAACCGTCTGTTCGTCAAGCTTGACAATGCTGCGGTCGTAGGTCAGCATTCCGTTCACTTCAAATTCAACATCACTGACCTGAGTATAGACCGTTGCCGAAAGACCTTTTGCAATTTTCGGTATAATCTGCTTTTCGTGCAGTGATTTATACGCCTTTGTAAGCGTTTGTTTGGACTTATACATCTGATAACCGAAGGATTTGGACTTGTTCCACACATGACCGTCAAGCACCTGACTGTATCCGCCGTATTCGCTCAATACAAACGGTCTGCCATCCTCTTTCGGCACGACCACCGGCAGAATATACTTATGTATGCTCCTCAAATCGGCTCCGCCGCGGTCATACCAGCCGCTTGCATGGTCAATTATCCTTGTCGGGTCGTATTCTTTAAGCTGATTTCCTATGCGCTTTGCGTCAAACTGACCCCAGCCCTCGTTAAACGGAACCCAGCAGCCGATGCAGGTGTGATTATAAAGCGTATCAACCATTTCATAAAGCTCCGCCTCCCACACCTTCCGGCACTCCTCATCAGCTCTGCCGAAAACGGCATAATGCTCCTCGCCGTCGCTGTAAGAAAAATTCTTAACAGGCGATAAAACGCCGTGAATATTGGGATATACTCCGGCATGGATAACATCAAGCGGTTTGCTGCCGCCGCTCACCATATCCTGCCACACAATCATGCCGAGCCTGTCGCAATGGTAATACCAGCGCAGAGGCTCGATTTTTATATGCTTT
>JAKSQS010000244.1 GCA_024404055.1 Clostridia bacterium | reverse complement strand
AACGGGTAAATGAAACGGGCATAGGTCCTCAGGGCTTCGGCGGAGAAACAACGGCGTTGAGCGTGGCGATTGAAGCTTGCGGCACACATATTGCAGGCTTGCCTGTTGCTGTGAATGTTGGTTGTCATGTTACAAGACACGCATCCTGCATCCTCTGAAAATGAACTTTTTGTTGCATTTTTGCCAATTTTTTTAAAAAACTCTTTTCTTTTATAGATATATGTGCTATAATATAACTGCAAAAGGCAATAATCCTGTTTGCAGGGTTTGAATATAGAAAGGAGATGGCGTTATGAAAATAAACGTTATCGGCAGAAAATGCACACCCAGAGACTCATTTAAGGAAAGGGCCGAAAAGAAATTAGCGAAAATCGAAAGGCTGATTGGTACAGATGCGGAAGCAAAGGTTACCGCTATTGTTGAGAAAAAGGATCAGATAGTCGAAATCACTATTTTCCGTGAGGGGATGATTTTCCGTTCGCAGGAGCGTGCGGCAACCCTTAATGATGCTCTTGACCGCTGTGTGGATTCTCTTGTAAGGCAAATACGCAAAAACAAGACGAAGGTTGAAAAGAGACTTCATACGGGTACGATTGAGTTTGAAGCGGCAGATTCTGAAGAACAGGTTGTTGAAGAAACGGAATTTGACATTGTCAGAAGCAAGGAAATTGTTTTAAAGCCGCAAAGTGTTGACGAGGCGATTTTACAGATGAATCTTCTCGACCACAAGTTCTATATGTTTGTCAACAGCGAAAATGATAAAATCTGTGTTGTTTATGTGAGAAATGATGGCGGATACGGTCTGTTAATTCCCGATAACGATTGATTTTTTCGTTATGTTATGATATAATGGGCGGCGGTTTAATACCGCCGCTTTTAAATAATATTTTTGGAAAGCGATGCGCTGTATTTACACGGCGTCGCAGAGGGAAATATATATGAAAATGAATTTTGTTGTTCCGTGTCTGCTCGGTCTTGAGGGGCTTATCGCAGATGAGCTGAAAGCACTTGATGCGGAAAATGTTATTTGCGAAAACGGCAGAGTTCTGTTTTCGGGAGATGAATATATGCTTGCGCGCGCAAACATAAATTGCCGTTATGCCGAAAGGATACAGATACTTGTCGGTTCTTTTACAGCCAAAAGCTTTGAAGAGCTTTTTGAAGGGACAAAGGCACTTGAATGGGAACAGTGGATAGGCGAGGAGGATGCGTTTCCCGTTAAAGGCTACAGCATCAATTCAACGCTTTTCAGCGTAAGCGACTGCCAGTCGATAATAAAAAAAGCGGTTGTTGAAAGACTGAAAAGCAGATATTCTGTTGAATGGTTTGTTGAAACGGGAGCTGTTCATCAGATACAGTTCTCCATAATGAAAGACAATGTCAGCCTTCTGCTTGACACATCGGGCGCGGGTTTACATAAAAGGGGATACAGGCTTGATGCAAACGATGCACCGATAAAAGAAACGCTTGCGGCATCTCTTTGTTGTATTTCACGACTTAAGCCGTATCATACACTGTATGACCCGATGTGCGGCTCCGGCACAATTCTTATTGAGGGTGCACTGCTTGCGAATAATATTGCGCCCGGAATCAGCAGAAATTTTTCGGCAGAGAGATGGGATGTTATTGACCCATCTGTATGGACGGCGGAAAGACAAAGAGCTAAAGACCTTGAACGGTATGATACACAGTTTGCGGCATACGGTTCCGATATTGATTCGTCTGCTATTGAAAACGCAAAGCAGAATGCCGCACGTGCCGGAGTGGATAAAATGATTTATTTCAGCGTATGCGATGTAAAAGATTTCACTCCCGCAACAGAGCGCGGAACGCTGATATGCAATCCGCCGTACGGAGAAAGACTGCTTGACCTGAAACAGGCAGAGGAAATATACAAGGTTATGGGTAAAAAGTTCGAAAAGCGTCACGGCTGGTCTTACAGTATTATCAGTCCCAGCGACGATTTTGAGCTTTTCTTCGGCAGAAAGGCGGACAAGCGCCGTAAGCTTTATAACGGCATGATTAAATGTCAGGTGTATATGTATTTTAAGTAAATTTTTAAGACGAAATTAATTTTTATAAAATTTCATAAAGATACTGTACAAAATCGAATGTTTACTATATAATGTATAAATGCAATCTTATTTATTATCATGGAGGAATTTTATCATGAAAAAAACATCCAAAGTTCTTGCAGTAGTCCTTGCGGCAGTAATTGTTATTTCTGCTTTTGCAGGCTGTTCACTGCTTTCACCGAGCAAAAAGCTTTTAGGTACATGGCTTGATTCAACAGGCTTGCACGGCTACGAATTTAAGGAAGACGGAAAAGTTACATTTATTGCCTTTGACGCAAGCAAGATTTCTATCGTAGGCGGAATTGTAGACAGCCTTCTCGGCGAAAACGCAGGAAATATCGAAGGCGTTTACAGTGTTGAAAAGGGTGACGACGGTCTTATGCATATTAAGCTCAGCTATACCGTGGGCAACAAGACATCGGAGAATGAATACACATACACAATTACGGACAGCTCACTTGTTATGACAAATATGACAGACGGTACTTCAACAACCTATATCAAGCAGGCTGCACCCGTGGAAACAACAGCAACGGCACAGTAAGATGCTTTTCTGTTTTACCGGGAGGATAATCAGATGTATAAGGGCGTTAAAATAGGCGTAATCATTGTTGCCGCTGTACTTGTTGTAAG
>JAKSQS010000243.1 GCA_024404055.1 Clostridia bacterium | reverse complement strand
CAAACACAGTGGTATTCTTTGAGGTTACAAAATAATGCCATTGTTAAGAAAACGTACATTTTATAAACTGCATTTTGCAATAACAAATCCATGTTTATCTGTGAGCTGACTGCCCGCGCACAGCGGTAAAAAATCCGATATAAGCCAATTCGGCTTCAAATCCCGGTTTATTGGGAAAGACAAATCAATATTAAACTAAAACACTTCTGCGGAGAACTGAATATGAAAATACAAAGCAGAATATTATCAATAATTATTGCAGCCGCAATGGCAGCAGCATCTTTGCCGTTAACGGCATTTGCCGCGGATACATCTGAAACTGAAAACCTTATTCTTTTCGGTTCATATCCTCAGAGTGAGGTTAAAGACGAAAATTTGCTTTCATCGCTGAACGGCATTGCAACTGAATGGACAAGCTATGATTATTACAGCGGCACCGGGATATATGATGACGGAAAAATGAGCGCATCCGACTTTATGAAATATGCCGATGTTGAGCTCGGAGGCAGCAAATACCGCGGTGTAGTCTTTGACGAATACAGACCGACATTTACCGGATATTCATTGACAAATGATACCGACACTTATCAGGATAACAACGGCTATGAATGCGGCAAAACCTACTGGTTTAAGTTTGAGCCGCTGCGCTGGCGTGTAATAAACCCCGAAAACGGTTATGTTATCTGTGATTCAATCATTGACTCCCAGCCGTTCAGCAATTTTCTTTATTTCAACGGCTCGGCTTACTATATGGACACGCTCGGCTACGATTTTTCAAATTATTATGTAAACAGCAGCATAAGAAGCTGGCTCAACGCCGACTTTGCCGATACCGCTTTTTCGCCGGAAGAAAAGGAAAACATCGTCACAAACTATATGGACGATTTCTGGAAGGACATATACGACAAGGTCTTTCTGCCGTCTGCGAACGAAATGAAAATCACGGAGCACTGGAAAGACGATGCTTCAAAAATTGCCGCCGGAACAGACTACGCAAAGTGTCAGGGGCTTTTTGTTTCGGAAGGCATATCATACTGGCGGCTTCGCTCACCCTCCGACTGGAGCCACGCCGCCTGCGCGGTATGCACGGACGGTACGCTTTACGGCCGCAGCTATTATTACAATGTTTATCCCTATTTCACATCTTTCACGGGCACGGGAATCAGACCCGCAATAAAGCTTGTTGATATTAATGACAATACGGTTGTCAAATCCGAATTCAAGGCAGCGGAATATACCGCTTACAAAAAAGCCGATATGAAGTTTTTTGAAAAGGTCAAAGCATTCTTCGGCGGCATATGCAGTACAATCAGATATTTTCTGTCACGCCCTGATGAGATAAATGAAGATGTTATATCCGTCAAGGATTCGCTGAAAAGAGGAATCAATGTTACGGGTATGGATGCCGGATGGCCGCGTGAAATGTTCCTTGAAAAAGAAACATTTGAAAACATCAGCGAAAAAGGCTTCGACTTTATCAGGCTTCCGGCAAATTTGTGCTGTATGCTTGATGATAACGGCAGTTTAAATGAAAGCGCCGCATATAACCTTGACAAAACGCTGAAATACGCACTTGAATCGGATTTGTCCGTTATTCTCGAGCTTCACGGCTGGGAGGATTTAAACAATGATCCCTCGACTCAAATTATTGAAAAGCTTGTTTCGGTCTGGAAGCAGGTTGCCGAAAGATACAAGGATTATCCTGACAAGCTTATGCTTGAAATTCTTAATGAGCCCAATAATAACAGCGGAAAAATGACCTATGCAAGGTGGAACTACATTCAGAATAAGGTTACCGCCGCAATACGCGAAATTGACGAAGACAGAATTATCGTACTTGCATCAAAAAACTTTAATGTTTCATCTTCACTTAACGAACTTCGCATTAATCACCGCGACCCGTATCTGATTATTGATGTTCATAATTATTCCCCGATGGAGTTTACACATCAGGGAGCGGAATGGATGGATGACAGCTATCAGAAAAGCGTTCCTTACAGCAAAGAGGCTGCGGATGAATTCGCCGCAGCCGTTAAGCTGGCTGCCGACTATCAGGAAAAGCACGGCACAAAGGTAGTTGTAGGTGAAATCGGAGTATATCTGAAACAGGTTGACGAAAAGGAAGTGAACGCTTTCCTTACCGATGCGGTAAACTGTCTGAAAGAATATAACCTGCCTTATGCTTACTGGGAATACTGTGCGGGGTTCGGAGCTTACAACCTTGAAACAAAGCAATGGAAGCCTTATGTGACCGATGCCTTGCTGAAATAAACCTTTTATGAATTATCGGAAACGGAACAAGCCGAAGTTTTCAAAACAGAAAAGGTGAATAATTGTTTCATCAAGTCATAACATACGGAGGGAAAATCTTGAAAAAAAACATAAAATCACTTGTTTGTATGTTTATCGCTGCCGCGGTTCTTGTCTGTTCATCTGCCTGCGGCGCAGACAAGTCATCAAAGCCCGTTAAAATAAAAGCTCTGATTATACCGAAGTTTGAAATAGGTGAAATGAGCGGTGATGACATAGGTGAAGCACAGCTTCTTTTTGAAAAATACTGTCCCGAATCAAGCGAAACGGTTCTTCCGAATATGCCCGAAACAGCAAGGTTTTATCTTAATGAGAATAACGGGGTTGCCTTATTGGTTACAGGCTCCGGCAAAACCGCCTGTGCACTTGCAATGACGGCTGTGTTATCAAATAATAATTATGATTTTTCGGACTCCTTCATTATTTCCGTCGGCTGTGC
>JAKSQS010000242.1 GCA_024404055.1 Clostridia bacterium | reverse complement strand
ATAAAAGATAATGAAGAGAAAAGGAGATAGAAAAGACAAAATTAGATTTATTATACCATATATGCCGAAAAAATCAACTTGCAAAATCAGTCTGCGGGCAAAACGGAATTTCTGGCTTTTTCCCGTGCTCTTGCAACCATATAATGCTCACCGTTCGCGGCAGCTCTCTTTTTTGCCTTAACCGCATCCGCAAGCTCAACGCCGGAAAAAAGCTCGCCCATTCGGCTTATCTTTTCAATAAGCTCGTCCTTACCCTTAAAGTCCATAAGCTCAAGCAGCATAATCGCCTGCACGCTGTTTGAGGGATTGAGAACCCCGGAATTATAAAGCTGCAAGGCAAAATCGTTCTGCGCCATCTTCGTATAGGTTGATGCCTTCTGCACATGAACATCTATATCAAACTGCGGACACCTTTCTCCGAGCTCAACTCCGTAGTCGCTGCCCTGATTCTGCACTGAAATATTTTCATTAGAATAATAAACATATTCGGGAAAGCCGTTTTCACCCACAATGCGAAACTGCCTTGCAACGGAATAAAACTGCCTTATAAGCTCAATAACCATGATAATTATTTCCTTATACGCGCAGTAAGTGGCGCTTATCATGTCCCGGCTTGTTTTTCCGCCCGCCTCCTGCAATGCGGCAATTGCCGATGCCGCCGTCCGACCGGTCCGCGCACTGCCGTTTAAAACATCTGTGCTTCCGGTTGTATATTTGAGCATTTCTATCTGATTATTCAGCACCGCAACATAAAGCTGGTCAAGCGGTTCGATTTTTATCTGCTTTATGCTGTCATCACCGAGACTCATGGAGGTATGCACGAAGTCCCTGTTCCAGTCGGCATATTCATCCTCGTTAACGCCGCCGTCGCTTCTTATGAAATATCTGATTTTTGAGCCCTTGACCGCGTTATCGATAATAGCATAATTCAGCCGGTCAATATTTATTTGTGTGTCCTTGCAAATATCCGTATACCCGTAGCCGCACGGACTTCCTTCAATTTTGAACAGTGCATCAATAACAAACGGATACTTGCCGTGCGCGTACCATCCGCTTTCACGCATAACCGGGTCGTTTTCAGATGCGTAAAGCACCGTATTACCCGTAAACTTGCAATATTGAAGCGTATTAACTCCGTTTATATTCCTGCGGTAATACCAGTCAACAACGGCGCATTTATCCGTTGTGTCAATGCTTTCATCGTAAATATATTTCGTTATTTCCTCCGCCGTTCCCGTTTTGCCGGCGCAAACGGGATATTTTGCCTCAATTTCGGCACGGTCGGCAAGCTCAACATGAAAAACATTTTTTGATTTCTGTATATCGGATATGCCCGGCTCCCAGAACAGATTCAGCAGGTCTATTTTCTTTATTGAAATATCACCCAAACCGCCTAACTTTCCGCCGTCCCAGAAAACGCCGAAAACGCTGCTGCCCTGCTTGAGCTTGTACCAGCCGCATTCCGAATAGGTTTTGCGAAAGCCGTTCTGCTCAAGCACCACGGGGATTATGCTTGAAAGGTTTTTTGCCTCCTGCTTGTCGCTTTCCTCGCGCGCAAGTATATTAGGCTCCGGGTATCCGTCCTCCATATCTGCGTGCTTGGAAACGATTACATTCCACAGCCAGCCCGTGGCTGGTATGTTGCTTTCCGGGCGCATCTGCTCCCAATGGCGCAGCTTCCAGAACTGCTCGTTTTCCACAATTTTTCTTTCGAGATTTATTCTCCCCTGCTTATACTTTCTCAGGGTATGCGCGGCAGACCTTATCTGCTGCTCGCCTATGATTATTTCTTCCATATCGAATCCTTTCATTTTCTGAAATTATAAATTCCGCCAGTGTATGCCGTGTTCTTCTTTTTGAGCATATCGAGCGGGTCATCGGTCAAAATTTCCTCCTGCTTCACCGTTTTCGGAGGAATCGGTCTTGACATACACATATAACGCCATTCGTCAGCCACATGGTCCTCACCCGTTGTGTCAAGGTCCTCGGGTATATTTTCCGAATAAAGCAGCAGCGGAACGGTGCGGATAAACGCTCTGCAATTTTTAAACACATACATCATCGGGTATCCGTTTTCATCAAAGCTCAGCCGGTAATGGCACTGCATCCAGCCGGCTATTCTTTTGTTGTCGCCGGGTTCAAAAAACAGTCCGTATTTTTCCGCAGTTCTCGCAATGCTTTCCCCTCTTGAGGTGTCCCATATAGAGGGGTCTGCAACGCCCCTTATTTTTCTGTTTTTCAGCCACGGATGCTCGCGCTCAATTCTTGATATTTCCGAAAACTGCTTTTCGGGACTCCAGCGAACGCCGTCGTTAGGCGTGGCGGTGCAGCCGTATAATTCAAGTATTCTGTATAAAACACCCTCTCTGTCAACCGCCCACCACGCGCAGGAAAACGGGCGGTGATAACCGAAGTCATAGCTTCTGTAAATATTCATGCCGTCTGTGGGGGCAAAAGGTTCAATAACATGGCTCCACTGCCTTGTTTCGTACCCGTCGGGATTATCCCTGAATTCCTCGAAAAACTGTCCGTCAAAAATATCCCAGTTTCCGTAAAGCCATGCCTGCTTCAGCTTTTCAGGCAGTGCCTCAAGCTGCTTTACATAGTCAGGCTGACTTTTCATCAACGCCTTGTTATCCGTCGCAAGTGCTTTTATAAAAATGTAGTCATCCGGATTTTCTCCGCTTTCGTATACGCGGTCTATAAAAAGGCGTTTTATATAGCCGTGACCCTGACCGCCGGGATTGCAGGTATAATATATTCTTTTCGGAAA
>JAKSQS010000241.1 GCA_024404055.1 Clostridia bacterium | reverse complement strand
TATCGAGCAGGGCGATACCTTTGGAACCTTTTTTGACAAAGCGGTTCATCGTTTCATTCCAAACAGAAAACTCGGCACAAGCTGTTGCTTCAGGCCTCTGAGCAAAGATAAGGAGCTGTTCGCTGTACGGGTATTTATATACCCGTGCCGCTGTATCAAGAAACGCAGTCCAGTTGGATTTTGAACGGGTTAAGTTTTCTTCTGTTCGCTTTGCTAATTTGTAGTATTCTTCGTATTTATTGGGCATATTTGTCCTCCTTTCTGTGATGGTGAATTATTTTCGGAATATATTGCTTATTTTGTGTAATGTTGTTATAATAAAAATATTATAGATAGGCGATTGTAAAAGTCCGAGAAAAAACGGTAAAAAAAGAGGCTCGGGTCCGCAAATCCAAGATGGTGATAAAAAATGCAAATTCGGGCACGACAAGATAGAGGTCAGTAAATACCGTCCTCTCAAAAAGCATATATTCAAGTATGAGTTACGCAATAAGTTTTCTGATACTTTTGTAAAGTTCAGGTTTTTTGATACCAAGCTTCATGGCATAACAGAAATGACCATTGATGTGTTGTTGTGCCGGCATTTTCTGTGTGTTATACTGAGATTAATTAAATGATAAAAGGCGTGATTGATTTGAAAATAAGAAGAATGGAACAGCGCGACAAAGAAAATATAATTGACTTTTACGCCTCAATGGAGGAAAAAAGCACGCGCTTTTTCAATGTGAACCACGGCAACGAGAAAAGGACAATGGAGTTCTTTGAAAACGGCAAAAAGGACCACGTTTTTTTTGTTTTTTTTGAGGGCGATGAGCTTGTTGCCCTTGCGTTCATCTGGGATATTGACAGAACGGTTCCGTGGTGCGGCATTGCCGTGCGGGATTCGGAGCAGGGCAAAGGCGTGGGCACGGCTTTTATTAAAGAGATATTTGCCGACATTGCTTCCGAAGGCTATGCGGGGCTTCTGCTCAGAACGGCGACGGATAACATCCCCGCACAGCATCTGTATGAAAAATGCGGCTTTGAGCGTCTCGGCGTGCACCCGTCGGGTGAGTACCTTTACTTGAAAAGATTTGCGAGGGATTAAAATGGTAACCGTCAGAGCGGATTTCAATAATATAACCGGCAAAATCAAGCCAGTTCACGGCTTTAATAATGCTGCCCGCGAATCGAATTACGGGCCTCTGCTTCCGAGCTTCACGGCTCTTAATCCGGTTTTTGCAAGGCTTCACGACACGGGCTACCACGGCAACGCCCATTATGTTGATATCCCGTGCATTTTCCCCGATTATTCCGCCGATCCCGATGACGAAAAATCCTATGATTTCACCCTGACGGATTATTACATAAAGCCTCTCATTGAAAACAACATAAAAGTAATGTACCGCTTGGGCGTTACCATTGAGCACGAACCGAAAAAGTTCAATATTTTTGCCCCGTCAGACCCGCAAAAGTGGGCATCAGTCTGTGAGCATATCGTGAGGCATTATAACGACGGCTGGGCAAACGGCTTCCATTTCGGCATTGACTACTGGGAGGTCTGGAATGAGCCGGACGGACTGAATCCCGAGTGTGAGCCCTACGGCTGCCCCAACTGGATCGGCACGGCAGAGCAGTATTATGAACTTTACGCCTTAACGGCTAAGAGAATCAAGGAGCTTCACCCGGAGGTGAAAGTCGGCGGATATTCAAGCTGTTATATTCTCGGAAAGTTTGAAAACGGGCGCTGGGTTTCCGGTGACGCATCGTATTTTACAAACTTTCTTGAATATGTGCGGGAAGAAAATGCTCCGCTCGATTTCTTCACCTACCACGGCTATCTCGGCAAGCAGTACCTTGAAAAAATTGAAATCGAAAGCCGCTTTGTGCGCGATACCCTTGATAAATACAGATTTTCCGAAACCGAGTGCATTGACGCGGAGTGGAATGTTAACATATGCGACATTGAAACGGACAACAGACGCGTGCAGAATTATATCAATTACCGCAATGAAAAGGGAGCTTCTCACGCGGCGGCAAGTCTGTATGAAATGCAGAGGTGCCCCATAGATGCCGCCATGTATTACGATGCCCAGGTTTGGGTGGAGTACGGCGGATTGTATAACCTTCCCGGCCTTGAGCCGTCAAAAACATATTACGCCTTTAAGCAGTTTGATGAGCTTTACAAACAGAAAAATGAATGCGAAAGTCACGGCGAGGGATTTGTTTACACCTGCGCCGCAAAAGGTGATAAAAAGCTGCTGTGTATCGCCAATATCGGCGAAAACGCGGAGGAAATAAGGCTTGAAATCAGCGGCATAAAAGGACAAAATGTTATAATCCGCACCCTGAACAAAGGTACGGATTATGAAGAAACATACCGCGGAGAAATTCCGGAAAGCATCACGCTTGACGGATATTCGTTTATAACTATTGAAAGCGAGGATATAATATGAGCTCCACCGAAAAGAAACTGTTTTCCGTATTCGGCAACAAAAAACTGTTCCCCATGTGGTTTGCGGTGCTTGCCGCGGCATTCATTTACGGACTTTACGCTTTTTATTACACCTTCCTTGACTGGACCGATCTTCTGCTCGTCGGGCTGAACTCCGTGCTTGCAGGCGCGGGCTTTGCGGGCGGCGTTCTGCTGTGCGCTTCTGCCAAAAAGGGCAGAGAAATCAAAGCCGGGAAAAAGGCGCTGATTTTTGCAGGAGGACTTGTGCTTTTTGAGGCTCTGCTCTTTGGCATTCTCACTGTTGTAAATGTGGACGGACTGTATAACCGCAAGGCGATATACACCGCATACGCAGTGATAACCGTGATGTT
>JAKSQS010000240.1 GCA_024404055.1 Clostridia bacterium | reverse complement strand
ATGGCAACGATTGTCGGTATGTCCATGCAAAGCATCGGCAAGGGAAAAAATGTGTGTATATATAATTTAATAGGTATCGTCGCAAACGCTGCGTTTGACCTGCCCATAATATATCTTATGGACAGGCTTGGAATGAATGCGTATGTCGGCGCATCGGTATCAAGCATAATCGGTCAGTCCTTAACGCTGCTTATGCTGCTGATTTCGCTGAAAAAGACATATAACTTTAAATTTAAAAAGGTATTTACGGCATTTCTTAAATTTGTTCCCGGCACAGCGGTGCTGATTATTGCCGTGCTTGTGCTTTTGAAGGCATGGCCTGTTATGCATGAAGGAAGGCTTATGCTGCTTATACAGCTCGGCGTTTACGCCGTATGCGGCGGCGGACTGTATTTCCTTGCAGCATATTTCACAGGCGGCATAAACGATGTGGTCGGCAAGGAGCAAATCAATAAAATTCTCGTAAAGCTTCATATAAAACACTAAAGCGGAGGTTGTCTGCAAAACAGCAGATTTAAAGAGAAATGGGAAAAATCAAAAACAAGCTTGCCTTTTATCCGGCTCTGCTTGCCGGAAAGGGACTGATGGTATATTACAAAAAGCAGGGCAAGGAGCGCAGCGACCATGCCGGTATGGGCGCAATGCGCATATGCCCGGATTTTCTGAAATATGTTAAAAAACCGCCGCTGACGGTTATTGCCTCCGGCACAAACGGCAAAACAACGGTTACGGGCATGGTGGCAAAGCTTCTCACCTTGCAGGGCATGAGCGTGACATATAACGACTGGGGCGCAAACCATCACGCCGGACACGCAAGGTGTCTGCTGGGCGCGGTGAACATCTTTAACCGCAGCACAAAGGATGCGGCTGTGGTTGAAATGGACGAGCTTGTGTCCCCCATCAACCTGCCGGCAATCAAGCCGCAGTATGCCATTATCACAAACATCGGCAGAGATTCCATGCTCGGCAACGCCCACCCGAACTATATCAGGGAAAAAATGGAAAAAGCGGCGGAGCTGTCGCCCGATACATTTTATATTGTGAATGCGGACAACCCTCTGTGCGTGGATATAGGCAAAAATAACCGCCGTGTTTTTTACGGCGTGGCAGATCTTAAAACCAATCCCCGTCCGTCACTTACAGACGATTTTCCCGTTTGCAGCATCTGCGGCACAAAGCCGGTATATAAATACAGAAACTACCGTCTGATAGGCGACTATGAGTGTCCGTGCTGCGGCTTTAAGCGTCCGCATTGTGACTATTTTGTGGAAAAGGTCAACTATGAAAACCATACCATAACTGTCAGAGAGCCGAAGGGCATATTTATTTATCCTGCCAATTCCCTTTTCGTGCATAACATATATAATTATGTTTCGGTGATAGCGATGTTCCGCGAAATGGGCATGGAAAGCGATGTCCTGGCGAATTATCTTAAGGATGTTTATCCGCCGCAGAGCCGTGAGACAACGCAGAAAATCGGTGATATAACGCTGAAATCCGTGCTTTGCAAGGGACAGAATGTTTCAGCAGCTTCCACAGTGTTTGAGGCTGTCGCCCGTGAAGACGGCGAAAAATGCCTTGTTCTCCTGCTTGACGAATATTTCAGAGACCCGAAAAAGAGTGAAACCATCGCGTGGATATTCGACACCGACTATGAATATCTTAACGACCCGAAAATCAAACAGATTATTGTCGGCGGTCAGCGGTATCTTGACCACCGGGTAAGACTTCTTATGGCAGGCATACCTGCCGAAAAGATGACCTTTGTGCAGGATTATCACGAGGTTGTGAAATATGTTCCGACCTCGGGCGTTGACACCGTATATGTGCTGCATGATGTGAATTTTGTTACACGAGGTCAGCAGATACGCGACGAAATTAAACAAAAGCTTATTGACGCGGGGAGGAATGAAGAATGATTATTGAGGCGTTATACCCCGAAATCTGCTGTCTTTACGGCGATATGGCAAACATCCGTTACCTTTCGCAATGTCTGCCGGACGCGGAAATTAAAATGACAGCGTTCACCGAAAAGCCGTATTTTGCAGATAATCATGTTGATATGCTTTATCTCGGCTCCATGTCGGAGCTGACGGTAAGCAAGGTGCTCACAAAGCTTATGCCGCTTAAAGACAGACTTGCCGAGGTCATTGCAAGCGGCACTGTGGTGCTTTTCACAGGTAACGCCATGAGCATTCTCGGCGAAAAAATCCTCTGTGACGACGGGGAAATTCCGGCTCTCGGGCTTTATCCGCATTATACAAAGCGATTTATGGATGACCGTCATAACTCCATGTTTTTCGGCACATATAACGGGTATGAAATGGTTGGCTGCAAGTCGCAGTTTGATTTTTACTACAATGTGAAAAACCTGCCGTTTATAAAGGTCGGCGGCGGTGTGGGCAACAACCCCGATGATGAATTTGAGGGCTTTCACGACGGCAATTTATTTGCCACAGCCCTTCTCGGTCCCCTGCTTATACTGAATCCGCGCTTTACAAAAGAAATACTTACACTGCTTGGCACAGATGCCGCTCCGGCATTTGAAAAGGAAGCAACAGAGGCTTTTGAGTTTCGTTTAAATGAGCTGAAAACCGAAGGCGCACAGCTTATTATGCACTGTTGAAAAAGCACAAACACGAGAGTGAACACACACGATGTTTGATTGCAGACTGAGTGTCGGGACGGTCTTCGTGACAATTATTGTTTCATGCAAAAAGAAATAACCGCCCAACCCTGACAAAGTTAGCGGTTATTCTTTAACAGTTTTTCTTTTGAGGGCGTAACCGTTATCGGTTGCCTTTCCGTTACTATTATAACAGAAAACAGGGATTTGTC